>JALYXY010000047.1 GCA_030946875.1 Pseudomonadota bacterium | reverse complement strand
GGAGTGAGCTTCGCCATGACTAGATTCCTGCCGCGACGGCGCCGCGGGCGCGCGTGTCCTGTCGGCGCCGCTCGGAGTCAGGCGCGAGCGCCAGCTCGAGCAGGAACTTCTGCATGTCCCAGGCGCCGGTCGGGCAGCGCTCGGCGCAGAGGCCGCAGTGCAGACACACATCCTCGTCCTTGACCATCACGCGCCCGGTCTTCAGGTCTCCCGAGACATAGAGCGGCTGAGTGAGATTGCGCGCGGGCATGCGCAGCTCCGCGCGCATGTGCGACTCGTCGGCATTCATCACGAAATTGATGCAATCCGTCGGGCAGATGTCCACGCAGGCGTCGCACTCGATGCACAGCCGGTCGGTGAACACCGTCTGCACGTCGCAGTTGAGGCACCGCTGCGTCTCCGCATAGGCGAGCTTGGGGTCGTAGCCGAGCTCCACCTCGATCTTGATGTTCTTCAGTGCCAGCTTCACGTCCTTGAGAGGCACGCGGTAGCGATGGTCCGCTGAAATGGCGTTGTCGTAGCTCCACTCGTGGATGCCCATCTTCTGTGACGACAGGTTGACCAGCGGCGAGGGGCGATCACGCAGGTCCTCGCCATTGCAGAGAAGATCGATCGACACCGCGGCGTCATGCCCGTGCGCCACCGCCCAGATGATGTTCTTGGGCCCGAACGCCGCGTCTCCGCCAAAGAACACGCCAGGGCGCGTGGACATCATGGTGACCGGATCCACCACCGGCATGCCCCATTCATCGAACGCGAGCCCCAGATCGCGCTCGATCCACGGGAACGCATTCTCCTGGCCGACGGCGATCAGCACGTCATCGCACGGCAGATGAACCTCGGGCTCGCCGGTGGCTACGAGTTGGCGGCGTCCCTTGGCGTCCTTCTGCGGCGCGACCTTTTCGAAGACCACACCCGTCAGCTTGCCTTGCTCATGCGTGAAAGCCTTCGGCACGAGATAGTTGTGGATCGGAATGCCCTCGTGCATGGCGTCTTCCTTCTCCCAGGGCGACGCCTTCATCTCGTCGAAACCCGAGCGCACGACCACGTGCACTTCCTCGCCGCCCAGGCGGCGCGAGCTGCGACAGCAGTCCATCGCGGTGTTGCCACCCCCGAGGACGATCACGCGCTTGCCGATCTTAGTGGTGTGGCCGAAGGAAACACTCGCCAGCCAGTCGATGCCGATGTGGATGTTCTTCGCCGCTTCGCTTCGCCCCGGGAGGTCGAGATCGCGACCGCGCGGCGCGCCGCTGCCGATGAAGATCGCATCGAACCCCTGCTCCGTCAGTGTGCGCAAGCTTTCGATACGCTCTTTGCCGCGAAACTCGACGCCGAGATCGATGACGTAGCCCACCTCCTCGTCGATGACCGCTTCAGGCAGACGAAACTTCGGAATCTGGGTGCGGATCATGCCGCCGGCCCGAGTGTCACCGTCGAACACGACGCACTGGTAGCCGAGTGGCGCGAGGTCGCGCGCAACGGTGAGCGATGCAGGACCCGCACCGACCAGCGCGATGCGCTTGCCGTTCGGTCGTCCGGCTCGTGGCAGCCGGTCGCGAATGTCGTCCTTGTAATCGGCGGCAACGCGTTTGAGGCGACAGATGGCGACCGGCTCGGGCTTGCCCTTGGCCTTGAGCGCCGGATCTGCACCCTCCTCCACCCGCCCCCGCCGGCATGCGGGCTCGCAGGGTCGGTCACACGTGCGGCCGAGGATTCCCGGGAATACGTTCGAGTGCCAGTTCACGAGATATGCGTCGTCGTAGCGACCCGCTGCGATCAGGCGGATGTACTCGGGCACTGGCGTGTGCGCAGGACATGCCCACTGGCAGTCCACGACCTTGTGGAAGTAATCGGGATGAGCGATGTCCGTCGGTTTCAAGACTTCTCCTGGTGCCGCGCGCAGGCGGTGCATTGCAAATGGAACAATTCGTGCTGGGCATGCTACGCCAGCCGGGACAATGCGAAAAGAGCTCAGGCGATCCCGTTTATCAGGGATGAGCGGAGTGCGGGTGTAGAACGTTTGCAAAAAGGTGCATTCGCCGAACTACCTGCGCCAATGTAAATCGTTCCAGTAGGATGGCCAGAAAAGGGTCCCTCGGCGCGGTCGGGCCGTCCGAGTCGGTGGCCGAGCGGAGCCTCGCGCCCCGCACGTCTTGCGGTCCGGCCCGCACGTGATGCACACGGAGAATCCATGAACTCACGCACGGCCCACGGCGTTCAGCAGAGCGATCTCTCCCGCGTGCCCGACCTCGCGAACCGAACGGCTCCGGACACGCGCGTCGACTCGGAGCTCACGCCGGATTGCGCATCCCTGCTACTTCGCTTTCGCGAGGTTCGGGGTGACACCTGGCGCCTCGCGGCGCCCCTGTCGGCCGAGGACTGCGCGCTCCAATCCATGCCCGACGCGAGCCCGGTGAAATGGCACCTCGCGCACACCACGTGGTTCTTCGAGACATTCGTGCTCGAGCGCGAGGTCGGGCATGCAGCGTTCGATCCCGACTTTCGCGTGCTTTTCAACTCGTACTACAACGCAGTCGGCGCCAAGCATCCACGCCCGAAGCGCGGCCTTCTGTCACGCCCTTCGCTGGCCCGCGTTCAGGAATATCGAAAGGCGGTTGAGGGGCGCATGGAAGCCTTGCTCCGGTCGGGGAGCGTCGACCCGGAGGCGCTGCGGCTCATCGAGCTCGGCATCGAGCACGAGCAGCAGCATCAGGAGCTGATCCTCACCGATCTGAAACACCTCCTTTCCTGCAATCCTCTCGAGCCGGTATACGAACGAATATGGCCGTTGACCACCATCGCCACTCGCCGCACCGGCTGGAAAGCGAGTCCCGGGGGTCTCGTCGAGATAGGTCACTGCGACAGCGGGTTTGCCTTCGACAACGAGCTGCCGCGACACACGGTGTTCGTGGCGCCGTTCGAGATCGCCTCGCACCCGGTGACCAATGGCGAGTGGATGCGCTTCATGGGCGATCGTGGCTACCAGCGCCCGGAGCTTTGGCTCTCCATGGGGTGGGACGCGGTGCAGGCGCACGGATGGGCGGCGCCGCTGTACTGGCGCGATGAGGGCGATCGCTTTACCACGTTCACGCTGCACGGCCGGGTCGAGGTCGATCCGCATTCGCCGGTCACGCATATCAGCTTCTTCGAAGCCGAGGCGTACGCACGATGGGCCGATGCACGTCTGCCGACGGAGGCGGAATGGGAATCCGTCGCCCAGGACATCCCGGTCGCCGGAAATTTCCAGGAAAGTCGCGCCTATCACCCCGTTGCCGCGGCGGAGTCGTCGGAGGCTCGTCCGGCGCAGATGTTCGGCGATGTGTGGGAATGGACCCGCAGCGCCTACGAGCCCTACCCCGGCTTTCGCACCGCGGGCGGCGCCGTGGGCGAGTACAACGGCAAGTTCATGTGCAACCAGTACGTGCTGCGCGGCGGCTCATGTGCGACCCCGCAATCGCACGTCCGGGCAAGCTACCGTAATTTCTTCCCGCCTGATGCGCGATGGCAGTTTTCCGGAGTGCGCCTCGCGCGGGACGCCATGCGCGCGTGATCGCAGCGAAGTTTCACGTCAAAGACGCGTAGAAGACGAGGAACGCGGAGGCCTCGTCTCGCCAGCAGCGGATCGAGGCGAATCCCGCTTGCCGGAGCAACGCCTCGAACTCTTCTGGCGCGTACTTGTAGGAGTGCTCGGTGGCGATGCGCTCGCCGGCCTCGAAGCGGCGATGCGAGGATCCGAGCCGGACGGTTTGGGCCGTCGTGGCCTCGAGATGCATCTCGATTCGACCCGCCTGCGCGTTGTAGAGCGCGCGATGGGCGAACGCACGCGCATCGAAGTCGCTGCCGATGAGTGCATTGAGATGCCGAAGCACGTTCCGGTTGAACGCAGCGGTGACGCCGAGTGCGTCGTCGTAGGCGGCGGCGAGGCGCACGGGGTCCTTCTTCGCATCCACCCCGATCAGGAGGCCGCTGCCTGCACCGGCACACGTGCAGTGCTCGCGCAAGGCGGCGAGGAAATGCAGCGCACGTGACGGAGCGAAGTTGCCGATCGACGAGCCTGGATAGAAGAAGAGCGTCGCCTGGTCGACGAGCTCGTCGGGGAGCGTGAGCGTATCGGCAAAGTCCGTCAGCAGCCCGACGGCTTCGAGCGCCGGGCACTCGCTGGCGATGCGATCGAGCGTGGAGCGGACGGCGGTTGGCGCGATGTCCACCGCCAGATAGCGGGAGGGCTCGAGCACGGGGAACCATTGCTGCGCCTTGCGCCCATCGCCTGCGCCGAGATCGATCAGCTGGCGGCGTCGACCGACGATTTCGGCGATGGCGCCACGATGCTGGTCGAAGATCGCCTGCTCGGTGCGCGTGGGGTAGTACTCCTCGAGCTCGCAGATCGCCGCAAACAGCGCGCAACCTTGCGCGTCGTACAAATACTTGGGCGAGATCGTTGCCGGTCTTTCCTGCAATGCGGCGATGATCCCTGCTGCTTCGGGCTTGTCGTGCTTGGAAAGGCGGTCGATGACGCGTGACATGGGCATGCGAGAGCTTTTCGTGGCGGCGCGGGATCATAGCGTACCGAAGCTTCGCAACGACCGATGAATGATCGCGTGCGGCGAGCGCGTTGCCGCATAATGCGTCCTCTCCTGCGTTGCGTACGTTCGTGTCCTCTCCCCCTCCGCGTCCAGCCACCACGGCGTGGCTCCCCGCCAATGCACCCGGCGTTGCCTACGGCCTCTATCCCGCCAGCGACTTCTCGATCGGCTCGGGCGCGCACGCCGACGGCAGCACGACGCGGCACGCCCGGTGGTACTTCCACGACGAGATCGTTGCGCTGCCCAAGGCTGGGCTCCCCACCGTCACGCTCACGCGGGGAGCTGGCGCCGCCGAGGACCTGACAAGCTGGCTCTCCCGCAGGCGCGCGGCAGGCTTCGACACCTACCCGCCACTGGTGTGGGTCGCCGCGTCGAGCGTCATGGCCCATGCGCGTATCGACGTGGGCGCGACGCAGCTGCTGGCCGCGCACGGGGCGTGGAAGCTTTCGCTCGCGCCCAAGCTGTCGCTCAACCGGTCGTATTTCGATGAAAGCTCGGCGGCGTGGTTCAGCACGCGACCGCTGCGCGTGCGTGGCGACCTGGATGGCGAGAGCGTCGAGGTACGGACCCTCTGGCCGAAGGATTTCCGGCTGCCCCGCGACGCTCGCCGCGTCGAGCGGGCACCGTTGCCGACCAGCCCGCAAGCCGTGCGCGACCTGGTCCGCGCGGAGCCGCAAGGCGGCGCGACGAGCCCCTTCTCGGCGTCGCTGCTGTGGAGCCGCGGCGGAGCGAGCTACGCCGTGCCGCCTGGTCATGCGATCGTCGCTGCGATCGTCAATGGTGCACAGGGCGACGACGACGAAGCGCACGGGGGACACTTCGCATTCGTCACGGGCCGTACCGCCGTGGATGGAAGCATCGCCGACTGGCTCGTGGACAACTTCTATCCGATCGACCTCGAAAGCGAGAAAGGCATCATCGCCGCCCCGGTGCCGCTCGACAATTACCTGGCCGATCTCAACAGCGGCCAAGGCTATTACCGCCCCTCGGCCATGATCGTGGCGGTGCTGACGCACGAGCGGGCAGCGACATTGCTGCAGTCGGCCATGAATCGCACTTACGTGCAGTTCTATCGCCACCAGATCACCTACGACCACGCAGCAATGAATTGCGCCGGCATCAGCGTGGACGTGGTGCGATGGCTCGGATTGCCGCTTGCCACCCGCGGCCCAACGGCACCCATCCGCGCAGCGCTGGCTTTACCGCTGCTGCTCGCGCGCGAGCGTTCGGTGCAGAAAGCGGCCGCGATCTACGATTACCTCACCGAGGACCAGACCCGATTGCTGCCGGCGGCGGCTTTCGAGGAGTTCGGTGCGACGCTCGCGCGCCTCGCGTGCGAGCCTCCGGGGCACTCCGGCACGCTGGCCGGGCTCCTGTCGACCGACATGGAAGCGCTCCTGTTTCTGCGATTCCCGCAGTTTCCGTCGTCGCGCGCGTTCGGACACGCTCCCATCGCGACCGCATTCGAATATCGCGAGCGGCTCCCTAAAAAGCGCGCCGACATGCAGATCGTGCCGGTGCCGCCGCGCCCATTTCCGCCGGAACTGCACGACGAAGACCTGCTCCCGCCGCCGAGCCGCCGATCCCAGCGGGCGCTCAATGCCTGGGCCGCGCTGTCGGTGGTCGGGCTGCCGTGGGTGCTCTGGAAGGCACTGCGCAAGCGCGACTCGGGCCGGCGCTAACGATGCTTGAAGGCCGGCTTGCGCTTGCCGACGAATGCGCGCATGCCTTCCTTCTGATCGTCCAAGGCAAACGTCGAGTGGAACTCGCGCCGTTCGAAGAGCAGACCCTCGGCAAGGGAGGATTCGTACGCGCGATTGATCGCCTCCTTGATCTTCAGCACGACCGGTAGCGAGAAGGAAGCGATCTTCGCGGCCATCTCGAGCGCCTCGGCTTCGAGCCGCTCGGCCGGAACGATGCGCGCGACGAGCCCCGCACGTTCGGCTTCCTGCGAGTCGATCATGCGTCCGGTCAGGCACCAGTCCATGGCCTTCGCCTTGCCCACTGCGCGCGGCAGGCGCTGCGTGCCGCCCATTCCGGGCATCGTGCCGATGGTAATTTCGGGCTGCCCGAATTTCGCGCTATCGGCTGCAATGATGAGATCGCACATCATGGCAAGCTCGCATCCGCCGCCGAGTGCATAGCCGGCGACCGCCGCGATGACGGGCTTGCGCACCTTGCGCAGCGATTCCCAGTCGCGCGTGATGTAGTCGTCGGCGTACACCTTCTGGAAATCCCACTCGGCCATCGCCCCGATGTCGGCACCGGCGGCAAACGCCTTGTCGTTGCCCGTGATGATGATGCAGCCGATATTCGCGTCCGCGTCGAAAGCGAACAACGCCTGGGAAAGCTCGCGCGCGAGTTCGTCGTTGAGCGCGTTCATGCGCTGCGGCCGATTCAGCCGGATGACTCCGGTGCGGTCGCGGGTTTCAATGATGATGTTCTGATAGCTCATGGCTTCCTCGGGTGTTGATTGATGGCCGCTGCAAGTGCGCCGGTCACGATGTGCCTGCCTGGACGATGTCCTCCCGCGCCGCAAGCATCGCCTCGCGCAGCACATCGAAGTCGCCAATGTGATTGGCCAGGAGCAGGATGAGACGCGCGTTCACCAGGGCGCTCTGCGCGTCGGTCAAATCGCGATGCATGTCGATCAGCGCTTCGTAGAATTCGTCGCCCGCAGGGAGATTCGATTCGGTCACGAGGGATGACATGCAAGCTCCTGCACCGCGGTTGTGCTGCTGGCACGAGCGATGGCCCCGCACACCGCCCGGTGATCGAAGGCCCGCCAGCGGGCGCAGACGATCTGGTCGGGACGGATGAGATAGCACGTGCCGGGCTTGGCGTCATAGCGCTTTTCGATCAGGCGGTCGGTATCCTCGATCGTCGCGATGCCCGTCGAGGCCCCCCCGCCAACCTGCACGACACGGCATGGCATCGCGGCCTGTCGGAGCCCTGCGGCCAGGCTGCCGTCGATGCGCCCGTAGAACAGCAACAGGACGAACTCGCCACCGAGATGGTCGAGCAGCCATTCGCCCTGCGGGCCGCGCACCGGCGCATCGGCGGCCGGCGCGCCGGGCATCATCGCACCCTGCCACGATGATTCACGCTCATCAAGTGTATTGAGCGGTGAATCCATACACACGTGCGGCACCGACAGTCGCCCGCTGTTGACGAGCTTGCGTGCAAACGGGTAGCGCTTCGCAAGCCCGAGCACCGCATCACGAAACACGCGCGACATGGCGCTCTTGGGCGTGATGAAGTCCGTCGAGGCCGTGGTCACGCGCATGTTCTCGTCCGCCGCGGCGCAACGCTCTGCATCGAAGGTGTCGAGCAGGCGGTCGGGCGCATCCCCCTTCAACACCGCACCGAGCTTCCACACGAGATTGTCCACGTCCTGAATTCCGCTGTTCGCGCCGCGCGCACCGAAGGGTGACAGTAGGTGCGCGGCGTCACCGACAAAGAGCACGCGCCCGTGGCGAAATCGTTGCATGCGCCGGCACGAGAACGTGTACACGCTTGCCCATTCGATTTCGAATTGCGCTTCATGGCCGAGCATGGCGCGTAACCGCGGCAGGATGCGCTCGGGCATCTTTTCTTCTTCCGGTTCAGCCTCCCATCCGAGCTGGAAGTCGACGCGCCAGACGTCATCCGCCTGACGATGCAGCAGCACGCTCTGGTTCGGATGGAACGGCGGATCGAACCAGAACCAGCGCTCTGGCGGAAATTCGGAGCGCATGCGAATGTCGACGATCAGGAAACGATCGCGGAACACCTGACCTTCGCTCTCCAGACCCAGCTCGCGGCGCACGACACTCTTGGCCCCGTCGGCGGCAATCAGCCAATCGCATGTGACGTCGTATTCACGATCGGGACAGGCCACCCGCAGGCGAACCTTGTCGCCCTGCCCGCCCTGCACACCGACAACCTTGTTGTTCCAGCGGAGCTCGACGTTGGGGAGAGCCATGGCACGCGATACAAGACATTCTTCCACGTGATACTGCTGCAGGTTGACGAATGCCGGACGGCGATGTCCGCCTTCGGGCAGTAGATCGAACTGGTATAAGAGAGCGTCGCGGTGAAACACCTTGCCGACGTTCCAGCGCACGCCTTTCTGCACGAGGTTTTCTGCGCAACCCAGTCGATCGAGGATCTCCAGCGTTCGCTTCGACCAGCAGATCGCCCGCGACCCCACGCTGACCGTATCGTCGTCATCGAGGACCACGACAGGGACTTGGCGCTGACCGAGGTCGATGGCAGCGGCCAGACCGACAGGACCGGCTCCGACGATCACCACGGGATAGTGGCGCACCTCCCCGTCACGCTCGGGTATGCGGCGATACGCGTAGCGCGGGTTGACGTACGTCGTCATGGCGCTCGCGACTTCACCTCTAGGTTTCCAGCGTCTCCCACATCTCGCGATCGCGCTGTGCGGTCCAGATGCGCGGATCAGCGTGGCCGGTACATTCATCGAACGCGCGCGTCACGTCGAACGGCAGGCAATGATCGAAGATGACCCAGTGGCCGAACTTCGGCTGCAGCCTGGCGTAGGTTTGCTTGTACACAGTACCCAAGTCGGATCCCGCCGTCACCCCGCTCCTCACCGACTCGAGCAGCTCCGTCACGAACGCACGAGTTCCAGCGAGTCCTGCTTCGACTTCCTCCGGCGATTGCAGCGATGCGCCACGTCCGGGCACGAGCTTCTCGGGTCGTAGTGCTGCCACGTTATCGAGCGTTGCGGGCCAATCGGTGAGGTACGCGTCGCCCGTGTAGGGCGTCGCGTTGTATTCGACGAGATCACCCGAGAAGAGCACCCGGTCATCGGGCAGCCAAACCACCGTGTCCCCTTTGGTATGACCGCGTCCAAGCTGCATGATCTCGACGCGCAGCTTGCCCATCCACAACGTCATGCGTCGATCGAACACGATCGTCGGCCAGGTCAGACCCGGCACGGATTCGACGGCCCGGAAGAGACGCGGAAAGCGCTCGATCTCGCTTTTCATATCCGCGTCGCCGCGCTCGATGATGAGATCATAAGTGTCGCGGCTGGCGATGATGTGCTCCGGCTGGTAGCCGGTCGCGCCCAGCACGCGCACCGCATGGTAGTGCGAAAGCGTCACGTACTTCACCGGCTTGTCGGTCACCGTGCGGATGTGCCGCAGCACGTCCTGGGCCATCACCGGTGTCGCCTGGGTGTCGATCACCATGACAGCGTCGTCGCCAATGACGATGCCTGTGTTGGGGTCACCCTCGGCGGTGTAGGCGTAGGCGTGGTCGGACAGCTTGTCGAAGCTCACCTTCTTTTCGGCAAGGTCGGCCTGGGAAGCGAATTTCTTGTCGGACATGATCGTCGATCCTGAGTGTGACACCTACAAAAACAAGGGGGCGCGAGGCCCCCGAGAATAACTCCAAACTTGGCCGACCACGCGCCAATGTCACGGCGCAAGCGCCTTCGAGAGCGCCTCTCAGTGCATCAACCGCCGTACTTGTTGATGAGCGCGCGCGCATCGTCGAGGAGCGCCGCGCCATTGGCACCCTTGCCCGTGGCCTCCTGGATCCATTCCCTGGACACAGGCTCCGTCGCCTTTTGCCACCGGTCGTATTCGGCGGCAGAGAGTGTGGTGAAAACGCCCTTGTTGTCTTCGGCGATCTTCTTGCTCGGCGTGGTGGTGGCATCGAACAGCTTGCCGATCTGCTTGGAGGTCTCCAGACCGCTATTGTTGTCGATCACCTTCTTGAGGTCGGCGGGCAGGCTGTCGTATTTCGCCTGGTTCATGGCGATCACGAAGATGGAGTTGGACATCTTGCGCTGCCCCGCTGCCGAATCGACGTGATACTTCGTGATCTCGGCAAGCTTGATGGACGGTGCGCCTTCCCACGGCACCATCGCGCCGTCGATCACCGACTTGGAGAGCGCCTCCGGAATCTGCGGCAGCGGCATCTGCACCGGCGTTGCACCGATGGCCGTCAGAAACTTGGTTCCGATGCGGGAGGGCGCGCGCACCTTGAGGCCCTTGATGTCGTCCATCGTCTTCACGTCTCTGGTCGTGAAGTGCAGCAGCGAGCCATCGTGCAGGTGCGCGGCGAGGAGCCTGGTGCCCTTGAACTCATCCAGTGAATTCTTCTGGATGTATTCCCACAACGCAGGACTGCCCGCCTCCGAGCTCTTGGCCATGAACGGGATCTCGAATACCTCGGATTTGGTAAAGCGCCCCGCCTGATACGTGGGCAGCGACCACACGATGTCGGCAACGCCGTCGCGCGCCTGATCGAAGAGTTGCGGCGGCGTGCCGCCGAGCTGCATCGCGGGATAGATCTGGCACTTGAGACGCCCGTTGGACTCCTTGCCGATCTTGTCGCACCACGGCGTGAAGAACTTGGCCTGAATGGTGGCGGCGGGTGGCAGGAAGTGGTGAATGCGCAGAACCACCTCCTGTGCGCCGACCACGCTTGCGACGAGTGCAACGGCAGGCACCCCGAGCCATCGAAACACATGCAACGAACTCATCATGATTTCCTCCACTAAGAATATGATCGAGCTTATTTGAACGCGTGCACAAGATACAGCGATAAGCCCGGAAAGAGAACGAGCAGCACGATGCGCACGGCATCGGACATGAGAAAAGGAATCACGCCCTTGAACGTTTCGGTGAGCGGAACGTCTCCCGCGAGCCGGTTGATGATGTACACGTTCATCCCGACAGGGGGATGCACCAAGCCGATCTCGACCACCATCAGGGCCAGAATTCCGAACCAGATCGACTTGTCCTCCGGCTTAAGGCCCCAGAAATCGAGCCCCATGATCATCGGGTAGAAGATCGGGATGGTGAGCAGGATCATGGCCAGCGAGTCCATCACGCAGCCAAGAAAGATATAGATGACGAGAATGATCGCCATCACCAGAAGCGGCGCGAGGCCGCTTGCTTTGACCCAGTTGGCGAGCTCGACGGGCATCTGCGAGAGCGCGAGCGTCGTGTTGAGCATGTCGGCGCCGAGCAGCACCAGAAAGATCATCGCAGTACCCTGGGCGGTGCCGAGTGCGCTGTCGACAAGCCCCTTGCCGCGCATCCCGCCGAGGGTCAGTGCAAGCACGGCGCACGCAGCCACGCCGATCGACGCGGCCTCCGTCACGTTGGCCCAGCCTCCGTAAATGCCCACGATCACCACCACGAACACGAGCAACACCGGCAACACCTGCAGCGTGCTGCGTATCCGTTCGGGCCAGGCGATGCGCGGTCCTGCGGGTCCGGAGCCCGGCTTCAGGGTCACGACGATCTGCACGACGAGCATGTAGCCGAGCATCGCGATGGTTCCGGGAATCACCGCCGCCATGAACAGCTTACCAATGGATTCCTGGGTGAGAATTGCGTAGATGACGAGCGGAACCGAAGGTGGAATCATGATGCCGAGCGTCCCGCCCGCGGCCAGTGCGCCGGTTGCGAGCGAGCCCGAATAGCCGAACCGCCGCAACTCCGGGAGCGCCACCTGCCCCATCGTCGCCGCCGTGGCCACCGAGCTGCCGCAGATCGCGCCGAAGCCCGCACACGCACCGATGGCCGCCATGGCGATACCGCCCTTGCGATGGCCGATGAATGCACCGACGAAGCGGAAGAGCGCGCGACTCAGTCCGCCGTGCGTCGCGAACTGCCCCATCATGAGGAACAGCGGGATCACCACGAGGTCGTAGTTCGAAAGCCGCGCGTACGCGAGATTCTTGAGCGAGTTTCCGAGAACGGCGAAGCCGCCGCCGGTGAGGTAGACGTACCCGCCCGCACCCACCGCGAACATCGCGATGCCGATCGGCACGCGCACGACCATGAGCGCAAGCATGATCGCGAAGATGAAAAGACCGAGCTGGATCCCGCTCATTGCGCGCGACTCGGAGGCGACCTCGCACTTCGCGCAAGACGCGCGAACTGGTAGAAACCCGCGACGGCGAGTAGCGCAAAGCCCGGCACCATCAGCGCTTGCGCGATCCACACGGGGAGCTCGAGGATGGCCGACGTCTCACCCACGGCTCTGATGCCCAATGCCCCCACGGCCGCGCGCCAGGCGATCAGTGCCCCGAAAAGTCCCACCAGCAGCGATCCGATCGCGTCCAGAACCGCGATGCGGCGGGCTGAGAGCCTGTGGGTGAAAAAGTCGACCTTCACCTCGCCGCGCACCATGTGGCAGTAGGCGAAGAACGCAGCAGACCCGAACGCGGCGCACATCTGCAACAGCTCGACGTCACCAGGAACCGGCCACGCAAAGAGCTTGCGCCCGACGATCGAGACGATCTCCATGACCACGATCGCCATGAACACGATTCCGCCGCTGATGGCCATGAACCTGCTGACAGCGAGCAACGCGCGCCCCCAGGGTCCGTAATCCGGAGCCGCCTGTGCCTCGACGTGTTCCTGCACCACCATCGCTTGTCCTGTTTTGGAACGATCGGCGCGACGGGCGAGCATTCCACGTGCAAGGTGTCGCCGCACCAAGCTCAACCCGTCCACCCGCGTCAAAGCCACCGGGCGGCGAGTTTGCCTTGGGCTGGGTGTCGTGTCCAGCAGGTGCCCCGACAGGCGGTCAACAGCCCGTCAACAGCCGGTCAACTCGACGGCTCGGCGATTTGCGGGATGCAGAGCGCTCTCACGTCCGCCGGGGGTGGCACTGCCTGGATGCGTTCGGGATGATCGGGATGCTTGCGTGCGAACACGCGCACCTCGCGACCTTCGACAAGCAGCACGTCGCCGCGCCGGATACGATGCCGCACGACGAAGCTCTTGTGGCGCCATTCCTCGATCGACGTGTCGACTTCGATCTCGTCACCGTACGTGGCGGGAGCGACGAAACGTGCCTGTGCATCCACCAGCGGTATCCCGAGCACCCCATCCGCCGCCTCGCGCTGGTGCCAGTTGGCGACACCTGCCGCACGAAAGAAATGCAGGCAAGCCGAATCCATCCAGCGAAAGTAGTTGGGATAGAACACGATTCCCGCCGGATCGCAATCGCCGAACTCGATCGTGAAGCGAGTGGTGTGCATGCGTGTCAAGGCGTCACCTCGCGCTTTTGCGCGGGCTTGCGTGACCAGCGGATGGGTTGTGCGCGCACCGGACGTGGGGGCGCGCCGTGGCGCACGAGCGTGGCATCGAGTGCCTGTCCCGCCTCGTCGGCGAGCGCCGCCAGGCGAGCCTCGCGTATGACCTGCGCATGGCCCGATCGACTGGCATCGGCTTTGAGCAGGTGATCGAGGATGTGGCTCAAGTTGCGCTTGCCGCGTTCGTTGGTCTCGCCGTAGCCCTTGACGAGTCTGCCACACAGCGCCACTTCGTTGCCGAGCGCCCACGACTCCGCGCACGCGGCAACCACTGCACCGGTCCACCGCTCGATGCCCGACTGCTCTTCACTGTAACGCAGGCCGTGCCGCCGCCATCGGCGCAACGCCGCCAGAGCGCGCAGCGCCAGGAGACCGAAGATGCTGTCGGCGCGCAGGTGCAGCGCGAACGCGAGCGGCGCGCGGCCGCGTCCCTGTCGCTGTGTGTCCCAGCGCATCAGACGCGTTGCCGCCTGACGCGGCATGAGGCCTGCGACTTCGGGCACCCGCGGCTTGAAGTGATCGATGATGCGGACGACATCGCCGGATGTGGCGCCCACCTCGCGCCGCACGCGTGCAAACCGGCTCGCTCTTACCTTGAGCGCTGCCACCCGCACGATGTCGTCGAACGTCATCCAAAGCGCGAGATAGCGGGCATATTCACGGGTCAGCGCACGGCCATGAGCGCCGGCAGGATCCGCAGCGCGCTCAGCGGCGTCGACGCGTGCGACGCGCTCGCGGTAGATCTCGCCGTACTGCGCGTCCTGATACTCGATCACCCGTGCCTCACCAAGCCGAGCGACGTCGTCAAGCGAGAGGGGTCGCCCTTCCCCGGCCGTAGCCGGTGGGCCATCGAACGCTTCATGTGCGGCTGGCGCAGTGTCCGCGCTCGCTGGTAAAACAGCAGGCGAGCGCGCGATGTGCGAATCATCACGCGCGTTCCGTGCAGCCGCTGCATGTCTGAAGGCCTCGCGGCCTGCCGCAAAGCCACGCAGGCTTGCCTCGACGCCTGTGCCCAGGGCGCCGATCACCGCTTCGAAATGTTCCACCGCGACGGGCAGTTCGCCGCTTTCCGCAATCGCTCCGAGCATGACGGAGCTCACCAGGGTCGCGGCAGCATGAGCCGCAGCATCCATGTCGAACGTGGTAAGCACTCGGCTGTGCGCGCGCGCAACCGCAAGCACGCGCTCGGACGAGTAACGACCTTCACCCAGCGCCATCTTTTCGGCGGTCGTGAGCGTCCGGCTGGTCGACGTGATGAGGTGAGTGCGATCGGGACTGATCATCCCCGCCTGCATGACGCGCGCCGCTTCGACGAGCTCGGAAGCCAGCACGATGTCCACCGCACCTGGCGTGGGATAGAGGCTCAGCACCGGCAGCCGGCCGTGCAGATCGGCAATGGGTACCGGGAAGAGCTCGATGTAGTAAGTGGTGGCGCCCGTGCGCTGCGCCACGCCGGGAATTGACGTGCTTTGTGCGACGAACCCCGCACCAAGCGACGCTTCGACGAGCCACTGCGCCAGCACGCCTCCGCCCTGGCCTCCGAGTGCGGCAATCAGGATCGACAGCGGCCGCGCCCTTGCCGGGGCGCTCATGCGGGCTGCACCCAGCGGGCGACTGCAGCGCGCACGAAGGCCGATGCGCGATCGCCCCAGTGCGGATTTTCGATGACCTCGGCGCGATAGAAAGACGGGCATAGCGTGGCTGCGTGTGCGTTCTCGCCGCACAACCCGCAGCCGACACAGCTTTCGAGCACCGTCGCCACGGGATCGGTCCTGAGTGGATCGCTGCTGTCCTTGAGCGAGAGGCTCGGGCAGCCGGAGAGGCGGATGCACGAGTGATCGCCCGAGCACGTGTCCTCGTCGACGCCGTACTTGACCCGCACCAGGCGCTTGCCGCGCCGGCGCAGGTCGTTGCGCCACGGCTTCACGCGCCTTTGCCGCTCGAGCTGGCATTCACCTTCGGCGATGATGACCTTGAGCCCCCCAAAATCGGTCGTCAATGCGTCCCGGATCGTGCGTCTCATGGCTTCGACACGATAGCTGTCGACACGACGCAGCCATTTCACGCCAAGCCCTTCGAGGGTGCGCTCGATGATCCGATTGTCGCCGACGAGGCTCGCCGTCATGTCGCGCGCGTCTCGCCTCGCCGTCGCATCCGGCGTCGAAATGATGTCCTGCGTCCCCGTCGCGGACGTGTACCCGTTCTTGAAGATCAGGAGCACCGCATCGTCGCCGTTGAAGAGCGCCGATTGCACGCCGCTCAACACCCCGTTGTGCCAGAACCCGCCATCGCCCATCACCGCGAGCGTGCGCCGCTTCATCATGGGCGAGATTCCCGCGCGACTTGCGAGGCTCATGCCATAACCGAGGATTGTGTGGCCAAGACCGAATGGCTCGAAGGTGGCGAAGGAGTGACAGCCGATGTCGCCTGCAATGTGCACCGGACCCACTTCACGTTGCGCGAGCTTCAGCGCCGAGAACACTGGTCGCTCGGGACAACCTGTGCAGAATTGCGGAGGACGTGCGGGCAAGGGCTCGCCCAGCATCTCCACCACAGCCGACCTCCGCCGCGCGGTCGCCTGCAGCCAGCGCATGCCTCCACTCATGTCGAGCTCGGGTGCATGCCGCTCGCAGAACAACGCGATGCCCCTGGCGATGATCTCGATCGTATATTCGCCGGCCATCGGCAACATGTCCTTGCCATGAACGAGCGATTGCATGTCGGCGCGGCGCAAGGTGGTCGCAATCTCCTGCTCCATGAATTCAGGCTGGCCCTCCTCGATGATGAGCACCGCCCTTTTGCCGTTGCAGAACGACTTCACCTCACCAGGCACCAGTGGATAGGTGACATTGAGCACGAGCATCGGAAGCGCGGAATCACCGAACGCGTCAGAGAGTCCCAATTGCGCGAGCGCAGCAACGGCGGAGTTGTAGAGACCGCCTTGCAGGATGAGGCCGACATCATTGCGATGGCCGGGCAGGTGCTCGTTGAGCGCGCGCTCGACGATGAAACGGCGCGCGGCGGGGATCCGTTCGTCGAACTTGAGCTTCTCCTGCCGGTAGGTGGCGGGAGGATGCGCAAGCCGTGCGTAATCGAAGCTGCCCGGGCTTTCGAGACGATGACGCGTCGAGATCGGCGGCGCGATGTTGTTCTTGCAAAGGAACGAGCCGCGCATGTGGCAGGTGCGGATGCGCAGTTGCAGCATGGCCGGCATGCTCGAAGCCTCCGAGGCCGACAAAGCCTGCTCCACCATATCGACCATGTGCGCGAGATCGGGCCGCGGATCGAAAAGCAGGAGCGACGATTTCAGCGCGTAGGCATAGGTCCTCTCCTGGATGACGCTTGCACCTTCGCCGTAATCCTCCCCGACGATGATCAGCGCGCCGCCCGTTACGCCGGCAGAGGACAGATTCGAAAGCGCATCCGCTGCGACGTTGGTGCCGACGATCGACTTCCAGGTGACTGCGCCACGCATCGGATAGTGGATCGACGCGCCGAGCATCGCCCCGGCAGAGGCTTCGTTTGCGCACGCCTCGACGTGAACGCCGAGCTCCGCCATGTACCCCTTGGCCTGCACCAGCACGTCCATGAGGTGTGACACGGGCGCACCTTGATAACCGCCGACGTAAGCCACGCCGGACTGGAGCAGTGCCTTCGTGATCGCAAGGATGCCTTCACCACTGAACACTTCCCCCGCGCCTCGGCGAAGCGTCTCGACTTCTTTGTGGAACGAGATTTCCATACGTTTGCTTTCGTTGGCCGAGGCTGGAATGCAGTCCACGTCTCCGCAGGTCTTGTCCCGCTCGCGCTTCGCTCATGCGGCGCGTGAGTCGAACTCCACTTCAACCAGCGGCTCCATCGAAAACTTCCGAATGCGGTGGCCGTAGCCGTCAAGAGCAGGCGCTCTGGGCACCCGGACGCGTGATGCACGCTCGTTCGCCTTACACCCGCTCCATGACCAGTGCGATGCCCTGCCCCACCCCGATGCACATCGTGCAAAGGGCATAACGCCCGCCTTGCCGCTCGAGCTGCAGGAGCGCCGCCGTCGCCAATCGCGCGCCCGAGGCACCTAGCGGGTGTCCCAGTGCAATCGCGCCGCCGTTCGGATTCACGTGCGCCGCATCGTCCGGCACGCCGAGCAGTCGCAGCACGGCGAGGCCCTGCGCGGCGAATGCCTCGTTGAGCTCGATCACGTCCATCTGCCCGATCGTCATCCCTAGACGCTGCAAAAGCTTTTGCGTCGCAGGCGCCGGGCCGATTCCCATCACGCGCGGCGGAACACCCGCTGTCGCAGCGCCGACGATGCGGGCGCGCGGGGTGAGTCCATGCCGCCGCGCGCCTTCCTCGGTGGCGAGCAACAATGCGGCGGCGCCGTCGTTGACGCCGGAGGCATTGCCGGCCGTAACTGATCCATCCGGGCGCACCACGCCCTTGAGCTTTCCAAGCGCTTCGAGCGAAGTGGCGCGCGGGTGCTCGTCATGATCGACCATCAGCGTTTCACCCTTCTTCTGTGGCACGGGAACCGGCACGATCTCTAGTGCAAGCATTCCATTCGCCTGCGCGGCAAGCGCGCGCTGTTGCGAGCGCACGGCAAATGCGTCCTGGTCGCTGCGCGAGACTTTGTATTCGGTCGCAACGTTCTCCGCGGTTTCGGGCATCGAATCGATGCCGTACTTCGCTTTCATCAGCGGATTGACGAAGCGCCAGCCGATCGTCGTATCTTCGATCTTGGCCGTACGCGAGAACGCCAGGTCGGCCTTGGGCAGCACGAACGGTGCCCGGCTCATGCTCTCGACGCCACCGGCGATCACGAGGTCCGCTTCGCCGCAACGCAAGGTCCGCGCCGCAATCGCGATCGCATCGAGGCTCGATCCGCACAGGCGATTGATCGTCGCGCCCGGCACCGAATCGGGCAGGCCCGCGAGCAGGAGCGACATGCGCGCAATGTTGCGATTGTCCTCACCCGCCTGGTTCGCACAACCGTAGAACACTTCATCCACCGCGCCCCACTCGGCACCGGGGTGACGCTGCATCAGCGCCTTGAGCGGAACGGCGCCAAGGTCATCGGGGCGCACCGATGACAATGATCCGCCGTAGCGGCCGAACGGGGTGCGCAGTGCGTCGCAGATGAAAGCTTCGTTCACGTTCATTCCTTCGGTCGTTTGTCGATGATGCGTTTGGCCTTGCCGATGGAGCGCTCGACTCCACCCGGGCTGGCGAGCCGCACGGCCGCGGTGACGCCAACGTACGCCTTGATATTGTGCTCGAGCCTGCGCACCGCCGCGCGGCGCGCATCGTCGTTGTCTCGCGCAAGCGCGGTTCCCGCCTCGACGTGGACAGTGAGCTCGTCGAGCAGCGCAGGCCGGTCGACCTCGAGCAGATAATGGGGCGTGAGCTCGGGCTGCTTGAGGATCAGCTCCTCGATCTGCGTCGGAAACACGTTCACGCCGCGAATGATCAGCATGTCATCGCTGCGGCCCGTGATCTTCTGCATCCGGCGCATCGAGCGTGCGGTGGGCGGCAAGAGACGCGTGAGGTCGCGCGTGCGATAGCGGATCATCGGCAGCGCTTCTTTCGTGAGCGTCGTCAGCACGAGCTCGCCAGCCTCACCGTCGGGCAGCACACGCCCGGTTTCCGGATCGATCACCTCCGGATAGAAATGGTCCTCCCAGATGGTCAGGCCATCCTTGGTCTCGATGCATTCCTGGGCGACGCCGGGGCCAATGATCTCGGAGAGCCCGTAGATGTCGATTGCATCCATGTCGAGCCTGCTCTCGATCGCGATGCGCATCGCGGGTGTCCAGGGTTCCGCGCCGAAGATGCCGATCTTGAGCGAAGAATGTCGCGGGTCGAGACCCTGCCGCTGCATCTCCTCGGCGATCGCTAGCATGTACGAAGGCGTGACCATGATGATGTCCGGGCGGAAGTCATGGATGAGCTGCACCTGTCGCTCGGTCATGCCTCCGGACATCGGAATCACAGTGGCGCCGAGGCGTTCGGCGCCATAGTGCGCACCCAGGCCGCCGGTGAAAAGGCCATAGCCGTATGCGACGTGCACCATGTCGCCCGCCCGGCCTCCCGCGGCGCGAATAGAGCGCGCCATGACGCACGACCACGTATCGATGTCGCGCGCGGTGTAACCCACCACAGTGGGACGTCCCGTGGTGCCGGAGGAGGCGTGAATGCGCACGATCTGCTGCCGCGGTACGGCGAACATGCCGAAAGGGTAGTTGTCGCGCAGATCCTGCTTGGTGGTGAACGGGAATTGCGCAAGGTCGGCAAGGCTCCTGACCTCGGCGGGATGGACCCCGGCTTCGTCGAACTTGCGCCGATAGTGCGGCACGTGGGCATAAGCGTGATGCAACGACGAGAGCAGTCGCTCCAGCTGCAATGTGGCGAGCTCGTCCGCGCTCGCGCGTTCGATGGGCTCGAGCTCGGAAGGAAGGGGCTGGCGAACCGGCATTGAGATAGGAACGGGCGCTGAAGCTACAGCTCGGCCGGATCGACGACGTGACCGGTGATGCGGTGGCTTTTGCCGCGGAAGAGCGCGACCCGCTCGTCGCGCGCGTTGGTCACGAGGATGTCGTACACCCCGGTGCGCCCCGTCAGGCTCTGCTCCTGCGCCTGCGCTCTCAGCACGTCGCCCGCGCGTACCGGCGCGAGGAAATCGATAGTGCAGGCAGACGCCACCGTCACTTGATTGTAGCTGTTGCAGGCGAACGCAAATGCACTGTCGGCGAGGCTGAAGATGAAGCCACCATGACAGGTGTCGTGCCCATTCAGCATGTCTTCGCGCACGGTCATCGTGAGCTCGGCGCGGCCGGGCGCAACGGCAACGATCTTCATGCCAAGTGCCCGCGAAGCGCGATCACGACTCCACATGGCGTCCGCCACGCGCTGCGCGACATGGTGTGCGGTCTGTTCGGTGGCCGAGGCGGTTGGCTGTGTCACTGCGCACCCTCCTGCACGGTCTCGCGGGCACGGCCGGGCGCCCCCCGACCCAGTGCGGCAACACGGCGCGTCAGAAGGGGCGAGATGCGATAACGGTCCTCGCCGTAATGCGCACCGAGGTGCACGAGCGCTTCGCGGATCCGGTCCACGCCGAGGGCGCCCGCCCATTCGAACGGGCCTTGCGGGTAGTTGACGCCTTTCCTCATGGCAAGATCGATCGCCTCGTCCTCGGCCACGCGCTGCAATACCGCATCACAGGCCTCGTTCACCAGCATGGCGACCACGCGCAGCACGACCATCGCCGGCACGTCCTCGATCTCGCTGACCGCTACGCCGCACGCCTGCAGCGTCCCGCACGCCAGCGAGAATGCAGCGTCCGAGCAGCCGGTCGCCCGCGCAACCGCGATCCGGCTGCAGCGGCTCGCGTCGAGCGCCACGTCGACGAGCACGAGGTCGGCGGTGTCGGATTCGGAGGCGCGCTCCGTGGCCGTGCGGCCGTCCGTGCACGCAATCAGCACCTCGTGCTCATCGTCGCTGCACACCAATTGCGCGCCCGGCACCTGCGGTTCAGCGTGACGTTGCGCGACTTCGATGCCGGCCCCGCGAAGACGTTGCACGAGCGGTGCGAGGAGCCCGCCGTCGCCATCGGTGCACACCTGTCCGTGCAGTCTCTGTGGCGCCACCGCGTCAGGCGTGATGGCCGGAGCGCCTTCACCGTAGCGATAGAATCCGCGCCCCGTCTTGCGCCCCAGATAACCGGCCGCCACGAGCTCCTGCTGCAAAAGCGAAGGGGTGTATCGCGGATCGTGGAAGAACGCTTCCCATACGCTTCGGGTGACTGCGAAGTTGATGTCGTGCCCGATGAGGTCCATGAGCTCGAATGGCCCCATGCGAAAGCCGCCGGCTTCGCGCAGTATGGCGTCGAGCGTTGCCGGGGAGGCCGCCTGCTCGTTCAGCAGACGGAGTGCTTCGCCGTAGAAGGGTCTGGCGCAACGATTGACGATGAATCCGGGCGTCGATCGCGCGCGCACCGGCGTCTTGCCCCACGCAAGCGCGGTCGCATGCACGTCGTCGGCCACCTGCGTCGACGTAGCGAGGCCCTGGATGACCTCGACCAGCGGCATCACCGGCGCCGGGTTGAAGAAATGCATGCCGACCACGCGCTCGGGATGCCGCAGCCCCGCGCCCAGTTCAGTAATCGAAAGCGACGACGTGTTGGAGGCAAGGATGCAGTCGTCGGCGATCACATTCTCGAGGCTCGTGAAAAGCGTGCGCTTGGCGGCGAGGTCCTCCGCGATCGCCTCGATGATGAGTCCTGCCACACAGGCGTCCGGAAGCGTGACGACGGTCGTGATCCTGCGCAGCGCGTCGTCGGCTTGCTCCTGTTTCAGCCGGCCCTTGCCAACCTGCGCGACGAAGGTGGTTGCGATGTCGCGCTTCGCTTGGTCGGCGGCGCCGAAGCGCAGATCATGCAGCTGCACGACATGTCCGTGCAGCGCGGCGATCTGCGCGATGCCTGCTCCCATCGTGCCTGCACCGAACACGGCTACGCTCTTGTCGACCGGCAGTGGAGTCCCCATGTGCAAGCCTCCGGATCAGCGGCCCGTGAATTGCGCCGGACGCTTGGCGATGAATGCCGCAACGCCCTCGCGATAGTCGTCGCCATAGCCGAGCTCGCGTTGCAGGTCGCGTTCGAGCGCAAGCTGTGCTTCGAGCGTGTTCGCGGGTGACGCGTGCAGTGCGCGCTTGATCGCCGCCAGTCCTCGCGTGGGTGCCCGGGCGAGGTCGCCCGCGAGCGTGGTGACTTCTGTCGCAAGCGCTGCATCGTCGACGCACTTCCAGATGAGGCCCCAGCGTTGTGCGTCCTCGGCCGTCAGCCTGTCGCCGAGGAGTGCGAGCCCCATCGCCCGCGCCGTCCCCACCAGGCGCGGAAGGAAGTACGTGCCGCCGCAGTCGGGAACCAGGCCGATCTTGCAGAACGCCTGGATGAAGGTTGCAGAGCGAGCCGCGATCACGAGGTCGCAGGCGAGCGCAAGGTTGGCGCCCGCGCCTGCGGCGACGCCGTTGACCGCGCATATCACGGGCAGATCGAGCTGTTGCAGTGCCATAACGAGCGGCATGTAGTTGCGCTCAATGGATGCGCCGAGGTCCACGGGTGCGCTACCGGGTGCGACGGCACGGTCGGAGAGATCCTGCCCCGCGCAGAAGCCGCGACCCGCGCCGGTGAGCACGAGCACGCGAGCCGATGCATCCTGCGCAAGCCGCGCCAGCACGTCGCGGACCTCGGCGTGCATCGCATCGTTGAAGCTGTTCAGCCGCTCAGGGCGATTGAGCGTCAGGCGCGCGATGCCGTCTTCCACACTGTAGATAATGTGGGCGTACGCCTCCTGCCGCGCAGCGGGGCCTTGGTGCGCGCTCACACGTGCACCCGATGCTGGACCACGCGAAAGCGACCCGCCACATACGCCGCATCGGTCAGCGCCGAGTTGGCCGCCGGGTTCGCTCCCGTCCCGTGGAAGTCGGAAAAGGCCGAGGACTGGTTGACGAACACGCCGCCCGTCAGATTTATGGACAACGCAACGCCTGCCTTCTCCGCGACCTCGATCGCCTGCTCGACGACTTCCTCCCGCGTCGAGTACACCGACAGGGTCAACGCGCCGCGGTCGCGCACCGCTTGCTCGGCAATCTCGAGACTCTGCGCGCTCGAGCTCGTGGCCACGACGAAGCTGATGGGGCCGAACCACTCCTGCAGATAGCTATCGGCGTTCTGCGCATCGACTTCGACGACGAGCGGCGTACGGATTCTCGCGCCGGGAAATTGCGGATGCTCGATCGCAACGCTATCGACGATGACGCGCCCGAGCTTGCGCGCAGCGTCGATGCGCTCGATGACCGCGTGGCTCTGCACGGCGCCCAGAATCTCCACCGCGCGGGCCGGATCGCCGACGAGCTTCGTCACGGCCTCGCGCAGTGCAGCGACAACCGCGTCATACGCAAGAGGCCCGTCGGCCGTATCGATGCCGTCACGCGGCACGTAGATGTTTTGGGGTGCCGTGCACATCTGCCCGGTGTACAACGCCAGCGAGAAGGCGATGTTGCGCATGGCGCCCTTGAGATCGGACGTGGAGTCGAACACGATCTGGTTCACGCCGGCCTTTTCGGTGAACACCTGCGCCTGCCGGGCATGCGTTTCGAGCCAGATGCCGTTGGCGGGGCTGCCGGTGAAGTCGATGAGCTTCACCTCCGCGCGCAGCGGCAGCGTCTTCGCAACAGGATCGCCATGCTCGTGTGCGACGAGCGTGACCACGTTGGGATCGCACCCGGCTTCGCGCAGCACCTCGCGTGCGATCCGCACCGTGATCGCGAGCGGCAGGATGGCGTCGGGATGCGGCTTCACGATGACGGCATTGCCGGTCGCGAGATCGGCGAAAAGCCCCGTGTAGCCATTCCACGTCGGGAACGTGGAGACCCCGATCACGAGCCCGATGCCGCGCGGCACGATCCTGAACCGCTTTTCCATGCGTAGCGCTTCGCCCTTGCCTTGCGGTTTCTCCCACAGCGCCCTGGCGGGGATTCGCCGCATCTCGTCCCACGCATACGCCACGGCTTCGAGGCCACGGTCCTGTGCGTGAGGTCCCCCGGCCTGAAACGCCATCATGAACGCCTGACCCGTCGTGTGCATCACGGCATGCGCCATCAGCACGCTTTGCCGGTTGATCCGGTGCAGGATCTCGAGGCAAACGCCGACCCAGGTTTCGGGGCCAGCCTTGCGCCATGTGTCCTCCGCGCGTGTGACGGCGGCAAGGAGCTCGTCGATATCCACGCTGGGGTAGGTGATGCCAAGCTGGAGGCCGAAGGGGGAGCGCTCGGACCCGACCCGCCCGGTGGAGCCCGGCATGTCGAGATCGAACGGCTTGTCGACGAGCGCATCGAAGGCCGCCTTGCCGGCCTCCACAGCGCCTTCGCCGTAGTTGCGCGGACTCGGCGACTCGGGATACGGGCTCCAGTAACCGCGCTCCGCGATGGCCTGCAGTGCGCGATCGAGCGTCGCGCGATGTCGCTCGAAAAAAGTTTCCATATTCACTCGTTCATTCATCATTGTTGGATGCGTCGCGCCGGTTCTGGCTGTCCCTGGCGGCTCAGCGCACTCAGCCACGCATGTGCCAAGCGCCCGAGTCATGAGGAAGGAGCACCTCAGCTGGCGCCCGTCGATCCCTGATCATAGTCCACGCACACGGCATCGGTGACGGGATAGCTTTGGCAGGTGAGGACGAAACCGCGCGCAACCTCGTAGTCCTCGAGTGCGTAGTTCGCGTCCATGTCGACCTCGCCGTGAACGAGCTTGGCGCGGCAGGTCGAGCACACGCCCGACTTGCACGAATACGGGAGCTCGAAACCCGACTTGAGCCCTCCGTCCAGGATGCTGTCCTTGCTGCGGTCGAGCTGAAAGGTGCGCGTGATGCCGTCGAGCACGACGGTCACCTCGCAATCGGTGCGGGACTCCGAGGCCACGGGCGGTGCGACATGGCGCACCATCGGCACGCTTGTGGCGAAGCGCTCGATGCGGATGCGATCCTCGGGGAGCCCCGCCTCGAGGAGGCCTGCCTTCACCTCCGCCATCATCCCTTCAGGCCCGCACACGAACGCGGTATCGATCGTGGCGACCGGAATCCAGCGCTGCAGCAGCGCAGTCACCTTCTCGCGATCGATCCGGCCATGGAAGAGCGGGATGTCCTGCGCTTCGCGGGAGAGGATGTGCAGGAGATTGAACCGACTGAGGTGGACGTCCTTGAGCGCAGCGAGCTCCTCCCGAAACATGACCGTCGATGACGCGCGGTTGCCGTACACGAGGGTGAACTGGCTCCCGGGCTCGCTCGCCAGCGTGCTCGCCACGATCGAGAGCACGGGCGTGATTCCGCTGCCGGCGGCGAATGCGACGTAGTGCTTGCGGTGCTTTCCATCGAGCGGCACGTGAAAATGCCCCAGCGGAGGCATCACGTCGAGCAGATCGCCCACTGCAATGGAGCCGTTGGCCCAGTTGGAGAACAGGCCGCCGCTGTTGCGCTTCACGGCGATGCGCAGACGCCGTTCGTGCGTGCCGGCACAAATCGAGTACGAACGACGCACCTCCTCACCATCGATGACCGCCCGCACGGTGAGATGCTGGCCAGGCTGAAACTGAAACGTCGATTCGAGCTCGGGCGGCACCGCGAACGTGATCGCCACCGCGTCACGGGTTTCACGCTCCACGCGTGCGACGGGTAGCCGGAAGAACCGTGGCATCGTCTACAGCGGCTTGAAGAAGTCGAAGGGCTCGAGACAGTCGACGCATCGGTACTGCGCCTTGCAGGCTGTCGACCCGAACTGGGTAACGAGCTGCGTGCGCGGCGAGCCACAGCGTGGGCACGGCACCGTTGCGCGCGCACGGCGCAGTGGACCCAGCCCACTCGTGTCGACGGTGACCATGCCGGGGATCGCTGAGTGAGGGGGCGCAATCCCGTACTCCCGCAACTTGCGCGCCGCACCCGGCGCAAGCCACGCCGCTGACCACGCGGGCGCAAGCACCGTATCGATTCGCAGGGCAGTGACACCCGCCTGCCGCAGGGCCGCTTCGATGGTTTGCAGAATCACCTGCGTGGCCGGACAGCCCGTGTACGTCGGCGTGACGCGCACGACGAGCGCACCGGTGTCGATCGGATCCCATTCAACTGCGCGGACGATTCCGAGCTCCAGCACCGACACGACCGGAATCTCGGGGTCGGGCACGCGCGCCAGCGCACTCCAGATGGCAGCCCAGGTTGGCCGGCGCCCGCCGGCATTCGCATCATCCCCAGCGCACGCGAGCACAGGTTGCTCCGAGGTCACCATCTCGCACCGGGATAGGCCCGCTGCAGGAATTGCATCTCGGGCAGAAGATGACCCAACGCTTCGGTATGGACACCCTGCTTGCCACCACGCCCGCCCGCGCCTTGCATGTACGTGTCAGCCGGTGGCAGCGTCAGCGTCGCCTCGCGCAGCAGCGCGCCGACGTGTTCGCGCCACCCATCGAGCAGTGCCTGGAGATCCACGCCGCATCCGGCGTCGAGCATCGCCTGGTCGACTGCATCATTCATGAACATCTCGCCCGAATAGGTCCACAGGGCATCCAACGCGCGCTGGGCCCTGACGTGCGATTCTTCCGTGCCGTCGCCCAGACGAATGATCCAGTCCCCGGAGCGCTCCGAGTGATAGGTCACCTCTTTCACAGACTTGGCTGCGATGTCGGCGATGCGCGAGTCACCGGAGCCCGAAAGCGCCTGCAGTGCGCGCAGGTGCCAGGTGTCGAACAGAAACTGTCGCATCAACGTGTCGGCGAAGTTGCCGTTGGGCCGTTCGACGAGCAGCACATTGCGAAACTCGCCGGCGTCGCGGGTAAACGCAAGCGCATCGGCGTCGCGGGGACACGACGAATAGCGCGCTTCGACTTCGCCCGCGTAGGCAAGCCAGAGCCGCGCCTGCCCAAGGAGATCGAGCCCGATATTGGCGTTGGCAAGCTCTTCTTCGAGAACCGGTGCCTTGCCGATCCATTCGCCCAGACGCTGCGCGAGGATCAACGGCGAATCGCCGAGCCGCAACAGGTAGTCGAAGAGCAACGGAGCGCGATCGGTCGACGTGTGCACTGGAGAAGTCATGTGCGGCGGCCGATTCGCAGGCAACGCTCTAGATGTGCTTCACTTCGTCCGGCATCGGGAAGAAAGTGGGATGCCGGTACACCTTGCTGTTTGCGGGCTCGAAGAGCGCTTCCTTGTCGCCGGGGCTCGAGGCCACCACGTCCGACGAGCGCACCGCCCAGATCGAAACGCCCTCGTTGCGCCGCGTGTACACGTCACGCGCGTTGCTGATCGCCATCTCGGCGTCCGCCGCATGAAGGCTGCCCACGTGCTTGTGCGACAGCCCGTGCTGGCTGCGAATGAACACTTCCCAGAGCGGCCATTCGTTCATGCGCGCGTCTCGAGCGAAGGTCGATCGGGAATCCGGACAAGGAGCATCAGGCCGCCACCCGTTGCGTCCGCTTCTGCGCATGAGCCAGTGCCGCGTCCCGAACCCACGCGCCGTCTTCCCACGCCTTCCGGCGCGCCTCGAGACGATCGCGATTGCAGGGGCCATTGCCCTTGATCACCGCGTAGAACTCGTCCCAGTCGATGGCTCCGTAGTCGTAGTGACCCGTGTGCGCATTCCATTCGAGTTGCGGATCAGGAATGGAGAGTCCGAGAAATTCTGCCTGCGGCACGGTCTGGTCGATGAAGCGCTGCCGGAGCTCGTCGTTGGAGAGAAGCTTGATCTTCCATGCGGCCGACTGCGCGCTGTGCACGCTCTGCGCATCAGAAGGACCGAACATCATGACCGACGGCCACCACCATCGATCGAGAGCGTCCTGCGCCATCGCCTTCTGCTCATCCGTGCCGCGCGACAGCGTGAGCATGATGTCGAACCCCTGACGCTGGTGGAAGCTCTCCTCCTTGCATATCCGCACCATGGCGCGGGCATAAGGGCCATACGAGCAGCGGCAGATCGGAATCTGGTTCATGATCGCCGCGCCGTCGACGAGCCAGCCAATCGCGCCCACGTCGGCCCACTGCAGCGTCGGATAGTTGAAGATGCTGGAGTATTTGGCGCGCCCGGCGTGCAGGTCCGCGATCATCTCGTCGCGTGAGACGCCCAGGGTTTCGGCGGCCGAGTAAAGGTACAGCCCGTGCCCGGCCTCGTCCTGGATCTTGGCCATGAGGATCGCCTTGCGCTCGAGCGTCGGCGCGCGGCTCACCCAGTTGCCTTCGGGCAGCATGCCCACGATCTCCGAATGCGCATGTTGCGAGATCTGCCGGACGAGCGTGCGACGGTACGCTTCGGGCATCCAGTCCTTGGGCTCGACCTTGATGTCTGCATCGACGCGCGCCTGGAACGCCGCCTCGTCAGGCGACATGTCCGCGGCATTGCGCACACCCGCAAGCCCGGTATCCACCATCTGTGCGTACATGAGCTCTCCTCCCCTACGCATCGGCGCCTGCGAGTGAGGCAACGCGAGTCCGCGATCGTTCGAGGGTACCGCGGTCTGGAGCCGATCCGACATTGTATGCGCAGGCCCCGCGCCTTCACCGGGCCAAAAAAACCCGCCGGAGGGGCGGGCTTTCAAGCGAACCAAACGAGCGCGTCAGGCGTAGCGCTTGCGGCGGTCCGACGTATTGCCGTCGCGCGGTGTGGCACGTGCGAAACGGTCGCGATTTTCGGCGCGCGGCCACGTTTTGGCTGCGTGACGCGTGTCGCCGGGTTTGGCGTGAACGCGCGGTGCACCGTCGCGTGGTGCAGAACGCACCGGCGGACGTTCGGCGCCGCCGCGCGGCTCGAGACCAGGGATCACAGACGGCGCGATGCGCACGCCGGTGAAACGCTCGATCTGTCGCAACGCACCGCGCTCGGCGTGGTTCGCAAGCGAGACGGCAACCCCGCTCGCCCCTGCACGACCCGTGCGACCGATGCGGTGCACGTAATCTCCGGCCTGCCTCGGCAGGTCGAAGTTGATGACGTGCGTGATGCCGGCGACATCGATACCGCGCGCCGCCACATCGGTGGCCACGAGGGTCCGCACGCCGCCACGCCGCATGTCCTGGAGCGTACGGTTACGTTCGCGCTGGTTCATGTCACCGTGCAGGGCCGCTGCCGAGTGGCCTTGACCTTGAAGACGCAGCGCAAGCGCCTCTGCGTCACGCTTGGTGGCGATGAACACGATGCTCTGCTGGACCGTGATGTCGGCGAGCAGGTGATCGAGCAGGCGATGCTTGTGGGCATGGCTGTCCGCGAAGTGCACGCGCTGGTCGATGGAGAGCGGCGAAGACGTCGCCGCGGTGACGTCCAGACGTTGCGGGGAGCGCAACAGCCGTCCGGCGAGCCGGGCGATCGCGGCATCGAACGTTGCCGAGAAGAGCACCGTCTGGCGCGTCGCGGGCGTTGCGGCTGTAATGCGATCCACGTCATCCGTGAAGCCCAGGTCGAGCATGCGATCGGCTTCGTCGAGCACGAGCACTTCGACCTGCGAGAGGTCGACGCGGCCACGCTCCATGTGATCGATCAATCGGCCCGGCGTTGCGACCAGCACATCCACCGGCCGCGAGAGCTGCCGATTCTGCACCGGATAAGGCGCGCCGCCGTACAGACACACCGTATTGATGCGCGCGTTGCGGGCGTAGCTCACCACTTCGGCGGCTACCTGCTGCGCAAGCTCACGCGTCGGTGCAAGCACCAGCACGCGAGGTGCCCCTGCGGCGCGGCGGCTTGCAACCGGGCTCGTCAGGAGGCGATGCAACGCCGGCAGCATGAAGGCAGCCGTCTTGCCGGTGCCCGTCTGGGCCGAGCCGATGAGGTCGGCGCCACCGAGCAGCACCGGAATCGCCTGTGCCTGGATGGGCGTAGGCTCTGTGTAGCCGCATGCGGCGATGGCCTGCAATAGTGCAGGTGCGAGGTTCAGTTCTTCGAAAGTCATGGTTCGTTCTCTCTTGGGCCGTGCGTATTGAGCGCACCGCGACGGCGGTGCCTCAAACCGGCACCTGCCTCAAATCCGGAAGAAGGCGAGGAAAGCGCGGGCACACCGTGAGCATCGAAGCTGACGGTGCGAACACCCTGCGCGAACAGCCGCAAACCGGGTCGACATACTGCTAGCCATCGTCGCTAACCGGAATGCTGCTCAGTCTCGCACTCGAGACAATGAACGGGGATTAGAAACGGAGGTCGGGGGCCGGACCTCAGACTCGAGGGGCGGGGTACCCGAGACAGCTCATGAAGCGCTGCAGAAACAGAAGTATAACACGTCAATGTAGTTGACGCACCCCTCGAATTGCCCAGAGTGTGTCGGCTTCGTCGTCCTCTTCGTCCTCGTCGTCACCCTCCTCGTCCTCATCCTCATCGTCGCTGCCCCCGCCGCGGCTGTAGCTGTCCCCTTCGTCATCGTCGTCATCGAAAGGCCCGGGAGCGGCCCAAAGGCATGCCGGGCAGCCGCCAGGGAGGGCAACTTGGGCGTTCAGGAAAGTGGGATCCACGATGGTGAGCTGCAAGAGAAGGGGACTGAAGGCCATGATGGAGCGAGACGTAAGACCCCGGGCGGAGCCGGTGGTTCCGGGGGTCCTGGCGCTTGCCGTCTCCGGCCCGACGGGCCCGCGTGCGCGGCCCGGCCTTGCCCCTACCGGCCGACCATCGCCAGCACCTCGGGCTTCAGAAAACGTTCGACCACGAGCATGAAGGCGATGGACGGGACGAGCAGCAAGAGCGCCGTGATCGATGCAATCTGGTAATTGCCGCCCATGCTGGCGTTGAACATGAGGAGCGGCAGGGTCGTCACGTCTGGAACGCCGACGAAATAGGTGCCCGTGAACTCGTCGAGCGACTCGAGGAAAACGAAGATCGCGCTGGCGATCAGCCCAGGCGCCGCGAGCGGCAGGGTCACGGTGCGAAAGCATGTCCAGGGCGTGGCGCCCATGTTGCGCGAAGCCTCCTCGAGCGACACATCGATCGCGGAGAACGCGGCCGACGCGATCCATACCGCGAGTACCAGGCCATGCGCGGCATGCACGAGAACCACCCCGAGCACGGTGCCATTGAGATTGATCTCGTAGAAGATGCGCGCGATGTTGACGTATACCGGCATGTTCGGCACCGCCTGAGGCAGCAGAAACAACAGGAGGATCAGCGCCCGCCAGGGCAGGCGCAGGCGTGCCAGCGCGTAACCCGCCGGAACCGCGACGGCAAGGCTCAAGCCCACCGTCAGCACGGCAATCCAGACGCTCGTCCCGAGGGAGGCCAGAGCGTTTCCGCGGGGCGCGAACACGCGATGCCAGTACGACAGACCGAACTCGAGCGGCAGCTTGCTCGGGAAGTACCAGCGCTCGGCGAAGGCCCACAACAGCAGGTTGGCAAGCGGACCGAAGATGGCGAACGCAAGCAGTGCGATCAGCACGCCGCGCAGGAGCATTCCGGGAATCGCCCCAGGAGCGGGAAAGGTGAAAGCGAGCGACCCTGCCCGTGTCATGCCCGCCGCTCAGCGCTACCCACGGCATGCCGCAGATACAACGCAGCCCCGCCCGCTGCGAGCACGAGCGACATGAGGCACAGCGCATTGGCGACGGCGTAGTCCCCGTGCGAGTTGATGCGATAGGCGATGTCGACGGTCAGCATGGTCGGCGAATTAGGATTGATCATCATCGGCACCGACAACACCGAGAGCATCGTCACGAACGACAGCACGAGGCCCACGAGCAGCGTGCCGCGCACCTGGGGCAGAACGATCTCCAGCAACACCCGCCAACGCGGGGCGCCCAGGTTGCGGGCGGCCTCGATGTGCTGCACCTCGACCCCCGCCATGGCGCCTGCCAGCAGCAAGGTCACGAAGGGCGCCTGCTTCCACACGAAGGCAATGACGATGCCGCGCCAGTCGAGCAGACTCTGCGCGGAGAGGGGCTCGATGAAATTGGCCCCGATCAGCACGTGATTGAGCATCCCGTTCTTCGCGAGGAAGGTGCGCATCACCTGCCCGGTGACGATGAACGGGATGAAGAGCGGCCAGCGGTAAAGCCATCGCAACGCGGCGCGGGTTCGGGCATTCGAGCCCAACGTGAGGTAGCTCGCAATGGCGATGGCGAGCACCGCGATGCCCGCGGTGGAAAGCAACGTGATCGCCAGCGTGAAGACGAGATCGCGCGTGTAGAGCTCCACCGCCTTGGCCATATGGTCAAAGGTGAACCCGCCGCTCGCCCCGCGGAACGCAAGCACGCTCGACATGACGAGCGGCACGATGAAGAACAGCACTACCACCGCAAGCGCGGGTGCGACAAAGACGAGCGCGAACCAGTCGCGTGGCGCGCGCGTCGCAACAGTTGTCTGCGCGACGAGCCCAACATCGGTGTTCGCTGCGGTCAAGATGTCGTTCATGGAGTCCGAACCCGGGGGCCAGGCTCGCGCCCGGCCGTCGGGATTGCGCGGTGATGGCCAGCATGCCTGCGCGGCCGTCGGGTTGCGACAGCAGCGCGCGCGTGCGCAGCCATCACCGCGCCGGAGATCACCTACTTGAGGACCACGCGTTCGTAACCTTCGAGGATGTCCGTGAAGTACTCGGACAGCGGGAAAGGGCGACCATTGCGCGCGAGCTCGTCGGGCTTGATGTCGGTGAAAAGCTTGTTCCAGCTCGCCTGGTCGAGCTTCGCCTGCACATACTGCGGGTCGATGCCGGGATACCAGTTGAACTGCTTCACGATGCCGTCCGCCTGCACTTCGGGGCTTTCGGCGAGATCCACGAATTTCTTCGCGAGCTGCGCATTGGCCGCCTTTGCAGGAATGGCGTAGTACATCGGCTGCCCCGGCAGTCCGGGTGACGGCAGCGAAAGCTTCACCTTGGGATTCAGCTTGCCTTCGGCCTGCCACGTGTAGAACATGTCGACCCACACCGGACCCATCGCGATCTCGCCGCGATTGAGCATGTCGAGCGTGCCGGCGTTGCCCGGGGTCATCACCACGTACTGGTTGAAGTCCTTGAGACCCGCAAGCGACTTTTCGATGGTCGCCTTCATGCCGGGATCGTAAGGACCGCGCTCGAGCTTGTCGCCGATGCCGCTGTAGGCGCTGACCCACCCGGTGACGAAGCCCACGCCTGACATGCCGCCCTTGACCCCGTTGTAGCCGAATTGCTTCGGGTTCTTCTTCACCCATTCGTTGAGCTCCACGAATGATTTGGGTGGCGCCTTCACGAGGTCGGGGTTGTAGGCGAATGCAATCTGGCTGTGGAACATCGGCAGCACGTAGCCATCGACATTCGAGCCGAGCGCGTTCTTGGCGGTGTCACGGCTGACGAGCTTGCCCGCCGCGACCTCGCTGCGGTACGGCATCAGCAGGTTTTCCTTCACCATCGTGGCCGCGCCACGCTGATGGATGACTGCAACGTCCACGTCCCACGCGGCGTTGCCGGCCTTCTGCTGCGCCGACAGCTTTTCGTAGATCTTCTGCGAGCCGGCATCACCGGGGCCCGTCCCTACCGCCCTCACCTTCACGCCTGGATTCAGCTTCTCGAACTTCGGCGCGAGATAGTTGTTCACATAGTCGACCATGTTCTGATCACCCGCCGTAGCCACGTTGAGCGTGGTCTGTGCCTGCGTGACGCCCAACGGCAATGCTGCCAGCGCGAAGAGCGCCGCCGCACCGAACCAACGAAACCTTTGCATGACTGCCTCCTATGACTGCAACGGAAAGAGCAGGAGTGCATCGTTGGGCACCGCCACTCGCGCAGCGGTACCCTCGTCGATGCGTTCCGGCGCATGAACCCACACCTCGGCGCCCGGCAGGCGAACGCGATAGCGATACCCCTGCCCGACGTACAGCATCTGTGCAATGTTGCCTTCGACCACGAGCGTGTCGTGCGGTAGCTCGTCCTGCGCGAGGAGTCGCGCATCGTCGCTGCGAAAGTGCGCGCGCATCGTGCCGCGGCCATCGCGCTCCTCAACCGAGGCCACTTTCCAGCCTCGCTCCTTCGGGAGTACGGTGATCGTATTGTCCGCGCCCATGAAGCCCGCGACAAACGGTGATGCGGGCCGGTGATAGATGACCTGCGGCGTGTCGTACTGCTCGACGCGGCCGGCGTCGAGCACTGCAATGCGATCGGCGAGCGTCAGCGCCTCTTCGCGATCGTGAGTCACGTACACGGCCGTGATGCCGATGCGCCGTTGCAGCGCGCGCAACTCCTGCCGCAGCTCGATGCGCACCTTGTAGTCGAGGTTCGACATCGGCTCGTCGAGCAACAGGACCTCGGGGTCCACCGCGAGCGATCGACCGAGCGCCACACGCTGTCGCTGGCCGCCCGAAAGCGAGGTGACGGGGCGCGGCCCGAAGCCTTCGAGCTGGAGAAGGCTCAGCATGGCCTCCACGCGCTCGGCGATCGCGTCGCGCTTCCAGCTGCGCATGCGCAAGCCGTAGCCGATGTTCTGCGCCACCGACATGTGTGGCCATAGCGCATACGACTGGAACATCATGGCGGTGCCGCGACGCTCGGGCGGCAGACGCGTGATGTCGCGGCCGCCGACGCGAATCGTGCCGGCGGTGGGCGTGACGAAACCGGCGATCGAGCGCAGCAGGGTCGTCTTGCCGCAGCCGGAGCTGCCAAGGAGCGCGACGAGCTCGCCGCGCGCGACGTGAAGATCGACCCGGTCGAGCACCCGGGTAGCGCCATAGTGTGCGGACAGGCCGTCGACCGCCAGGTAGGGCCCCGTATCGCTCTTCGCCCCCGGCTGCGCGATCAAGGCTGCGCCTCCGTCATGAGGACACCTGAGCTCGGGTGCGCGGACCGCCGGGCGGGGGGAGCTTCTTCATCGCGGTCCCCGAGCGCTCAGCGACGGCGCATCGATGAGCCCCGCAAATGCCGCGAGTCGCTCGAGCTCGGCACGCTCCTCCTCGCTGACGCCAAGCTGTGGCGGGCGCACCGCGGCGTGCGCGATGAGGCCTTGCATCTTCAGCACCTCTTTCATTCGCGGACGATAGTCGCGGATCGGATTGCGCCACGCATAGCGCGCAAGCGGGCCCAGACGCTGCCATATAGCCATCGCGCCGGCGAAATCCGCGCCCGCGACACGTCGATGCATGTCGATGAGCTCGGCCGTGGCGGTGCTCGCAAATCCGATCAATGCACCATCGCAGCCGAGCACCATCGCTTCGAAGATGAAGGTATCGCTCCCCGTCATGATGCCGAGCTTGCGCGGCAGCGTGCGTGCGGTGGCGATGGTTTCCACCGTTTTGGTGGTATCGAACGATGCCTCTTTCAAGCCGATGATCTGAGGGATGCTGGCGAGGCGCGCCAGGGTGTCGGGCGGAAAATCGGGACCGAAGGCCTTGGGAAACTGAAAGGCGATGAGCGGCAGGTCGACACCGTCGGCGATGCTCTTGTGGTACGCGTAGATCATCTCCGAAGGCACCGGGTTGCCCAGGAACGCGGGAAAAGGAGGAAAGATGGCGAGGGCTTCTGCACCCGCCGACCTGAGCTCTCTGCCCCAACGCACTGCGCCGGCAGTGGACCCGGCGATGAGCCCGGATACGAGCGGCACCATGCCATTTATTTCCGCCCTGCATACCTGCAGCACCTCGAGCTGCTCGTCACGCTCCAGCGAGGGCCCCTCGCTGGCGTCCATGTTCATGGCGATCGCGGTGGGTCGCTGGTTGGCGATCCAGCGTATGTACGTGCGCAGCGATGCCCAATCGATCGAATGGTCCGGCAGCATTGGCAGCACGGGTGCAGCGACGATGCCTTGCAGCGTGAACGCCGTCATGGCGGGTCAGCTCCGGTCAACCGCTGCGGGTGCACGTGCAGGCGCAGAGCCGCGCAGGACCCCCCGCGCAAGAAATATGGCGGTGATCTCCTCGGTCGCCTGCACGAACTCGGGGGCGCGTCGCGCTTCGAGTCCGCGCGGCCGGGGCATGCGGATGTTCATGATGCGCTCGATCTTGCCGGGCCGCGGCGACATGACAGCGACGCGGTCGGCCAGCAGCACCGCTTCGTCGATGGAATGCGTGATGAAGAGAACGGTCTTGCGTTTTGCGAGCCACAGCGCCTCCAGGTCCAAGCGCATCTGCTCGCGTGTCAACGCATCCAGCGCACCGAACGGCTCATCCATGAGGAGCAGCGGCGGATCATGGATGAGCGCGCGTGATATGGCAACTCTCTGCCGCATGCCGCCCGACAGCTCGTGCGGATATCGGTCGGCGAAGTCCTTGAGGCCCACCTGATCGAGCAAGGCCAAGGCCCGGTCGCGATACGCCCGCGGATCCATCGACCGCAGCTCGACCTGCATCAGCACGTTGTCGAGCGCGGTGCGCCAGTCGAGCAGCACCGGGCTCTGGAACACGACGCCGACGCTGGTTTGCGGGCGATCGACAATCGTGCCGTCGACGCGGACTTCGCCGGTGCTCGCAAGATGCAACCCGGCGACCAGGCGCAGCAGCGTGCTCTTGCCACAACCCGATGGTCCGACGATCGCCAGGAATTCGCCATCGCGAATTGCGAGATCCACGTGCTCCAGCGCATGGGTCTCGCGTCCGGCCGCGCGGTACGTCTTGCTTGCTCCGGTCATCTCGACGTAGGGGCGCTCGCGCGCGTCCGTGGTTGCAGCGCGCAACGGCGCTGCGACCGGATCGGTCAAGGCACGAACTCGTTGGTGTGGAATGCCGTCCAGGTCTTGTCGGTCTGCAGATCGCGGTAGTTCTTGAGGATCGCGAGTGTCTGGTCCCAATCCTGCTGTGCTCCCCAGCCGATGCGACCTTTGGAGTTCCTCGAATCGAGAAGATCGATGTCGACCATCAACTGATCCAACGTGGACTGGCGGTTGAGGTCGGGCTTCGCTTTCATCGCGGCGTCCACCGCCGCGCCTGGATCCTTCTTCGCCTCGGCCCATGACTTGGCTGTCGCGCGCACGAATCGCTTCACGAGATCCGGGTTCTTCTTCAGCGTTTCGGTCGATGTGAGGATCGTCATGCCCACGATGTTGGCACCGTAGTCGGCGTAACGCATGGCAGCGGGCGTAGCGCCCTTGTACTTGATCAGGAAGAACTGATCGTCGGCGCCACCGAGCAGCGCGTCCGCCTTTTTCTCGAGCACGGTCACCACTTTTGCGGCGGGATCGACCTGCACCAGGCTGATCTTGTTGCAGTCGACGTTGTTCGCCCGGCAGACCGCCTGCAGCAACTGCCCGAGGGGATCGCCGGGGGTGACGGCCACTTTCTTGCCTTCGAGATCCTTGGGCGTTTTGATGCCCGACTCGGCGAGTGAGACCACCGAGAATCCCGTCGTATTGAGCAGCGACATGACACTCTTGATGTCGGCGCCTTTGGAGGCGGTCAGGATCACTGAGGAAGAGTCGGCGAGGCCGAAAGTGTCGGAACCGGCGGCGACGACCTGCACCGTGTTGGCGGAGCCTCGCCCTTCATTGATGGTGAGGTCGATGCCTTCGGCGGCGTAATAACCCTTGTCCTTGCCGTAGTAGAACGGCACGTGCAAGCCGCCCAGGTACCAGTTGAGACGCAGCGACACCTTGTCCTGTGCAAACGCGAGCGATGACGCGCAGAGGGCCAGCGCTACCGTGCAGAGCGATGCCAATCGGGCGAACTTCATGTTTCCTCCGTCGAGCGTTCGAGGGTGTTGTCATCATGCGCTGCGCGCCTGCACACAGTTGGCATATTCAAAGCGTCGCCTGTCGCGCGCTCGCCTGCTGCGATACGTGCCAGGGTATGGCGATTCTTTCCATGATCTCGACTGCGTAGTACACCGCAAGTCCGATCAGCGACAGGATTACGATGGTCGCGAAGACCATGGGCGTATCGAGCTGGCCATTGTATTGCAGGAGCAGATACCCGAGGCCCTTGTCGGAGGCCACGAATTCGGCGACCACTGCCGCTGTCGCCGCGAGCGCCGCACCCACTTTGAGGCCGGTGAAGATGTGCGGCAGCGCCTGCGGCAAGCTGATCTTGAGGAACAGCTTGAGCCCGCCCGCACCCGTCGTGCGTGCAAAATCCATCACGTCGGGATCGGCGCTCTTGAAGCCGGCGATGCTCGACACGACGATCGGAAAAAATGAAAGCAGGAACACGAGCAGCAGCTTGGGCGCGAAGCCGAAGCCGAACCAGATGATGAAAAGCGGCGCGATCGCGATTTTCGGGACGATCTGAAGGAACACGATCACCGGATACACCGCCTGCTCCATGAACCGCGAGTAGGCGACCGCCAGCGCCAGCGGAATGCTCACCGCCACCGCGAGCGCGTATCCGGCGAGGATTTCCTGGGTGGTCACCCATGCACCTCCGGCGACCAGGTGGTGGCGCTTCCAGAACTCGGTCCAGACCTTGGAAGGAGGTGGCAGCAGGTACTCCTTGATTCCGGTGGTACGAACAGCAACTTCCCAGATCACCAGAAGAAGCACGAAGATCGCCAGCGCCCCGCCACGCTGGCGGAGTCCTGCCGCAAGCGCTTTGCCCCGTTGGGTCCGCGCGGCTAGCGCCATGGCGCCGGCGCTTCCACCAGGTCCCATGTTCCATACTCCGCCGGCTCGTTGATCTCCAGTACCTCGAGATCGGCGGAACGTGCGATCACGTTGTGCGCCACGCCCGCCGGTTGCGAGAGGCCGTCGCCTTCGTGCAGCACGACGTCGCCTTCGACACCCGCGAAGCGAAAGGTGATGGAGCCCCGCAGCACGAACACGTAATGCGCGGTCATGTCGTGCCAGTGCCAGCCCGTTGGCGCAGGCAAGGGTTTCAGGGACCGGATGTGCTTCGCGCCGATGCGGCCCTGGGTTACCGCGGCGAGGCCCAGATCGCGATATTCCGAGTCGTCGCGCAATCCTTCACGGTTCCAGGCCGCATCTTTGCCGGAAGCGCGCGCGAACGCCGAAAGCGATTCCGCCAGCGCGCGCGGACCTTGATACCGGGGTCGGAATTCAGTCGACATGCAACACGCTCCACCCTGGTCGACATGCGGCAGACATCCGTTGCTGTTTCAGAGGCGCCCTCCAGGGTCGAGCGGCAGAGTCATCATCCGGCAAGTCTCCAAGCCACCGCCAGAGCTCGCTCGTACGTCACATTACCGTATCGCCGTCGGCGTGCACAGATACGGCCCGATAAAGTCGGTGTCATGCGGACTTCGCGCAAACCGTGCAAGACGAATTGCCCCCACGGGCGTGCATAATGATGCGCTGCCGCTGCATCAGGCAACCTATGGACGCCACCGATCGCCCCACCGTGTCCGAAACGGCCCCGCCGGCGGGGTCGCGCGATCGCACGTCGACCACACGCTATCTCTCCGGGTTTGGCAACGAGCACGCAAGCGAGGCGCTGCCCGGCGCTCTGCCGATTGGACGCAACTCGCCGCAGCGCTGTCCGTACGGCCTTTACGCTGAACAGATATCGGGCACGGCGTTCACTGCGCCGCGCGGCGACAACCGGCGTACGTGGTGCTATCGGATCCGTCCGGCGGCGCAGCATCGGCCTTTCGAGCGCATCGACCCTCGGCGCTTCAGCAGCGACTTCACCGCAATCACGCCACCAAACCAGTTGCGGTGGAACGCGATGCCCATACCCGATGCGACATCGCCGACGGACTTCATCGCCGGTATGGTCACCATGGCGGGAAACGGCGATCCGGCCACCCATGTCGGATGCGGCATCCACCTGTACGCGGCGAATCGCTCAATGGAACGCTTCTTTTACGACGCCGACGGCGAGCTTCTGGTGGTGCCGCAGCAGGGAGGCCTCGAGATCGCCACCGAGTTGGGCGTGCTGCAGGTCGAGCCGCAGGAAATCGCCGTCATTCCGCGGGGCGTCCGCTTCCGCGTAGCCCTGCCCGACGGGGAAGCGCGCGGGTACGTGTGCGAAAACTTCGGCGCGCCGTTACGCCTGCCGGACCTCGGACCCATCGGATCGAACGGGCTCGCGAATGCGCGCGACTTTCTGGCGCCGGTCGCAGCGTACGAGGATCGCGACGGCGAATTCCAGCTGGTCGCGAAGTTTCTCGGCAATCTCTGGTCGGCCGACATCAACCATTCGCCGCTCGACGTCGTTGCCTGGCACGGCAATCTCGTCCCGTACAAATATGATCTGCGCCGATTCAACGCTATCGGCTCGATCAGCTACGACCACCCGGACCCGTCGATCTTCGTGGTCCTGCAATCGCGTTCCGACACTCCGGGGGTCGACAACCTCGACTTCGTTGTATTTCCACCGCGCTGGCTTGCGGCCGAGCAGACGTTTCGCCCGCCCTGGTTCCATCGCAATGTCGCCAGCGAGTTCATGGGGCTCGTGCATGGCAGCTATGACGCGAAGGCCGAAGGATTCGTGCCCGGCGGCGCCTCGCTACACAACTGCATGATCGGGCATGGGCCGGACGCGGAGACGTTCGAAAAGGCGATCCGCGCCGACACCTCCCAGCCGCAGCGCGTCACCGATACGATGGCGTTCATGTTCGAGACGCGGCTGCCGATTCGCGTAAGCCCACCCGCGCTCGCCTCCGCCGAGCTGCAGGCGCAGTACTTCGAATGCTGGGAAGGACTGCGCAAGCGCTTCGACCCCGCGCAACGCTGAACGCACGGGTCCCGTTCGCCTGAACCGCAATTCGACACCCGCAAGTCCGCATCGACTCCATGCCCGAGCTCAACGAGACTCACGATCCCGCACTGAAGAGCTTCGTGACCTCGGCCGGGGCACCGGGCTGCGATTTCACACTGCAAAACCTGCCTTTCGGCATCTTCCGGCGCAAGGGCAGGAACGAGCAGTTTCGCGGAGGCGTGGCGATCGGCGATCAGGTGCTGGACCTCGCGGGTCTGTGCAAGCACGACCTCCTTTCGGGGGCCGCCCGCGAAGCTGCGGAAAGCTGCATCGACACGACGCTCAATGCCTACATGGCGCTCGGCCCGCAGGCCTGGTCGGCCTTGCGACTCGCGCTCTCACGGCTGCTGCGCGCCGGCACCAAAAAGGTCGCCGAAGTCCGCGGCTCGCTGATGCCGATGCGATTGGCGGAATACGCTCTGCCGGCGCGTATCGGCGATTACACGGACTTCTATGCGTCGCTCCAGCACGCGACCAACGTCGGTCGGATGTTTCGACCTGACAATCCGTTGTTGCCCAACTACAAGTGGGTTCCGATCGGCTATCACGGCCGCAGCTCGTCGATCGGCATCTCGGGACAACGCTTTGCGCGCCCGATCGGCCAGCGTCTGCCGGCCGGCTCCGGCACGCCCATCGTGGGGCCGAGCGAACGTCTGGACTATGAGCTCGAGGTAGGCGTGTTCGTGGGCCGCGGCAATGCGCTCGGAGATCGCATCGGAATCGACCAGGCCGCAGATCACATCGCCGGGTTGTGTCTGCTCAACGACTGGTCTGCGCGCGATTTGCAGGCGTGGGAATACCAGCCCCTTGGTCCCTTCCTGTCGAAGAGTTTTGCGACGACGATCTCGCCGTGGATCGTGAGCCTCGAAGCGTTGGCGCCGTATCGTCGGCCGTGGACTCGCGCCGAGGACGATCCGCAGCCGCTGCCGTACCTCGATTCGCCGCGCAACCGCGCGGAGGGTGCGTTGGACATCACGCTCGAGGTCTGGCTCGCCACCGCGCGCATGCAGGATCAGCAGCAAACGGAACTCAGGCTTTCGCGGGGCAATCTGCGCAACATGTACTGGACGGTCGAGCAACTGGTGACGCATCACACCATCAATGGATGCAATCTTCAATCCGGCGATTTGATGGGCACCGGTACGCAGTCGGGTCCCGGCGAGGATGCTTTGGGTTCCCTCCTCGAGCTCACGCAGGGTGGCAAGCGACCATTCGAGCTCCCGGACGGTGGTACGCGCACATTCTTGCAGGACGGCGATATCGTCGTGCTTCGCGCATACGCCGAGAGCGAAGGCAAGGCGCGGGTCGGCTTCGGCGAAGCGTGGGGACAAGTGTTGCCGGCGCTGCCGCTCTCCGCGCCCGGCGCTTGAATCCGTCGCGGACAACCAGGGCAGCTACGGCAACTACAACGTCATGTTGACGGCGCCGCCGTCGATCAACAGGTTCTGTCCGACGATGTAACCCGCATCGGCGCTGCACAGGAATGCGCAGGCCTTGCCGAATTCCTCCGGCGTCCCGAAGCGCCCCGCGGGCACCTCCGCGGTCCGGGCATTGGTGAACGACTCGAAGTCCTGGCCGGCTTTGGCGGACAGTCGGCGCAACCCGTCCATCTGGCGTTGCGTCGCGAAAGGGC
>JALYXY010000024.1 GCA_030946875.1 Pseudomonadota bacterium | reverse complement strand
GCTCATCAGCGGCATGCTGATCGGCGTCGCCGGCGCCGGCCTCCAGATTCTCTGGGGCTCGGTGATCTTCGCCGGGCTGATCGTGCTGTTTGGGCAGCTGCTTCCGCGCGCGGTCGCGCGACGGTGGCCGACGCAGCTCGCGGCCGTGTCGTTGCCCGTGCTCGCGCAGCCGGCCCCAACCGGTATCGGACTTGCCACCTACACGGGCGCTGACCGGATGCAGCGCCTGATCGACGGCGCGAAGAAGGAAGGTGAGGTTTCGATCTACACGTCGGCGCCTGTCGACGACGTGAAGGCCCTGACAGACCTCTTCGAGAAGAAGTACGGAGTCAAGTCGAAGGTGTTTCGCACGAGCTCCGAAAAGGTCCTGCAGCGTGGCGTCACGGAGGCACGCGCCAATCGCAACGATGCAGACATCTTCGAGACGAACGGCCCCGAGATGGAAGCGCTGGTGCGCGAAAAGATTCTGACGCCGGTGAACTCGCCCGAGCTCGGCAACCTGATCCCCGAAGCCAAGTTCAAGCACGGCAGCTGGGTCGGGACGCGGCTCAACATTTTCGCTTTCGCGTACAACACCAACGCAGTGAAGAAGGAGGAACTGCCGAAGAAGTACGAGGACCTCCTCGATCCGCGCTGGAAGGGCCGCCTCGGCATCGAGGCCGAAGACGCCGACTGGTTCGCGGGCGTGATCTCGCAGATGGGCGAAGCCAAGGGCCTCAAGTTCTGGAAGGAGGTGGTCGCGAAGAATGGCATTTCGGTGCGCAAGGGCCACACGCTGCTCACCAATCTTGTCGCCTCCGGTGAAATTCCGCTCGCGATCACGGTCTACAACTACAAGGCCGAGCAGATGAAGAACAAGGGCGCACCGATTGACTGGTTCGTCATTCCGCCCGCCATTGCGCGCGCCAACGGTGTGGGCGTCGCGGCCAAGGCCCCGCATCCGCATGCGGCGCTCCTGTGGTACGAGTTCGAGCTCTCCGACGACGCGCAGAAGCTCCTCCTTTCGCGCGACTTCGTACCGACCAACAAGAATATCGAGACGAAGCTCAACAAGTTTCCGCTGAAGTTCGTGGATTCGGCGGCCATGCTCGATCAGGGGCAGAAATGGGAGAAGCTGTATCAGGAGACCTTTGGCGTACAGAAGTGACATTGGCGAACGCACCGGTCGCCGCATGATGCGGCGCTCGGGCCGCGTGCCGCGGTTCCGGAAAGCGCTGGAGTCCCTGCTGCGGCTCGTTGTCGTCTGCGCAGGACTTCTCGCCTTCGGCTGCGATGCGCTCGCGCAGTCCGCACCGTCGTCGGTTTTGGTCGAGCTCGCGCGTGATCGCGGGCCCGATCACATGTCGCGCCTCGCGGCGGGCGCGCGTAAGGAAGGCAGCGTCGTCATCTACACCACGCTCGCCGCGAACAATCTGGATCGCGTCACCCAGGACTTCGAGCGGCGCTATGGCGTGAAGGTGCAGGTGTGGCGGGCGGGCAGCGACAAGGTGATCGCGCGCGCACTCGGCGAATCCCGGGCCAATCGCTTCGACGTCGACGCACTGGTGTTTGGCGCACCCGAGCTCGAAGCGCTCCATGCCGAGCACCTGCTGCAGGAAATCCGATCGCCTTCTCAGGACAAGCTGGTGGAAACCGCAGTGCCTGCGCACCATGCCTATGCGCCGGTGTATCTGAATCTCTTCGCCCAGGCCTACAACACGGACAAGGTGCGCAAGGACGAGCTTCCGCGCACGCTGACCGACCTGCTCGATCCGCGCTGGAAGGGACGCCTCGGCATCGAGGCCAAGGACCAGGAGTGGTTTCTGGCCGTGGTACAGGACATGGGTGTCGAACGCGGGGTCAGGTTCTTCCAGGACCTCGTCGCCGGCAACGGGCTGTCGGTGCGCAACGGTCATTCGGTGCTGACGAACCTCGTCGCCTCCGGTGAGGTGCCGCTCGCGCTCACGGTGCACAGCTACATGCCCGAGCAGCTGAAACGCAAGGGCGCGCCGGTCGACTGGTTCGTGCTCGAGCCCGCCGTCGTGCGCGCCAACGCGATCGGCGTTGCGCGACGGGCGCCGCATCCGCACGCAGCATTGCTCTTCTATGAATACATGCTGAACGACGCGCAGCTCATTCTCGCGGACATGGCTTACATCCCGGCGCTGAAAACCGACGATTCGCCGCTGAGGAACATGCGGGTGCGGATGCTCGACGCCAAAGAGCTCATGATCGACAGCGAGCGGTGGACGCGGCTCTACGAGTCGACGCTGCGAGGCGTGCGCTAGATGGCCGCGGCGATCACGCCGGACGTTCCGGCACGGGCGAGTGGTGCGACGCACGAGCCCGCATGCGCGTCAAGCGAGCACGTCGCATCGGCGGTCAATCACGGTTATGACGGTGTCACGCTGCTGCTCGACAACGACACCATTCGCAAGGTGCTGACGCCGCGAATGACCCGCGAGGCACTCGAGCGCTCGTATCGCGATCTCGCAAACGGCGAGGCCGTATGCCGGCCGCGCATCGACATCCGTATTCCCACCTCCGCGCCCGGACGCTTTTATCAGTGGGGCACGATGGAGGGCGGCTCGACGCGAGGCTACTTCGCCATACGCATGAAGTCGGACGTGGTCTACGAGGAGAGCTCGCGAGGTGTACGCACCCAGGAAAAGTACGCCGGGCGACCCGGACTTTTTTGCGGGCTCATCCTGCTGATCGAGACCGAGACGGGCCTGCCGGTGGCGCTCATCAACGACGGCGTGCTGCAACACTTGCGTGTCGCGGCCGACAGCGCGATCGGCACCGACATCATGGCGCGTCCGGGCCCGGTGCGTCTCGGCATGCTCGGGTCCGGCGGCATGGCACGCGCACACGTCGAGGCACTGCGCGAAGTGCGTGAGATCACATTGGTGCGCGTGTACAGCCCTACGCGGCCGCATCGTGAGGCCTTCGCACGTGAGATGACGGCGAGCTTCGGTTTGTCGTGCACGGCCGTCGACACACCCGAGCAAGCCTGCGCAGGCGCTGACATCGTCGCGGCTTGCACCGACTCCGCCGAGCCGGTGCTGCGCGGCGAGTGGCTCGAGCCCGGCATGCACGTCATCTCGATCGGCGGTCGCCCGCACGAAAGCGCCAGATCACGTTTTGACGTGACCTTGCGACT
>JALYXY010000022.1 GCA_030946875.1 Pseudomonadota bacterium | reverse complement strand
GTGCTCACCTGGCGCGAGCCGCACGGCGTCACCGGGCACATCATCCCCTGGAACTATCCGCTGCAGATCTTCGGCCGATCGGTCGGCGCGGCATTGGCGGCGGGCAATGCCTGCGTGGTGAAGCCTGCTGAAGACGCGTGTCTGTCATTGCTGCGCGTCGCCGAGCTCGCGGCCGAAGCGGGACTCCCCGATGGCGCTCTGAACATCGTGACCGGATTGGGGAGCGAGGCCGGTGCGGCGCTCGCCGCGCACCCGGGGATCGAGCACATCTCATTCACGGGTTCCACGGTGACAGGCGCCTGGGTGGCGCAGGAAGCGGCCAAGCGGCATTGTCCGGTGACGCTCGAGCTCGGAGGCAAAGGGCCGCAGGTCGTGTTCGCCGACGCCGATCTCGACGCCGCCTTGCCGGTGCTGGTAAACGCGATCGTGCAGAACGCGGGACAGACATGCTCGGCGGGAAGTCGCCTTCTCGTCGAGCGCTCGCGCTACGAAGAAGTTCTCGAAAGACTGGGCGGCGCATTCTCGTTGCTGCGCGCAGGGCCACCCGCCAGCGACGTCGACTGCGGCCCGCTCATCCGCGCCTCCCAGCTCGTGCGTGTGCAGCAGTTCGTCGATGAGGCACAAAGCGAGGGATACGGGACCGTGGGGCAGGGCTCGATTGTCGCCGAGGCGGATCCGCGCGGTTATTACGTGGCGCCCAGGCTCATCCGCGACGTCCCGCCTGAGGCGCGTCTCGCCTGCGAGGAAGTCTTCGGCCCGGTGCTCGCGGCCATGCCTTTCAGCGATGAAGCGCAGGCCGTGCGCATCGCCAACGACACTCCTTATGGCCTTGTCGCCGGAGTGTGGACGCGCGACGGCTCGCGGCAGATGCGTATGGCGCGTGCGATCAGGAGCGGTCAGGTGTTCGTCAACAACTACGGTGCGGGGGGAGGCGTCGAGCTCCCGTTCGGAGGCGTCAAGCACTCCGGGTATGGGCGCGAAAAGGGCTTTGAGGCGCTGTACGGCTTCACGGTCCTGAAAACGGTCGTACTGCAGCACGGCTGACAGTCACCGCGGGCGCGCGTCAGACGATCCACGCCCTGCGCCACCGATGAAAGAGCGAACACCCATGAGACTCGAGCAAAAGATTGCGATCGTCACCGGCGGCGGCTCCGGCTTCGGCGAAGGCATCGCACGGCGATTTGCGCAGGAAGGCGCGAGCGTGATGATCAACGACATCGACGCTCGCGGCGGAACCCGCGTATGCGACGAGATAAAGGCTACGGGCGCACGTGCCGCGTTCTGCCGCGGCGACGTCGGCAGCGATGGTGATGTCGCGGCACTCGTCGCACGCACGCTCGAGGCTTTCGGTGGCCTCGACATCATCGTGAACAACGCCGGCACGACGCATCGCAATCAACCGATGCTCAATGTGGCCGAGGAGGAGTTCGATCGCATCTACCGCGTCAACGTCAAGAGTCTCTTTCTGACAGCGCGCCACGCGGTCCCATACTTCCGCCAGCAGAAGCGCGGCGCTTTCATCACCATTGCGTCGACCGCAGGCGTCAGGCCGAGGCCGGGACTCACCTGGTACAACGGCAGCAAGGGCGCAGCCATCATCACGAGCCGCTCCATGGCCGCGGAGCTCGCGCCGGACAACATACGGGTGAACGTGATCAATCCCGTCGCTGGTGAAACGGCCATGCTCGGGGAATTCATGGGCGAGGACACACCGGAGATGCGGGCCAGGTTCATCGCCTCGATCCCGATGGGTCGCCTTTCGCTGCCTTCCGACATCGCCACCGCGGCCGTGTTCTTTGCAGCCGACGAAAGCGCGTTCATCACCGGTGCATGTCTCGAGGTCGACGGCGGCCGCTGCATCTAGCGCCGCAGACACTATGCATTGAGCTCGTGCCGCCCGCGCATGTGGCGAGCCTCACGATGTGCGGCAACGGTTACCTGTTCGTCCTGGCCCCCACAACGCGCGACCGACGCCTGCACCGATGCTGAAGCCACACGGGCGCGCGATGATCGTGCTGCTCGGCGCACTCATTGCCGCCGCGCCGCTCGCGATGGACATCTACCTCGCTTCGATGCCGTCGATGACGCGCGCACTCTCCGCGACGCCGCAGGAGGTGCAGCTCACCTTGTCCCTGTACATGTCGTGTTCGTGACGGTGCTCGGCAGCAGCGAGACCAGCTTCGGGCTGCTCTTCGGAAGCGTCATGATCGGCAGCCTGATGGGTGCCACGCTCGGCAGTCGCCTGGTGCGCCAATGGGGCATCGACCGTATGCTGAACCATGCCACCGCGCTGATGCTGATCGCGGCCACCGTGCTCGTGGCCCTGGCGTGGGCGCGCGTCGAGCACACGCTCGCCGTGGTCGTGCCCATGTTCTTTTTCATGATTGCGCTCATGATGACGCTCCCGCAAGCCATGGCCGGTGGACTGACACCGTTCCCCGAGATCGCCGGCAGCGCCGCATCGCTGCTCTCCTTCGTGCAGTTCCTCATCGCGTCGACCAGCGCGCTCGCCGTAGGCCTTGCGTTCGATGGCACATCGCGGCCGCTGGCGAGCGTGATTGCCATCGCCTCGCTGCTCGCCTTCCTATCCTTTCGCGTGCTGGTGAAACCTGCCGAGGCGAGCGGCAGAGCCGCGCAACGTCACTTGTAGTTGCGAATGCGATCGATGTTCGCCTGACCGAAGCGCTTGGAGAAATCGGCATAGACCGGGGCGAGCGTGGCCTGGAACCTCGCCTTGTCGAGCGACTCGGTGACGTTCATGCCCTTGCTGCGCAGATCGGCGACGGCCTTCTTCTCGTCCTCGTCCACGCGCGAACGGTTCGCGCGCACGCCCTCGACCGCGGCAGCCACGAATGCCTGCTGATCGGCCGGGGCGAGCTTGTCCCACTGCGCCTTGTTCATCAGGAACAATGCAGGTGAGTACACGTGCCCGGTCAGCGACAGATACTTCTGCACCTGATCGAGCTTGGCCGCCGTGATCACGGACAGCGGGTTCTCCTGACCGTCGACGGTACCCTGTTGCAGCGCGGTGAACACTTCAGTGAACGCCATGGGTGTGGGAAGGATGCCGAACTGCTTGTACGCCTGAATGTGGATCGGGTTCTCCATCGTCCGCATCTTGAGGCCCTTCAGATCATCCGGTGTGACCACGGCATGCCTGCTGTTGGTCATGTGCCGAAATCCATTCTCTGCCCAGGCGAGAGCAACGAGACCCTTCGACGGGAACTTCTGCAGGAGATCCTGGCCGATGGGGCCGTCGAGCACGGCGCGCGCGTGCGCGTAATCCCGGAAGAGGAAGGGAATGTCGAGGATCGCGACCTCCGGCACGAAGTTCGGCACGGGACCCGTCGAGGTGAACGTGAGTTCCTGCGTGCCGAGCTGCACGGCTTCGACGGACTCGCGTTCGGCACCGAGCGAGCCGGAGTAGAACGTCTGCACCTTGTAGCGGCCATTGGTGCGCTTCTCGACCTCTCGCGCGAACGTATCGATGGCCACCCCCTGATGCGAGTTCTGCGCAAGCGAGATGTTGATCTTCATCACCGTCTGCGCGAGCGCCGGCGCAGTCACTGCAGTGCCAAGGAGAAAACATGCGGCGATCGTTGCGAGCGTCACTCGGCGCGAGGTCATGGAACTTCTCCTGGAATGAGGTGGGCAGGCGAACTGCAGAGGGGCGCATTCTAAGTAAGGGGTCGGAGGTTGTACAGCGCCGGCGGGAGCAGCGCGATGACGGACTGTGAGAAGATCGCGGCTTGCGCGCCGTGACTTTGCCTCAGCACATGCTGGATCCCCGAACCCTCTCCGACCTCGCGGCGATCCTGCCTGGCGAGACCCTCCTGACGTCCCCCGAAGCGACCCGCCCCTACGAATGCGACGGGCTCTCGGCGTATCGCATGCAGCCCGCCGCGGTCGCCTTGCCCCACACCGAGGCGCAAGTGGCGGCAATCCTGCGCACGTGCAACGCGGCGGGTGTGCCGGTGGTTGCCCGCGGTTCGGGGACGAGCCTTTCCGGTGGCGCGATGCCGCACGAGCGCGGCATCGTCCTGTCGATGGCGAAGTTCAACCGGATCGTGGCAATCGACGCGCTGGCGCGCACGGCAATCGTCCAGCCTGGGGTGCGCAATCTTGCGATTTCGGAGGCGGTTGCGCCCCTCGGGCTCTACTACGCGCCGGATCCGTCGTCGCAAATTGCCTGCAGCATCGGGGGCAACGTCGCCGAGAATGCCGGCGGCGTGCACTGCCTCAAGTACGGCCTCACCGTGCACAACGTGCGCCGCGTGCGCGGCGTGCTGATCACCGGGGAGGTCGTGGAGTTCGGTGGTGACGCCCTCGACTCGCCCGGCTATGACCTCCTCGCGCTGATCCACGGATCCGAAGGGCTTCTCGCAGTCATTACGGAGATCACCGTGAAGCTCACCGCCAAGCCCCAGCTCGCGCGCGTGGCGCTCGCCGCGTTCGACGACGTCGCACAGGCGGGGAGTGCGGTCGCCGCGATCATCGCAGCCGGCATCATCCCGGCAGGCCTCGAGATGATGGACCAGGCGGCGACGCGCGCCGTCGAGGAGTTCGTGCACGCGAATTACCCGTTGCAGGCGAAGGCGGTGCTGCTGGTCGAATCCGACGGCACGCCCGACGAGGTGATGGCTGAAATGGCGGAGATCGAGCAGGTTCTGCAGCGCGCCGGTGCAACCGAGATTCGCGTATCCGCCGACGAGAAGCAGCGACTCCTGTTCTGGTCAGGGCGCAAGGCCGCTTTCCCGGCAATCGGGCGGGTCACGCCGGATTACTACTGCATGGACGGGACGATTCCGCGTCGTGCGCTCCCCGCCGTGCTGGTGCGCATCGACGAGATGACACGCAAGTACGGCTTGCGCTGCGCGAATGTGTTTCACGCCGGCGATGGCAATCTGCATCCCCTGATCATGTTCGATGCCAACGTCGCGGGCGAGCTCGAGCGCGCGGAGGAATTCGGCGCAGACATCCTCGATCTGTGCATCGAGGTGGGTGGCACGATTACCGGCGAGCACGGTGTCGGCATCGAGAAGCTTCGCGGCATGTGCACGCAATTCAAGCCCGCCGAGCTCGAGCGCTTTCTCGGCATCAAGGCCGCTTTCGACCCGAACGGCTTGCTCAATCCGGGCAAGGGCGTGCCGACGCTGCATCGCTGCGCCGAATTCGGGCGCATGCATGTTCATGGTGGCGAGCTGCCGCATCCCGAGCTGCCGAGGTTCTGATGAATTCGACATCGACGTCCGCTCCTACCCGCGCCGACGCACGCGAGCTCGCAAGCGTCATCGCGCGGCTCAATGCGCAATACGGCGATCGCGCGGTCACCACGCAGGCCGTCCGCGACCAGCACAGTCACGGCGAGGGACTGGCCGATGCAGGCCTTCCCGACGTGGTGGTGTTTCCGCACACCAACGACGAGGTGATCGGGATCGTTCGCCTGTGCCACGCGGCGCGCGTACCGGTCATTGCCTTCGGTGTGGGCACCTCGCTCGAGGGTCACGTTGCGGCGTTGTTTGGCGGGGTGTGCATCGACTTCTCGCGCATGGATCGCGTGCTCGAGATCAATGGCGAAGATCTCGACTGCCGCGTGCAGGCGGGCGTAACGCGCGAGGCGCTCAATGTGGCGCTGAAGGGCAGTGGACTTTTCTTTCCCATCGATCCCGGGGCGAACGCGACCATCGGCGGCATGGCCGCGACGCGGGCTTCCGGAACCAACGCGGTGCGCTATGGCACGATGCGCGACAACGTGCTGGGGCTCAGCGTGGTTACCCCCGAAGGGTGTCTCATCCGCACCGGTGGTCGCGCGCGCAAATCGAGCGCGGGCTACGACCTAACGCGACTGTATGTCGGTTCGGAAGGCACCCTCGGAATCATCACCGAAGTGCAGCTTCGGCTCTACGGTGTGCCGGAGGCCATCTCGGCGGCCGTGTGCCAGTTCGAGACGCTCGAAGGTGCGGTGAATGCCGTGATCGTCGCGATGCAAACCGGGATTCCCGTTGCTCGCATCGAGCTCCTCGACGATGTTCAGATGGACGCGTGCATCAGGTACTCGCGGCTCGAAGGGTTCTCGGCACGGCCGACGCTCTTCTTCGAGTTCCACGGCAGCGCGAACGGTGTCGCCGAGCAATCCGAGCACATGCAGTCGATATGCGCCGAGTTCGAAGGCAGCGCATTCCAGTGGGCCACCCTCGCCGAAGACCGTACCCGGTTGTGGAAGGCCCGGCACAATGCGTATTACGCGGCCATGGCGCTGCAGCCCGGCCGGCAGGCTTTCGCCACCGATGCCTGCGTGCCGATCTCGCGTCTTGCCGACTGCATCATGGAAACGCAGGCCGATATCCGGAGCTCCGGTCTCGTGGCCCCCATCGTCGGACATGTCGGTGACGGCAACTTCCATCTTGTCGTCCTGTTCGACCCGCACAAGCCCGATGAGCGCGCCAAGGCCGAGGCCATGGCGAAGCGTGTTTCGGAGCGCGCGATCAGCATGGGTGGCACGTGCACCGGCGAGCATGGCGTCGGTGTGCACAAGCTCGATGCGCTGGTGCAGGAGCATGGCGAGGCAGTGGACGTCATGCGCGCCATCAAGCGGGCGCTCGATCCGCTCGACATCATGAATCCGGGCAAGACGGTTCCATTGAGATGACGATGCTGACCCTGTACATGGGCAACAAGAACTACTCGTCCTGGTCGCTGCGCGGCTGGCTGGCCGTGAAGCTCTCGGGTGAGCCCTTCTCCGAGGTGATGGTGCCTCTCGTCGGTCGGTACAACGCCGCGAACCGGGCGTTTTCACCCACGGCGCGCGTACCCGCGTTGCACGATGGTGAGATCGCGGTGTGGGACTCGATGGCCATTGCAGAGTATCTCGCCGAAACGCACCCGGGCATGTGGCCTGCCGATCCGGCCGCGCGCGCGTTTGCGCGATCGGCCTCGGCCGAGATGCACTCCGGCTTCACCACATTGCGCAATGACATGACCATGTGCATACGCGAACGACTCGACGTACGGCCATGGTCCAGTGAACTTGCAGCCGACGTCGATCGCGTGATCGAGATCTGGAACGAAGGCCGGCAACGCTATGGTGCCGGCGGTGCTTACCTCTGCGGGTCCTTGTCCCTGGTCGATGCTTTCTTCGCGCCCGTGGCTTTTCGCTTCCAGACGTACGGCGTCGCGCCGCAGGGTGCGGCAGGCGAGTATCTCGCCGCGCTGCTCGCACACCCGTTCCTGCGCGAATGGCAAGACGGAGCACTCGCCGAGCGGACAATTGTCGATGCCGACGAGCCGCGCTTGCTCTACCGCGACAAGCTTGCGCGGCAGGCTCCCTGACCTGATGCCCGACAGCACGATAGCCCAGTGGCAGGCACGCCTGCGTGATGCCGCCAGTGCCAAGGTGGCCATCTGCGTGCGCGGCGGCGGCTCCAAGGATTTTTATGGCGAGAGCCCGTCGGGCGATGTGCTCGACACGCGCTCCTATGCGGGCGTGATCGACTATGACCCGACCGAGCTCGTGATCACGGCACGGTCGGGCACGCCGCTCGCCGAGATCGAGCGCGTCATGGCAGAGCACTCCCAGATGCTTGCCTTCGAGCCTCCGCACTACGGAAGCGGCGCGACCCTCGGCGGCGTGGTGGCCGCCGGAATCTCGGGTCCTCGGCGTCCCTATGCAGGCGCGGCTCGCGACGTGGTGCTGGGCGTGAGGCTTCTCGACGGCAATGGCACGGACCTCAGCTTCGGCGGGCGGGTGATGAAGAACGTGGCCGGCTTCGACGTGTCGCGTCTCATGACGGGCGCGATGGGCACGCTCGGCGTGCTGCTCGACATCTCGCTCAAGTGTCTGCCTCTCGCCCGAGCCGAGAGCACGCTTGCATTCGACATGGATGCGGCCAATGCCCTGAAACAGATGAACGAGTGGGCTCGCAGGCCGCTGCCTATTTCGGCGACGTGCCACCATGCCGGGCGCCTCTACGTGCGCCTCTCCGGCTCCGCGCCCGCCGTCGGAGGCGCGGCGCAGATGCTAGGCGGAAGCAGGGTGGACGACGCGCTGTTCTGGCGTTCGCTGCGTGACCACACATTGCCCGCGCTCGCCCATGCGGCCGAAGTGTGGCGGCTTTCGCTGCGCTCTACGGCGCCTGCCCTCGCCCTGGGCGGCGAGCAGGTCATCGAGTGGGGCGGTGCGCAGCGCTGGCTCGCCCTGTCCGAACCCGGTGAGGCCGCGCGCTTGCGCAAGGTCGCGACGGAGCATGGTGGGCACGCATCGCTCTTTCGTGCGAACGCCAGGTGCACGGGCGTGTTCCAACCCCTTCCAGCGCCGCTCCTTGAAATCCATCGTCGTCTCAAGGCGACGTTCGATCCTGCGGGCGTGCTCAATCCCGGACGCCTTTACCCTGAACTGTAGAACGGATGCAAACTGCTCTCGCCGATTTCATCCGCGACACGCCCGAAGGTCGCGAAGCCGACGCGATCCTGCGCAGCTGCGTGCACTGCGGGTTTTGTCTGGCGACGTGCCCGACGTACCAGCTCCTCGGCGATGAGCTCGACGGCCCGCGCGGGCGCATCTACCTCATGAAGCAGGTGCTCGAGGGCGCCAAGGCCACGCGCACCACGCAGCTGCACCTCGACCGGTGCCTCACCTGCAGGAGCTGCGAGACGACATGCCCTTCCGGCGTCAAGTACGGGCGCCTGCTGGACATCGGTCGGAGTGTGGTCGAGCGCGAAGTCGGACGCACGGCGACAGAACGGGCGACCCGATGGGTGCTTCGACGCTCGCTGCTGACCAAGCCCCTCGTCGGAAGCGCAGTGGCGCTCGGCCGCGCCTTTCGCGGCGTGCTGCCGCAAGGCGTGCAGGCGAAGCTCCCGCGAGCGCTGCCGGCGGGACTGTGGCCGGCGCCGCGCCACGCCCGCAAGATGATCGCGCTCGACAGCTGCGTGCAGCCTTCTCTCGCCCCGAATATCGACAGCGCCATGGCACGCGTGCTCGATCGCATCGGCATATCGCTCCTGCGCGTTCCGGCGGGGGGCTGCTGCGGCGCGCTGCCGTATCACATCGATGCCGAGGGCGAAGCTCGTGGCCTCATGCGTCGAAACATCGACGCGTGGTGGCCGCATGTCGAGCGTGGCGTGGAAGCCATCGTGGTGACGTCGAGCGGCTGTGGCGTGATGGTCAAGGACTACGGTTACGTGCTCGAGCGTGACCCCGTATACGCCGAGAAGGCGAAGCACATCGCGGCGCTCGCGCGCGATCCCGTCGAGGTCATCGCGCAGGAGTGGGCGACCATTGCGCCGCGGGTGGCCATGGATCATGGCGCGCAACGCGTCGCGTTCCATCCCCCATGCACGCTGCAGCACGGAATGCGTCTCGCGGGCCACGTCGAGGACATCCTGCTTGCGCTCGGCCTCGAGCTCACGCCCGTTACCGACAAGCACCTGTGCTGCGGCTCGGCCGGAACGTATTCGATCCTTCAACCCGAGCTCGCCAACGCGCTCAAGGCCAACAAGCTCGCGGCCCTCGAAGCCGGCAAGCCCGAGCTGATCGCCACCGCCAACATCGGTTGCATGACCCATCTCGCGAGCGGCACGGCACTGCGCGTGCGGCACTGGGTCGAGATCCTCGATGCACGCATGGTCGACGGTCCCGCAGCACGCTGAAGCAACGGCTGGTCGTGGGCATGTTCGGCACCGCAGAGTCGATGAGCATCCCGTCGCGGGATGCATACCCTCATTTCGTGTCCATTCCGACGCGATGGATGGACAACGATACGTACGGCCATGTCAACAACGTGGCGTACTACTCCTATTTCGACACGGCGGTGAACGCGCATCTCATCGAGGCCGGACGTCTCGACATACGCGCAAGCGATTCGATCGGGCTGGTCGTGGAGACGATGTGTCGCTTCCACAAGTCGCTGACCTTTCCCGAGGTCGTTGACGCGGGATTGCGCGTCGCACGCATCGGCAATGCCTCGGTGCGCTATGAGATCGGCCTCTTCCGCCGCGGTGACGCTGAAGCTGCGGCCACGGGCTACTTCGTGCATGTATGGGTGGACCGCGCCTCGCAGCGACCCGTGCCCGTGCCCGAGCGCATCCGTGCCGCGCTGGTGCCGCTGATGCTGCAGCCCGGTGGCCGTTGAGCATTGGCGAGATGAGCCCGATCAGCTGCGAGCGGATGAAGGTCGGGACACGTAGCGACGCCTCCCGGTTGCTGGGCTCCTTTCTGGCGGACGACGTGCATTACCGCGCATCGAGCTCGCCCTACGGTGACGGTGGTCACGAAGCGCTCGAGCGCGCGCTCGATCTCTTCGTCGCCCGGCCCGAGCTCGGGTTCGTGTGGCTCGCCTTCTGCGACTGTCAAAACGACGATCCGGATGCGCGCACGGCGATGGGCGCGTGCGTGGTGTGCTACGGCATCTCGACTTCGCGAGGCGCGGTGGTGGCCAAGCTCGACGACGTCACGGTGCGCGCAGGAGGCCACGGACGGGGCATCGGAACGGTCATGCTGAGGGAACTCGCGCGCGAGCTGCAGCGCCAGGGAATCCGCCGCATCGACACGGCCTGCCACCGCGACAACACGGCAGCGTGGCGTTTTTACGAGCGTCTCGGATTCAAGCCGCTCGATGAAGAACGCATCGCCCTTGTGCTGTAGCGGCGTCGCGCGGCGCTGGAATTTTTCTAGGCGCTTGCGCCGTCGGGAAGCTCGACGTGAGCGATGGTGCCTCCACCTTCGCGCGGCAGGATCGCAAAGCTTCCGCCGTGGAGTCGCGCGATGCGCTCCACGATGGCGAGGCCAAGACCCGCGCCGGCTGTGCCTCCAGCATGGGCCCGTGCCGCCGACGCACGCGTGAAGGGTTGCTTGAGCCGTTCGACCTCGGTGGCAGGAATTCCCGGACCTCGATCCATGACCTCGACCACATACGCGCCCGCGATGGCGCGGGTCGCGATCTCGACCGGCGGAGCGCCGTACGCAAGCGCGTTGTCGATCAGGTTGGTGACCAGTCGCGAGAATGCAGTGCCGCGCAACGGAATGGCCGTTGCCTCGCCGGGTTCGAAGCGCACGTCCTTGCCTGCGCGCCGATACCGCTCGACGGTGGCCGCGACGATCGCGCGAGGATCCTGTCGCTCGGCAGGCGCGTGCTGCTCGTTTCGGGCGAAGTCGAGGAATTGCCCGATGATGCGGTCCATCTCCTCGATGTCATCGGCCATGCCGCGCTTCGCGACATCGTCCTTCACACTGATCTCGATTCCCAGGCGCAGGCGCGACAGCGGAGTGCGCAGGTCGTGCGAGACACCCGCGAGCAACAGTGCGCGGTCGTGCTCCAGCTGCCGCAAATTGGAGATCATGCGATTGAATCCGCGATTGAGGTTCTCGATCTCGGAGGGACCGGACTCGGGCAGCGGATGCGGCATGTCTCCGCGGCCGAGGGCGAGCACTGCTGCATTGAGCTCGCGCAACGGATGCGCGAGATAGCGCGCGAACAGGAACGCGGCGAGGAGCAGGCAGGCACCGATCGTCGCGCTCCATATCGCGGCACGCGGAGGGGTGTCCGTGTCGGGCGCGTGCGGACGCGCAGGCAGCGGAAACCCGACCCAGTAGCCGGCGCCCCCCGCGGCGATGCGTACCCACAGGAGCTGAAGGCGCGGCTGCAGACGCAGCATCGTTCCGTCACCCAGCGCCTCGCGCAAGCGGAATTCGAGCTCTGCCATCATCGGCCCGGGCGGAGCGCCGCCGACCGCCGGTCGCTCCTCCTCGCGCATGATGCGTACGTTGTATTCGCGGCCGATGCGGCGCAGGGTGTCGGACCGATCCTCCGCGTCGACGGCCGCAAGCGCTGCGCGGAGCGACTGCAACTGCACGATCATGGTGTCGCCGAACTGTCGCGCGAGAAGCGCCGCGCGGTCGTGGCGGAAGAGGAGAATCGTCACCATCAGTGCGATCGCCAGCACGGTCAGGAGCAGCAGCGAAAGTCGGCCGAAGAGCGACCGGGGCCAGATCGTCACGAGGCTTCCCGCGTCGCCTCGTCCGCCGGGGCGCGCTGGTCGGGCACGAACATGTAGCCGAATCCCCAGACGGTCTGGATGTAGCGCGGATTGGCGGGGTCGGGCTCGATCAGCTTGCGCAAGCGCGAGACCTGCACGTCGATTGCGCGGTCGAAGAGGTCGTGATCGCGGCCACGCGCAAGCATCATGAGTTTCTCGCGCGCGAGCGGCTGGCGCGGGTGCGTCACGAAAACCTTCACCAGCGAGAACTCGCCCGTGGTCAGGTGGAGGGTGCGCGTTGCGTCGTACAGGGTTCGCGCCGCAAGATCGAGCTCGAACGGTCCGAACGGAATCTTGCCCTCGAGCGCGGCCCCGCCCGGCACCCGCTGCTCCTGCTGACGCCTGAGGACTGCGTGAATCCGCGCCACGAGCTCTCTCGGATTGAACGGCTTCGCCAGGTAATCGTCGGCACCCATCTCGAGGCCGATGATGCGATCGACGTCCTCGCCCTTGGCCGTGAGCATGATGATCGGTACCATCTCGCCTGCGCCGCGCAACCGGCGGCACACCGCGAGCCCGTCCTCGCGCGGCAGCATGAGATCGAGCACGACGAGGTGAGGTGGATCGCGCTGCAGCTTTCGATCGAGGTCACGCGCGTCGGGAAGTGTGGAGACGAGGAAGCCCTGCTCGTCCAGGTAGCGGGACAGGAGATCACGCAGGCGAGCGTCGTCGTCGATGACGAGAATTCGCGGCGGGGCGCTTTTATGTTGCACGATGTTCATTTAACGCAATGCTCGGTGCATCGTTACGCAACCTTGTAACCAATTGTAACGGTCACCCTGCATTCGCAACGCCTGGTTGCACTAAGGCCAACCGGCCACCGGAACTCGCAGGCACAATCCGATCGAAGGTGAAGGAGTCGCCGCAATGGACTTCACCCCCAACCCCAAAGGAGCGAAGATGAAGCACCCAACCCACACAACGCGCTGGCTTACCCGAGGTGTACTGAGCCTTGCCACCGCACTGACGCTCACTGTTGCGAGCACCGCGTCTGCGCAGCCGATGGGCCACGGACCCGCCGATCCGGCGGAAATGGTTGCGCACATGCTGCAGGCAGCCAAAGCGAAACTCAACCTCAACAGCTCGCAGCAGGTCGCCTGGGACAACGCAGTCGCATCGAGTCAGGCCGCGCATCAGGCCATTCGCGCGAACCGGCAGCGGGTCCGCGACACGATGCAGGCGGAGCTCGCAAAGCCGCAGCCTGACTTTGCTGCAATCGCCGCGGTTGCCGATGATGTCGCCGCGCTCAACCGGGCCGAGCACGTCAAAGCCAGAAACCAGTGGCTTTCGGTTTACGCGATGCTTGCTCCGGACCAGAAGACACTCGTGCGTGACGCGATCGCGCAGCGTGTTGCGCGTGGCGAGGCGTTCCGCGAACGCATGCGCCAGCGCTTTCACGGCCCCGGCTGAGCACAAATCCGGGGGGCGGGCCGACCGCTGCCGCATGGACGACGCGCATCGGTCCACCCCCCGGCCGCTTCGCGAGAAAACGGTAAGGAATACCGGTTCGACCGCGCTTCGGGAGCCGCGCGACGGCGTGCGCTACGACTTCGAGGCGTCCCGTGCCCTTGTCAGCGTGTGAAACCGATGGCTTTAGACGGCACGCATCGCCGAAGGAGCAGGGGCACGGTTTGCGGTAAGGATTGCGCGCAGGACGGCCCATTCCGTTCGCATCAAAGATGCAAATGACGACGGAGACGTTCACATGCGACCGACGGGCTTGATTACGGCACGGCGGTCACAGATACTCGGAGGCTCCTGGGCTGCTCACGTGCCTCGGCTGACGACGCGTCGGCGGGCGCTCTTCGGATGACATCGACAACGGCAGGAGACTTCATGCAGTTCGAGCTTCATCGCTACAGGCCGACCTTGCTCCGCAGCGTACGCGACTGCTGCCGCTGGATTGCAACGCTCGCACTGTCGGTCGTCTCCACGTTGGCCTGGGCGGACGCTTCACCCGTCTATCGCTTCTACAACACGCTCAAGGGCACGCACTTCTACACGATATCGGCGACCGAGCGCGATGACGTGATGCTGCGTTACGCCGCCTTCACTTACGAGGGCCCCGTTTTCTGGGCTTTCCCCGAAGCCGTCCCGGGCACGACGCCCGTCTACCGCTTCTACAACACGCAGACCGGCACGCATTTCTACACGTCGTCCGATGGCGAACGGGATTTCGTCATCGCGACGTATCCGGCGTTCGTGTTCGAAGGGCCCGCTTATTACCTGTCGCAGGGGCCCGGTACCGGTCGCACTTCGCTCTACCGCTTCTACAACACGAAGACGGGGGCGCACTTCTACACGACGAACGCACAAGAGAGGGACAACGTGATTGCGTCGTACCCGTCGTTCGCCTACGAGGGTACCGCCTATTACGTATACGGCACTTCGACGCCACCCGAGGGGGTCAACGTCGCGACCAGTGGCGACGTCTGGCGCTTCCTCAACCAGGCGACGTTCGGCGCCACACAAGCCGAAGCCGCGCGCGTGAAAACGATGGGCCTTGCCGCCTGGATCAGCGACCAGTTCGCGCAACCGACGTCCGGATACCCTGACGCCAAGTACAACCGCATCCAGTTGCAACAGACGGTCGACTGCGGGCAGAAGGATGCCAACGGTGCCAACTACGCCGCGAGCGCCCCCGAGTTCATCTGCTATCGCGACAACCTCACGCCCACGGGCATGGCGCGCGACCTTTTCACCAACGCGGTGAGCAAGCCCGATCAGTTGCGCCAGCGGGTGGCCTGGGCCTTGTCCCAGATCCACGTCGTGTCCACGGCGGAGCCGGATCTGTTCTTCGCCTATCCGATGACTCGTTTCCAGAACATGCTTTTCCAGGAGGCGTTCGGCAACTTCGAGACGTTGCTCAACCGCATCACGCTGTCGCCGGCGATGGGCAATTACCTCGACATGGTGAACAACGACAAGGCGAACACTGCCACCGGCAAGGTGCCGAACGAGAACTACGCGCGCGAGATCATGCAGCTGTTCTCGATCGGGCTCGTCGAACTGAAGGCCGATGGCACGCCGCTCCTCGATGCGCTGGGACAGCCAATCCCCACCTACGATCAGGCGCAGATCAAGGAATTCGCGCGGGTGTTCACGGGCTGGACCTACGCCAGGGCCGATGGCAACCCGCCTACCGCGAAGGACGCGCCGTACTACGCGACACCGATGGCGCCGTATCCCAATGGTCACGACACCGGCACCAAGACCCTGCTCAACAACCAGACGCTCGCGGCCAATCAGACGATCCAGAAAGATCTCACCGATGCGGTGCACAACATCTTCATGCATCCGAATGTCGGCCCGTTCATCGGCAAGGCGCTCATCCAAAAGCTCGTGACCGGCAACCCGAGCCCCGCTTACGTCGCGCGGGTCACGGCCAAGTTCAACGACAACGGAAGCGGTGTGCGTGGTGACATGAAAGCGGTCATCCAGCAGATCCTGCTCGACCCGGAGGCGCGCGGCGAATCGACGCCTGACCCGACGTTCGGCTCGTTGCGTGAGCCCGTACTGATGGTGACCGCACTCCTCAGGGGGCTCTCTGGCACGACCGATGGGTTCGACCTCGCCAATCGCGTGGCAGCGCTCGGACAGCGGCCCTACTCGTCGCCCACGGTGTTCAACTTCTTCCCTCCCGATTACACGCTCCCTGGCACTGGGGTGCTCGCGCCCGAGTTCGGCATTCACAACTCGAACAGTGCCGTTGCGCGCACCAATCTCGTGTATGCACTCGTGTACAGCGGGATCACGGCCGACAGCACGGTGCCTAATGCAACGGGCACCAAACTGAATACGCAGCAGTTCGAGTCGCTCGCAGGCCAGCCTGCGGCAATGGTCGAGAAAGTGAATCAGGTGCTCGTCGGCGGTACGCTGCCATCGGCCACTCGCGACCTCATCGTGCAGGCAGTCGCCGCCGTGCCGGCAACGGATGCGCCCAACCGCGCGCGGATGGCGGTGTACCTCGTTGCGTCGTCATATCAATTTCAGGTTCAACACTGACATGAGCATCTCTCGCCGCAGGTTCCTGAGCTCCACCGGCGCGCTCAGCGCAGCCGCCGTCGCCGGCTCGCTCGGCCGCTGGGGTGTTGAAAGCGCGAATGCTCAGAGCGTGAGCGATTACAAGGCGCTCGTCTGCATCTTCCTTTTCGGGGGCAACGACAGCAACAACCTGATCGTTCCGCTCGACGACTACACGCAGTACGCGGCGGTGCGCACCAGCGCCAGCAACATAGCGCTGACGTCGGCGGAGGTCCTGTCCTTCACCGCCGCTTCACAAGGCGGCAAGCGGTTCGGATTTCACCCGCAGCTCGCACCCATGAAAGCGATCTACGATGCGGGCAAGATGGCAGTGATCGCCAATGCCGGCACGCTTGTCGCACCCATCACCAAGGCTGACTACGCCGCGGGAAAGAATCGTCCGCCCAACCTTTTCTCCCACAGTGATCAGCAATCCGCCTGGCAGGGCTATCAGCCCGATGCGGTCGTGCGATCCGGCTGGGCCGGCCGCATTGCCGATAAGCTCGCTGCGACGAATGCGGGGGCGATGCTGCCTAGCTCGATTTCAGTGTCGGGCAATCAGTTGATGGCGCAAGGCGTCACGACCTCACCCTTTGTGATTCCTTCAGCGGGCGGCGTTCTCCTGACCGGCCAAGGGACTGATGCAATCTCGGCGGCCCGCGTCAACGCTCTTCGCGCCATTCTCAAGACGAACCCGTTCAATGCGGTTGCCAACGGCGGGGCTGCTGTGATGTCGAGTGCCATCTCGGCTGCAGACGTCGCAAACCCCCTGTTGACAGGCACATTGCCTTCGAGCATCAACACGGCTTTCGGGGCGCTCAACACGAGCATCGCCCAGCAGCTGAAGCAGGTGGCGCGGCTCATCGACGCGCGGCAGGCACTCGGGATCAAGCGCCAGTTCTTTTTCGTGAGCATCGGGGGCTTCGACAATCATTCGCAGCTCCTCACCAATCAGAACACGCTGTACGGGCAGCTCGCTCCGGCCGCCAAGGCGTTCTACGACTACACGGTGGCCGCGGGACTCGCGAACAACGTCACGACGTTCACGTCATCCGACTTCTCACGCACATTCATCGGCAACTCAAACGCGGGCACCGACCATGCGTGGGGCGGTCACCACCTGGTCCTGGGCGGTGCAGTGCGCGGCGGCAACATGTACGGCACCTTTCCGCAGCTCGTCGTCAAAGGCAACGACGACGCCGGCACCAACGGTTCATGGATTCCCACGACGGCAGTCGACCAGATTGGTTCGACGCTCGCCAAGTGGTTTGGAGTCGCGGCTGGCGACGTGCCGTATCTCTTTCCGAATATTGGTCGGTTCGCAACCAACGATTTGGGATTTCTTTCTTGACCGTGCTCGTCCAGAGCCTCGCGCTCGGCTGACGGTTTTCGCACCGGGCGCGGCGTCCGCTGCGCATCAGGCGTGCGGCATCAGCGTGCGGCATCAGTGCGCATGAACCTGCGCATCAAGCTCCGCTGGACGTGATGCGCGGCCTTCTGGCCTCAGGCTAAGGCATGAGCGCCGGTGGGGCCAGCCTCCCCGTGTGATGATCGTTCCGAACTGTCAGTGGGCCTGACCGTACTCTCGTCGGCGCTGACCAGGACGCGCTTGGCTGCAGCGAGCAGCGCAGCCGCCATGAGCGGCTTCGGCAGGAGCTCGATTCCGGCGGTTGTCACTTGAGCTCGCGCCGCGTCGCTCGTGTCGCCCGAGATGATGAGTGCCGGAACCATGAAGCCGAGGCGACGGCGTATCAGCTGGACCGCCGACACTCCGCAGACGCCGTCGCGTAGACGCAGGTCGGCGACAATCAGATCGACAACGATCGGGCCCGCTCGAACGGTTCGCTCGAGGTCATGCAAGGCGGACTCTGCGGTATCACCGCTGATCACGTGTGCTCCCCAGGTTGTGAAGAGAGCCTCCATCGCCTGAATGACCGAGACGTCGTCGTCGATCACGACGACGCGCCGGTTTGCCACAAAGCTGTTCATTCCCGGCAGCTCACTGAAACGCTCGCGTGAGCTTGAGCGGTCCGGCCGAACCCGGAACATGGGCGCGCGGGGCAGTGTCACGGCGAATCGCGAGCCGCGGCGGGGTACGGAATGGACGGTGAGGCGATGCTCGAGCAACGAGCAAAGTCGCCGCACGATGGCAAGCCCGAGGCCCATGCCATGCCCCTGCTGCTTGGGGTGAGCACTCGCGTGCCCCTCGAGCTGCACGAATTCGGCGAAGATGCGCTCCTGGTCTGCAGCTGCAATGCCAACGCCTGTGTCGATCACCTCGACGCGCACGTCGGCTCCCCGCTTGCGAGCGGCTACGATGATGCCTCCCGTACGCGTGTAGCGCACCGCATTCGCGATCAGATTGCGCAGAATGCGCTCGAGCAGCAGGCCGTCGGTCAGCACAACCAGATCGGTGGGTCGCGAGTGCAGGTTGAGCCCGGCGGCATGAGCCTGTGGCGTG
>JALYXY010000269.1 GCA_030946875.1 Pseudomonadota bacterium | reverse complement strand
CGCATGCGCCGTGTTGTGCACCGCGTACTTGAGTATCTGCAGCCAGTCGGCGCGCTTCACCAGCCGCTCGAACTTGGTGCCGATCTCGCACTGGCCCGCGTTCGCGACTTCGTGATGATGCACCTCGACCTCGACGCCCATCTGCTCGAGCGCAAGGCAGATCGCGGAGCGCACGTCCTGCAAGTGGTCGACTGGCGGGACGGGAAAGTAGCCTCCCTTCACCGACGGGCGATGGCCCATGTTGCCGCCCTCGAACTTCTCCGCGGACGACCAGCTCGCTTCCGACGAGAACACCTTGCAGTAGCTGCCCGACATGTCGACGGACCATTCCACCGCGTCGAAGATGAAGAACTCGGGCTCGGGGCCGAAGTAGGCCACGTCGCCGACGCCGGTCGACTTGAGATACGCCTCGGCGCGCTTTGCGAGTGACCGCGGGTCGCGCTCGTAGCCTTTGCCGTCGGAGGGCTCGACCACATCGCAGGTGATGTTGAGCGTCGTCTCGTCCATAAACGGATCGATATACGCGGTACCGGGATCGGGCATGAGCAGCATGTCGGATGACTGGATGCCCTTCCAGCCCGCGATCGACGAACCGTCGAACGCATGGCCATCCTCGAACTTGTCCATGCCGAACATCTTGGTCGGCACCGTCACGTGCTGTTCCTTGCCTCGGGTATCGGTGAAGCGGAGATCGACGAACTTCGCCTCCTTCTCCTTGAGCATGTTGAGCACGTCAGCGGGGGTTGCCATTGCTTTCTCCTGGGTTGAAGCGGTTTACGGAATCGATGCACACGCAAAGTGCGTTGAACTTAGCGAGAAGCATGCCCAGTTGCGAGCCGGAAAAGCAAGCTGCGCACCCGGAGCTTAGCGGATTATGCGAGCCGCGGGCCACGCCGGTGCACCACTTGGGGGCGCCTTGCTGCACGTTCGCGCGATGATGGTGCGTCACGGGTAGAAAGGATAAAGCCGATACCCGGCTTGTCGAGTCGCGGATGCGTCGATGAAAAGCTTGACGGGGACTTCACCATTCGCGGGAATGCCGGTGTCCAGCGGCGCCGTGCCGCCGGCATATTCCGCAGGCAGGAGGGCGCGCCTTGCGACGGCCTGATCGGCAGCATCGGTGAGCGTGAGCTCGAGGTACGGATACGAAAGCGGCCATGAAGAGCGATTGCGCAGCGTTGCCGTGAGGACCAGCAGGCCGCGGTGCGCGGGGTCAGCCTGCAGATCCGAGGCTTCGATGGTGACACCGTCGATGTCGCGCAGCGGCTCCACCTTGCAGCCGAGCACGGCGCACGCGCGCACCAGGGCCGGCCGGGTCGCCGACCAGCGCGTGGAGATCACATCGCGAAAGTGAAACACCGCCTGCCCGGCAAGCAGCAGCAGGAGCAACGGCACGGCCAGCGCGTAAACCGTCCGCGCACCGCGCCCCCTCTGGCGCTCACGGTCTGCCCACGTGAATCGCTGATCGTAAGTGCCGACGTTCGAGGGCGCCAACGCCACAGCCGGCGAGGAGGTCTGCGGGCTGCGCAGCGTCATCGTGGGAGGACCGAACGCATCATTCTGCTCGGCCTCGTCGGTGCGATTCGACGGGATGACCGGCAGCAGCTGCGCGACCCCATCGAAGACGGACTGACAATGGCCACAACGCACCTGGCCCTCGCGCAACGCAAGCTGCTGCGACGTCACCCGGAAGACGGTCTTGCAAGACGGGCAGCGCGTGTATTGTTCATCGGCCATATTGTTCACCGGCCATATGGAATCGCCAGCGGCATTGCGGCAATGGCACCTGCAGGAGCGGCGCGCGAGGTACGCCGCCGGGCGTTGCGTGTGGCCCTCGTCACGGCTGCGCTGACGTCAGGCGCTCGCCGGCGAGTGCCACCCAGCCGTCGTCGCGCTGCCAGACAGCCATTTTAAACCACGGCCCATAGGCCTCGCCGACCTCCCCGGCCTGGTCTTCGAGTACGCCCGAGAGCACCAACCAACCGCTCTCGCGAACGCGCACGGAAAGAGCGGGCGCGAGCAGAACGAGCGGGTTGGCGAGGATGTTCGAGACCACGATGTCGAAGCATTGCGACGGCAGCTCGTCCGGAATCAGGAACGTCACCCGGACGCCATTGCGCTCAGCATTGGCGCGGGCCGCGGTGATCGCCTGAGGATCGATGTCGGTGCCCACCACCTCGCCCGCGCCGAGCCGCGCCGCTGCGATCGCGAGAATCCCCGAGCCGCAGCCATAGTCGAGTACCGACGAGCCTTTGAGTTTGGCATCGGCCAGCCATTGCAGGCAAAGCCTCGTGGTCGGGTGGGAGCCGGTACCGAACGCGAGGCCCGGATCCAGCACGAGGTTCACCGCGGCGGGATCAGGCGCCGTTGCCCACGTCGGAACCACCCACAGGCCTGCGCTGATCCTGAGGGGCGCAAATTGCGCGCGCGTGGCTTCGATCCAATCCTGATCCGGCACTTCGACGATCTCGTGCGCGGGCAATGCTGCACCACAACGCGCGCACGCGGCGATCACCGCGGCGTCGAGCGTGGCGTGGCCGTCGAAGAGCGCAGTCACCCTTGTGAGCGGCCAAGCGAGCGACACCGGCATGCCCGGTTCGCCATAGATCGGCGCCTCATCGATACCGTCGACGTTGGGGTCTGACAGATCGACCGACAATGCACCCGCCTCGAGCAAGGCATCCGACCACGCAGCCGCGCCGGACGCATCGGTCTCGAAGCGCAGCGCGCGGTAGCTCATGACGCGGCGAAACTCAGCCCGCCACCTGACGTTTCCGCAGCCGCTCCTCGAGATAATGGATCGAGGTGCCGCCTCGAAGGAATTTTTCGTCCATCAGGAGATCCTGGTGCAACGGGATGTTCGTCTTGATGCCTTCGACGACCATTTCCGAGAGTGCGATGCGCATGCGGGCGATGGCCTGCTCGCGAGTGTCGCCATACGCGATCACCTTGCCGATCATGGAATCGTAATAGGGCGGCACGAAGTAATTCTGGTAGGCGTGCGAATCGACACGGATGCCGGGCCCGCCCGGCGCGTGCCACGACGTGATCCGTCCCGGTGAGGGGACGAAGGTGTAGGGATCTTCCGCGTTGATCCGGCATTCGATCGCATGACCCCGGCGCACCACGTCGCGCTGCCGGAACCGGAGCTTCTGCCCGGCGGCAATCCGGATCTGCTCCTGCACGATGTCCACGCCGGTGATCAACTCGGTGACAGGGTGCTCGACCTGGACCCGCGTGTTCATTTCGATGAAGAAGAATTCGTTGTCCTCGAACAGGAACTCGAAAGTGCCGGCGCCGCGATAGCCGATCTTGCGGCACGCTTCGGCGCATCGTTCGCCGATCCTGGCGAGGGCGCGCGCCGGAACGCCCGGCGCCGGCGCCTCCTCGATGATCTTCTGATGCCGCCGCTGCATCGAGCAGTCGCGCTCGAACAGATGGACTGCATCCTTGAACGAATCCGCGAGCACCTGGATCTCGATGTGGCGCGGATTGACCAGGAACTTTTCCATGTAGAGCATGGGATTGCCGAAGGCAGCGTCGGCTTCGGCGCGGGTGAGCGTGACTGCGGACAGCAGTGCCGCTTCGGTGTGCACGACGCGCATGCCGCGACCCCCGCCGCCACCCGAAGCCTTGACGATTATCGGATACCCCACGGCGCGCGCGGTGCGTACGATCTCCTTGGGGTCCTCCGAAAGCGCGCCTTCCGAGCCCGGAACGCAGGGCACGCCCGCCTTCGCCATCGCCGCCTTTGCACTGACCTTGTCGCCCATCAGTCGGATCGTCTCGGGCTTGGGCCCGATGAAGACGAATCCGGAGCGCTCGACCTTCTCGGCGAAGTCGGCGTTTTCGGAAAGGAATCCGTAGCCCGGATGAATCGCCTGCGCATCCGTGACCTCGGCCGCAGCGATGATGGCCGGGATGTTGAGGTAGCTCTGCGCCGAAGCCGCGGGCCCGATGCACACGGACTCGTCAGCCAGCCGCACGTACTTCGCGTCGCGATCGGCCTCCGAGTGCACGACCACCGTCTTGATGCCGAGCTCCCGACACGCACGCTGCACGCGCAGGGCAATCTCGCCGCGGTTGGCGATCAGCACCTTGCCGAAGAGTTGAGTCGAGTTGCGGGTGGCCACTTGGATCCGGAGAGACCGCGCTGTGGGCAGCGTGCGCGGTGGTTGGCCGACGCTCTAGCGCCTAGGGTCGGTCAGCCGATCAAGAGGAGCGGCTGCCCGAATTCCACCGGCTGACCGTTCTCGACAAAAATCTGCTTGATCACACCGCCCTCGTCGGCCTCGATTTCGTTCATCAGCTTCATCGCTTCGATGATGCAAAGCGTGTCTCCGGCCTGCACCGTGTCGCCTACATCCACGAAAGCTTCCGCCCCCGGTGTTGCCGCACGATAGAACGTGCCGACCATAGGGCTCTTCAGCACGTGCCCCTCGGGCTCGGCGGGAAGAACTGGCGCGACCGGTGCCGGTGCGACCGGCAAGGCTGCCGCAGGTGCATGCACCGTCACGGGCGCTGGTGGCGCAGGTGGAGCGCGCGTGATGCGCACGCGCTCCTCGCCTTCCTGGATCTCGAGCTCGCCGATGCCGGAACTTTCGACCAGCTCGATGAGCGTCTTGAGCTTACGAAGATCCATCAGTGACCTGGAGTGAATGCGGCTCGACCCGGGCTGGCAAGATCCGAATGCAGCGCCGAAGCACGCAGTTTGCCGGAAATGGCGGGGAGTTGTCCAGTGATCCCCGGAGATAGCGGCGACTCGCCTCAGCCCGAGGGCTCGAGCGAGCGCGCCATTTCGCCAGTTAAAGAAGCTTCTGCACGACCGAATGCAGCTTGGCGGCCGTGAGCGGCCCGAGCTGCGTATGCGCGACAGTTCCTGCACGATCGACGACGATCGTGAAAGGAAGCGCCATCAGGCGATTGCCGAAGCCTTTGGAGAGTTCGATCGCGCCGAATCCACCGATCAGGGCGGGATAGTTGAGACCCAGCTCCTCAGCGAAGGCGCGGACCTTCGATGCGTCATCGGCAGCGATGCCGACGAATTGCAGACCGCGCCCGCCGAGCTCGGATTGCACCTTGACGAACTGCGGCATCTCCTCGCGGCAGGGTGCGCACCAGGTCGCCCAGAAGTTCACTACCATGACCTTGCCGCGCCATTGCGAAAGCTTCTGCTCATGTCCCTGAGCGTCCGGCAGCGAGAGCCCGAACAGCGCCTCGGTCGTCAACGTCGCGGGCTCGTGCTGCGCGGTGCCGACGTAGACGCCTGCTGCAAGGGCCACGGCTCCGGCGATCGATCCCGCGACAAACGCCCGGCGACGCGCGAAGGTAGGCGTCGAATGTTGATCCATCAACGGAACCAGCTGCGTCTGGACGGCGCGGCCTCGACGAAAGCCGCCGCCCTCGCGTTCGCTTCCGGCATCGGGATATCCACCTCCTGGCGCTGCGGCGGGTAGCACACGCCGATGTCTGCACAGCCCTGCGACTCGGCAACCAGGTGCAGCGACGATCCCGCAGCGGGCTTCGCGAGCGGCAAGCGAACGGTGATCACCCCGCGGTAGGTTTGCGTCTTGCCGAAGAACTCATCTTCCTTGACCGTGCCCGGCGGCAGCGCCGGCACGCCTTTGAGCTGTGCGCCTTCGACGGTGAAGCGGAGCTTGTCGCGATACAGGTAATAGCCCGGAGCGACGGCAAAGCGTGCTTCGATGGTCTGCGCGTCCGCACCGCGAGCGGAGAAGGCGAACGCCCGGTTGTTTTCGAGCAGATCCGGCCCGTCGGCGAGGCTTGCCTGCGACAGGAGGACGAGTGCGGCCGCTGCAGCGCAGGCGAGCCGACGGGCATCGGCACCGAGAATCGGCATCAGAGGCGAGCGCGGGGGAACTGCTTCATGTTCCGGCAGTCTCCGCCGTAATCCACTCGAGATACGTAGCGAGGCCATCGCTGATCGGGATCGCGATAATTTCGGGAAGTTCATACGGATGGTGGCTGCGGATGGCCATCTCGACCGCACGGTAACGCTCGCCTTGCGTCTTGATCGTCACCGGCACCTCCGACGCAGTTTCGATTTCGCCCCGCCAGTGATAGAGTGAATCGACCGCTGCACCGACATTGACGCACGCAGCGAGCCGCCCCTCGACCAGCACTCTCGCGAGGGCGATCGCCGAGGCCCGGTCGGGCATTTGCGTCAGTACGAGGATGGCATCGGTCACAAGGAGTTCGCATGCGCTACCTGTTGCTCGGAATTGTAATGGCATTTCCCGCCGCGGACCTGTACGCGACGGTGCGCGTCGCGCACTGGACGGGCGTCCCGGTGTGGTTCTGGCTCAGCTGCTCGACCCTTGCGGGTTTCACGCTCCTCCGGGCCGAGCGCAACGCGTTTCGCACCGCCACCGTGGCGGCCATGCATGGTGAGCAATCCCTGCTTCGCGGTCTGCTCGACAGCGGACGCAAGGTGCTCGCGGCGTTCCTCCTGCTCCTGCCGGGCGTCATGAGCGACGTCATGGCGCTCCTGCTGCTCGCCTTGCCGCTCAATGTCGGTGGCTCATTCGAAGCCCGGCCGATCGGCACTGCTGGCGCACGCCCGCGGGCGATCGAAGCGGACTTTCGGCGCATCGACTAGCGCGCCGCGTCGAAGGCGCGCCGCTCCGGATCCAGCCGCCTTGTGTCACGCGATGGGACACCACCCGGATGCCCGCTCGCGCGCCACGTGTCACTTCATGTGATCGATCACCGTGGGCTCGGGTTTGTCAGCGCGGTGGTACGCCCACACCATCATCACTACTCCGGCAACGATCATCGGCACTGACAGCCACTGACCCATCGTCATGCCGAAGGCGAGGAAACCGAGGAACGCGTCGGGCTCTCGCGCGAATTCGGCAATGAACCGGGCGATGCCATAGCCGATCAGGAAAAGACCCGAGGCCGCGCCCAGCGGACGCCGGCGGCGCGTGTAGATCCACAGCACGATGAAGAGCAGAATGCCCTCGAGAAGGAACTGGTAGATCTGGGAGGGATGCCTCGGCTCGGGTCCGGCATGCGGGAACACCATTCCCCAGGGCACGTTCGTCACCCGTCCCCAAAGCTCGCCGTTGATGAAGTTACCGATGCGCCCCGCACCGAGACCGAGGGGAATGAGCGGCGCCACGAAGTCGGTCACCGCGAGCCAGCGCTTGCCGCGCCGCCGGGCAAAGAACCACAGCGCGATCAGCACGCCGAGGAAACCGCCGTGGAAGCTCATGCCGCCGGCCCACACCTGAATGACCTCGACCGGATGCGCAAGGTAGTACAGAGGCTTGTAGAAGAGGATGTAGCCGAGGCGCCCGCCGAGGATCACGCCGAAGATGCCGAACCACAGCATGTCGTCGACGTCGCGCGGATGCCATCCGGTGAGGAGGTTCTGGCGCGCTCTCCACTTGCCCAGCATGACGAGCTGCGCGAACCCCAGCAGATACATGAGCCCGTACCAACGCACCGGCAATGCAAGGGTCAGCGAGGCAACCTTCAGCGGGCCGATGGTGAACGCGATCGGATCGAAGTCCGGATGCACCAGCATGTGACGGGATTCCGCGCAAGAGCTGCGTGTAGGGGGCTGCTAGAATCAGGCGGGCGATTATGACATCGCACCCCCATCCCCGCGCGAAAGCCTGCGCGCCGCAGTAATCGGAGCCTCGCATGGCCTTCAATCGTCGTTCGCATCTCATCACGCAGGGCGTCGCGCGCTCGCCCAACCGGGCCATGCTGCGTGCGGTCGGTTTCGGCGACGAGGACTTCGATAAGCCGATCGTCGGCGTCGCCAACGGGCACAGCACGATGAATCCCTGCAACGCGGGCATCCAGCCGCTCGTCGATCGCGCCATCGCGGCGCTGCACGAAGCCGGCGCCATGCCTCAGGTCTTCGGTTTCCCGACAGTCACCGACGGCATCGGGATGGGCACCGAGGGCATGAAGTACTCGCTGGTGTCGCGCGAAGTGATCGCCGATTCCATCGAGGTGGCGGTGAACGGGCAGCTGATGGACGGCGTGCTGTGCGTGGGAGGCTGCGACAAGAACATGCCCGGCAGCATGATGGCGATGGCGCGCATCAACCAGCCGGCGCTCTTCGTGTACGCCGGCACCATCAAGCCCGGCTTCTGGAAGGGTCAGGCGCTCACCATCGTCTCGCCTTTCGAGGCAGTGGGTGCTTACGCGGCGGGCAAGATGTCGAAGGAGGATTACGACGGCATCGAGCGCAACGCGTGTCCCACCGTGGGCGCCTGCGGCGGCCAGTACACCGCCAACACGATGTCGTCGTCGTTCGAAGCGCTGGGGCTGAGCCTCCTCGGCTCGTCGCAGATTGCCTCGCCCGATCCGGAGAAGGCGGACTCGGCAGCGGCGTCGGCCCGTGTTCTGGTCGAGGCCGTCAAGAAGAACATCCGGCCCCGCGACATCATCACGCGCAAGTCGCTCGAGAACGCGGTGTCGCTCGTCATGGCGACGGGCGGATCAACGAATGCGGTGCTCCACTATCTGGCCATCGCCGCAGCGGCCGAAGTCGAGTGGACCATCGATGATTTCGAGCGCATCCGCCGGCGCGTGCCGGTAATGTGCGACCTCAAGCCTTCCGGGCGTTTCGTGGCGGTGGACTTCCATCGTGCCGGCGGCGTGCCGCAGGTGCTGCGCCTACTCCTGGACCACGACCTTCTGCATGGTGACTGCCTCACCATCACCGGGCGAACGATCGAGGAGGAGCTCGCCGAGATTCCACCCGAGCCGCGCGCCGATCAGGAGGTCATCCGGCCGTGGGGAAACCCGATGTATGCGCAAGGTCATCTCGCGATTCTAAAAGGCAATCTTGCGCCGGAAGGATGTGTCGCCAAGATCACGGGTCTCAAGAAACCGTCGATTACCGGACCCGCGCGGGTATTCGATTCCGAACCGGACTGCATGGAGGCGATCATGGCCAAGCGCATCAACGCCGGCGACGTGATCGTGATCCGCTACGAAGGACCCAAGGGCGGGCCCGGGATGCAGGAAATGCTCGCGCCCACCTCCGCGTTGATCGGGCAGGGACTCGGTGAATCGGTAGGGCTCGTCACCGATGGGCGCTTTTCCGGCGGCACCTGGGGCATGGTCGTGGGGCACGTCGCGCCGGAAGCCTATGCGGGGGGTCTCATCGCGCTCGTACAGGACGGTGACTCCATTACGATCGATGCCCACAAGCTCCTGATCGAGCTCCATGTTGCCGATGACGAGATCGCCAGACGACGTGCGCGCTGGAAGCAGCCAGCCCCGAGATACACCCGGGGCGTGCTCGCCAAGTACATGCGGCTCGTGTCGACGGCAAGCCGTGGCGCGATCACCGACGGGGACCTGTAGCCGCGCTGCGAACAATTCAACTGCCCGAGGGCATCGAACGCGGTGTTCGTTCCGCGCGCGTCGGACCTCCGGCCTTGGACCTCTTGCCCCTTGCCTTGCAAATGCCAGTGGAGCAATGACATGTTGCGTCGTACCGTCCTGCGCTTAACGGGTGCGTTCCTGGTCTCCGGTTCGGCGATGCTTGCCGGCTGCAACACATTTCCCTTCGTCGAAGGCGGGCCCACCGTTGAAGCCCCCACCCTGCACGTGGGCGACCGGTGGGTCTACCGCGCGCAGGACGGCTTCATGCGTCCGGTGGTGTGGGAGGAGACGCGCGAGGTCATCGGCGCGACCAACGGTGGTTACGTCGTTCGCGTGACCCAGCGCGGCCCGGCCGTCGACAAGGTGCGCACCGAGCAGTTGAGCACCTCCGGTCGCGTGCAGGTGGGAGCCGTCTTCGACGAGGAGACACGCCGCTTCGAGCAGGAGCTCAAGCGCTACGAGTTCCCGCTCGCGCCGGGCAAGACATGGAATCAGTGGGTGAAGAACTTCAACGAGGATACGAAGCGCACGGGCGAGCTCAATCGCTATGTCCGCATCGGCGGATGGCAACGCGTGGCGACGCCGGCCGGCTCGTTCGACGCGATCGCCGTCAACGTGATCATGCACCTCGACGACGATGAATTCTGGCGCGAGCGCACCGATTGCACGTACCGGCTCTGGTACGCGCCGGCAGTGAACGCTGTGGTGCGCGAAGAGAAGGAAGCGCAGTACTACGAGAAATCGGGCAAGATCGACAGCGGGCCCATTCGCAGCCAGCACGCCGTACTGGAGCTCATCTCGTACACGCCGGGCTGACGAGCTTCAGACGCGCCAAACGGCAGGCCCGCTGCTCGCCTCGGCCGATCAGAGCCCCAGACGCTGCCACACGGTGGTCGTGAGTGCAGCCTGATTCAGGGTGTAGAAGTGCAGCCCGGGCGAGCCGCGCGCAAGAAGACCGGCACAGAGGTCCGTGACGACGTCCAATCCGAATGCCCGGATCGACGCAACATCGTCACCGAAGCCTTCGAGGCGCTTGCGAATCCAGCGCGGGATCTCGGCGCCGCACGCATCGGAGAAGCGCGCGAGCTTGCTGAAGCTGCCGATCGGCATGATGCCCGGCACGATGGGCATCGAAATCCCGCGCGCGGCGCATTGGTCGACGAATTCCCAGTAAGCGTCGGCGTTGAAGAAGTACTGCGTGATCGCCGAGTTCGCTCCGGCATCCACCTTGCGACGGAAAGCCTCCAGATCATCCTCGGCGCTCTTGGCCTGAGGATGCACCTCGGGATACGCTGCGACCTCGATGTGAAACCAGTCGCCCGTCTCCTCACGCACGAAGCTCACGAGCTCGCTCGCGTAGCGGAATTCACCGACATCCATCGTGCCAGAGGGCAGATCGCCACGCAGCGCGACGATATGCCGGATTCCGTGCTGGCGGTATTCCGCGAGCACCTCGCGAATGCTCGAACGCGACGAGCCGATGCATGACACATGCGGAGCTGCGAAAAGGCCTTCGCGGCGGATCTCGAGCACGGTGGCAAGCGTGCCCTCGCGTGTCGAGCCGCCGGCCCCATATGTGACGGAGAAGAACGCGGGATCGAGCTGCGCAAGCTGGCGCCGCGTGACCCTGAGCTTTTCGACTCCCTCAGGCGTACGCGGCGGAAAAAGCTCGAAGCTGCACAGACAGCGCGAGCGCGCATTGACGTCGGGCGGGGCGTTGTCGATCACGTGCTCGGGCCATCGCGCGTGGGCGCGGCGGGTGCAATCACTCCGCCGATGTAAGGCTTGACCGCTGCATACAACGTAGCATGCACCGGCGTCGGGATGCCCGCCTCGCGCGCCATCCGCACGACAGCGCCCGAGAGCCAGGGCGCTTCGAGGCGATTGCCGGCGACAAGATCGTGCAGCATCGACGCGCGCATGTCGTGGGGCAGGCCGTCGGCGAAGTGCATCTGCGCCTCGGGATAGTCGTCGCGGAGCGCCACACCGCGATTGCGCGCCAGGGTCCAGGCTTCGCGGAGTGCCGCCTCGAATGCGGCGCGCATGTCGGGATCCGCGCGAACGACCCCGATCGGCTGACGCGTCGCCGCGGTCATTCCAGCGAGCGCCCCGAGGAAGCAGAACTTCTCCCACAACGCGCGCTCGATGTCAGGCGCCATCTCCGCGTCGACACCGACCTTCTGCAACGCTTGCACGAGGGCGTGCACAGCAGGCGGCACGGTGCCGCCCGGAGCGCCGATGCGAACGCGCTGCATCGCACCGAGATGCACGATCACGCCCGGCTCGCCGATGGAGGCCGCAATGTGCGCAGTGCCGCCGACGACCCGCTCGGGGCCGACGATCGCCCCGATGCGCTGCATGCTTTCGACGCCGTTCTGAAACGGGATCACCACGCCACCGCCGGCAAGGAGAGGAAGGATCTGGCGCGCTGCATCCTCGGTGTCCCACAATTTCACCGCAAACACCACGGCGTCCACGGGTGCGACCGTGGAAGGGTCGTCCGTGACCTTGGGCTCGCTCAGATGAAGATCGCCGCTGCCGCTCCTGATGAAGAGACCGCGGTCACGCATCGCGGCGAGATGCCGGCCACGCGCGATGAACGTCACGTCATGGCCGGCGTGCGCGAGACGTGCGCCGAAATAGCCGCCCACCCCGCCCGATCCCATCATCGCCAGTCGCATCGAAACCCCAGGTTGCAGGAGCGAACGGCGCCCTCGCGCCGCTTCGCCCCCGCGTGCCGTCAATAACGGTAACTGTCGGGCTTGTACGGCCCTTGCAGGTCCACGCCGATGTAGCCCGCCTGCCGCTCCGAGAGCGGCGTCAGCATCGCGCCAAGCGTTGAAAGCTGAAGACGCGCCACCTTCTCGTCGAGATGCTTGGGAAGCACGTACACGCCGACCGGGTAGCGCTCGGGGTGGGTCCAGAGCTCGATCTGCGCCATGACCTGATTCGCGAAGGAGGAGCTCATGACGTACGACGGATGCCCAGTGCCGCAGCCGAGATTCACCAGCCGCCCCTCGGCGAGAAGAATGATGCGCTTGCCGTCCGGGAAGATCACATGGTCGACCTGCGGCTTGATGTTTTCCCACGTGTGTTGCTTGAGCCCCGCGACGTCGATCTCGTTGTCGAAATGGCCGATGTTGCACACGATCGCCTGGTGCTTCATGCGTTTCATGTGGTCGTGCGTGATGACATCGACGTTGCCCGTGGCGGTGACGAAAATGTCCGCCTTGTCACACGCGTAGTCCACGGTGACGACGCGATAACCTTCCATCGCGGCCTGCAGCGCACAGATCGGATCGATTTCCGTGACCCATACCTGTGCCGACAGTGCGCGCAGCGCCTGCGCGCAGCCCTTGCCGACATCGCCATAGCCGCACACCACCGCGACCTTGCCTGCAATCATGACGTCGGTGGCTCGCTTGATGCCGTCGACCAGCGACTCGCGACAGCCGTACAGGTTGTCGAACTTGCTCTTGGTGACCGAGTCGTTGACGTTGATGGCCGGGAAGGCAAGGCGGCCTTCCTTGTGCATCTGGTACAGGCGCTTCACGCCGGTGGTGGTCTCTTCGGTGACGCCCCGGATGCCCGCCTTGACGCGCGAGTAGAACGTCGGGTCGGCGTCCAGCCGCGCGGAGATCGCCGCGAAAAGCGAGCTTTCCTCTTCGCTTGTTGGTTTGCTGATGCACGCCCGATCGGTCTCTGCCGCAGCACCGAGGTGCACGAGCAGCGTGGCATCGCCGCCGTCATCGAGGATCATGTTGGGACCCTCGCCACCCGGCCAGTCGATGATGCGGTGGGTGTATTCCCAGTAATCGTCGAGCGATTCACCCTTGTAGGCGAACACCGGGGTGCCCCGCACGGCAACAGCGGCCGCGGCGTGGTCTTGCGTCGAATAGATGTTGCAGGAAGCCCAGCGCACGCGCGCCCCCAGCGCCTGAAGCGTCTCGATC
>JALYXY010000263.1 GCA_030946875.1 Pseudomonadota bacterium | reverse complement strand
CCCGAACGCAGTCCCGAGGTGTGGTTCGTGCGCGAGGCGATGCTGCAAAGCGGTGTGGCGCTCTTCCTGGACGTTCACGGCGACGAGGGACTGCCGTACGTGTTCGTGGACGGATGCGAGATGCTTCCTTCGTACACGTCAGCCCATGCCCAACGGGAGCGCGCGTTCACCGATGCATTCGGCCGCGCCAATCCCGATTTTCAGACGCAGCACGGTTACTCGCGCGACAAGGACACCAAGGTCAATCTCGCGCTTGCATCCAAATGGGCAGGCGATCGCTTCGGGTGCCTGTCGCTGACCCTCGAGATGCCTTTCAAGGACAACGCCAACCTGCCAGATCCCCAAACGGGCTGGAACGGCGCGCGCAGCCGACGGCTCGGCGGCGATGTGTTGCAGGCCATTCACACCGTGTTGGCTCCTGGTTAGACGCACGGCCGATCCGCGGCTGCGGGCAACGGATTTTCGGCTACCATGGCGCACGTCCGGCCTCGGCACAGGAGAAAGCGCAATGCGCACCATCGTCGTCGCGAATCCCAAGGGTGGCAGCGGCAAGACGACGCTCGCGACCCATATTGCCGGCTGGCTCGCGGGCAAGCGCCAAGCGGTCGCCATCGCTGACTTCGATCCGCAGCAGTCCGCCGTCGAATGGCTCGCCCGGCGACCCTCCCTTTTTCCCCCGATCTCCCGTTGGGACCCGCAGGCGCCCAAAGGCACGCCGGAGCGCTCGCCGGCATGGCTGGTGGTGGATACCCCCGCCGGCGTGCAGGTCGATGCGCTGCGCGAGGTCCTCAAACGGGCCGACGTCATGATCGTGCCCGTCTCGCCGTCCGCCTACGACATGACTGCGAGCCAGCGCTTTCTCGCGGCCCTCGGCGAGTACAAGGCGGTGAAGCAGGGGAGCTTGCCGCTCGGTCTGGTCGCGATGCGGGTTGACTCGCGCACGCATAGCGCGGGCGAGCTCGACGATTTCCTGCGCGGCACGGACATCCCTGTGATCGGGCATCTCCGCGATGCGCAGGTGTATGTGCATTGCGCTCGCGACGGAAGCTCGGTCTTCGACCTGCCGCGCTCGCGGGCGGCGCACGACTGGGACCAGTGGCGCCCGCTCACCCGCTGGATATCACGCCAGACGGTCGGGAGCCGGCAGGCGGCCTGAACGCGCGGCGGGTTAGAAGCGACGGCGCAAGGCGAGCCCGCCACGCGGTTGCGCTCAGAACGGTGGCCGTCCGCGTGTCCCGCTAACGCTGCCGCGCGCGCTCGGCTGCCTCGGTCGCTGAAGCGCGGCCCTTGTCCGCCGCATCGCGTGCCGCGGCTCCGGCCCGCTGCGCCGCGTCCTTCGTCTGCTCGGCAGCCTCGTGCGCGGTGGCGCTCACCCTCGGGGCGGCATCCTTCATCGCGTCAGCAGCCCTTTCCGCAGCTTCCTTGGTCACCGCGCCCGCATCCTTGGCCGCTTCCTTGACCGCCTGACCGGCTTTGATCGCGGCTTCCTTGGTCGCGTCGGCCGCTTTTCCCGCCGCTCGCCCTGCGGCATCCGCTGCGTCCTTGGATTCTGAGCTGCACCCCGGCAACACGCCCGCGGCAACTGCGACGCACAGCATCAGCACACGCGACAACATAAGATCTCTCCGTCAGGCGAACAGCGAAAGTACGGCCATGTTAGCCGAGCGCCGCACCACCCGGGGTGAAAGACTGCGGCGTATGCAGGGTTATGCGGCGTTATGCGGCGCGCGGCAGCGGTGCATCGATCGCCGGGCGTGCTTCGCTGGCGACCGCAGGCACGCTCATGACCGCACCCGGCGCGAACGAAGGCTCGTTGGCGCCGGTCACCTCGTTGCTGACCGCCGACAGCACGCGTCGGAGCTGCGAACCCTCGCAGATCGCGTGGTATGCAGCGTGATAGCTCTCGCTCGTCGGATGAAGGCGATCCCCGGCGTAATACCGACGCGGGTTGCGTGAAAGAATGTCATCCACCTTTTCGCGGAACAGGTCGATGCATGTGACGCCTTCCTGAGCCGAGATGCGCACGAAGATCGCGCGCGCCCTGCGACTGCGCATCGTCAGGAGCCAGCTGAACGGCGGAAAGAAAACGGGGCAGAGACCCACGTTCGGAGGCGCGAGGAATATGACGTGGTGTGCGCGCTTGCGGGCTTCGCGCAACACAGCCCGTCGCAGTCATCGCGATTCTCCGCGTTGTTGGCCTCCCTCTGGGTTGAACGCAGCAACTGTCATGCCATCGATTGCCGTTGCGCCGTCGGACCAGGCATTCAATGCATCCTGAACCCGGCAAGGTTCTTCGGATTCAAACGCCAGCGCCCGCTGCGTGTTGCAGAAAGTTTTACATGGACGTGCGACAAAACCGCAGCGGACGAAGAGCGTTCACTGTGCGTGCGCGGCACTCCTCATGCGCACCCGATGATGCAGCGCGAGCAAAAGGCCGCTGCTGGCGATCACCACCATGCCGACAAAGGACAGCGCGTGAGGAAGCTGGCCGAAGAGCAGGTATCCGTAGGCCGTGGCCCACACCAGCTGGACATACATGAACGGGGTGAGCAGCGCCGCGGGTGCGCGCATGTAGGCGCCGGTCACGAGCCAATGGCCCAGGCCTGCGCACAGGCCGAGCAACAGAAGGAAGCTCCCCTCGCGCCACGAGAGGAGATGGGCGTCCCAGGCCCAGGGAAGTCCCACGCTCAGCCCCACGGCACCGACGATGCCGCTGTAGAAGAGCGTCGTGTGCGGATGTTCGTCGAGAAGCTTGCGCGTGAGCATCTGGTACAGCGCGTTGCAGATCGCGGCGGCCAGCACCAGCAGCGCCGCCGGGTGGAGGAGGCTCGAACCGGGCTGCAGCAGCATCAACATGCCGGCAAGGCCCACGAGCGTTGCAATGTAGCTCGCGCGAGTCGACCGCTCGCCGAGCACCGGAAACGACAGCAGCACCACGAACACCGGTGCGAGATACATGATCGAGGATGCCTCGGCGAGTGGCAGGAAGCGCAGGCCGCCGAAAAAGCAAAGCGTCGCGAGGAGCAGCAGCGTGGAACGCAGAAGCTGCAGCCCGGGACGCCGTGTGCGCCAGAAGTCATGTCCTGCGCGCTGCCATGCGAACGGCGTGACCACGAGCACCTGACCGGCGTAGCGAGCCCAGACGATCAGGAAGAGCGAGTGATCGCGGACGAGGTATTTGGCGGTCGCGTCGAGCGAGCTGAGGCACAGCCCGGCGAGCAGGAACATCGGTAGCGCAACGCGCAGCGAAGGTGCGCGCTCACGCATCGCTCCGACGCCCTAACGCAGTGCTGACCGGAAAGCCGGCGTGCGCCGGCTCCTGTCACCCCGCTTGGTCAGCCTCACGCTGCGTGTCGCACGAGATCGCGCAGCACGAACGGAAGGATGCCGCCGTTGACGTAATAGTCGACCTCGATGGGCGTATCGATGCGCAGCAGCACCGGAACGTGCTGCGTGCTGCCGTCGCTGCGGTGAATCGCCAGCGTGACATCCATCTGCGGCTTCACCCGACCTTCGAGCCCGATCACGTCGAATGTCTCGTTGCCTGTGATCTTGAGCGTTTCGACCGAGTCGGTGCCCTTGAACTGGCAAGGCAGCACGCCCATGCCGACCAGATTCGAGCGGTGGAGCCGCTCGAAGCTCTTGGCGATGACAGCTCGCACCCCGAGAAGCTGCGTACCCTTGGCTGCCCAGTCGCGCGACGAACCGGTTCCGTATTCCTCACCGCCGAAGATGATGGTGGGCATGCCCTCCGAGACGTAGCGCATCGCCGCGTCGTAGATGTACATCTTATCTCCCGCGGGCTGATACAGGGTGACTCCGCCTTCCTCGCGAGTGCCATCGGCACGCAGCGGGAGCATCAGATTCTTGATCCGCACATTGGCGAACGTCCCGCGCATCATCACCTCGTGATTGCCGCGTCGCGATCCATAGCTGTTGAACTCCGACTTCGGAACATCATGCGCGAGCAGCCACTGGCCCGCGGGCGAGGCCTCCTTGATGGCGCCGGCAGGCGAGATGTGGTCGGTGGTGACCGAATCGCCGAAGATTCCGAGCACGCGCGCGCCCTTGATGTCGCCGGTGGCCGTGCAGTCCATGCTGAAGCCGTCGAAAAACGGCGGCTTGGCGATGTAAGTGGAGAGCGGCCAGTCGTACACCTGACCTGTCGATCCGCGAATGGCGCCCCACAGCGGAGTCGCCTCGGCGAGATCGCTGTACAGCCTGCGAAAGGCCTCAGGATCGCGCGCGAAGTGCATCACGCTCGCGATCTCGTGCGACGTCGGCCAGACGTCCTTGAGGTAGACCGGACCGTCAGTGCCCTCGCCGAGTGGCTCCGTGGTGACGTCCTTCAGCACCGTGCCGGCGATCGCGAACGCGACCACAAGGGGCGGGGAGGCCAGAAAGTTCGCCTTGATGTTCGGGTGGATGCGTGCTTCGAAATTGCGATTGCCGGACAGCACGGCTGCGCATACGAGGTCGTTGGCGACGATCGAATCATTGAACTCGGCCGCGAGGTCGCCGGCGTTGCCGATGCACGTCGTGCAGCCATAACCCACAAGCCCGAAGCCGAGCTTCTCGAGATAAGGCATGAGCCCGGCGCGCCCGAGGTAGTCCGTAACGACGCGCGAGCCCGGCGCGAGCGAGGTCTTCACCTGAGGCTTGACCGACAGACCTTTCTCGACAGCCTTCTTGGCGAGGAGACCCGCTGCCAGCAGCACGCCCGGATTCGAGGTATTGGTGCACGAGGTGATCGCCGCAATCAGCACGTCGCCATTGCCGATGTCGGTGTTGCCGTGGAGCTGCGGCTCGACGGCGCCTTCGATGATCGGCCGGTTGTCGACCATCTCGCGCACCTGCCTTTCCGCACCCGGCCTGGTGCGTTGGCTGTCGTGGTCGGCCGGGACTTCGCCGACGCCTTCGGGTGCCCACTTGGTGAGGTAGCGTTGCTCGAGCTTGTCGGGCGTTTGCGAGAATCCGTTTTGCGAAAGCGGTTTCGAGAACAGCGACACGAACTGCGACTTGAGCATGCCGAGCTCGATGCGATCCTGCGGCCGTTTCGGGCCGGCGACGGACGATCGGATCGTCGACAGATCGAGCGACAGCGTCTTGGTGTAGTCGATGTCACCGAGCCGCGGAGCCCCGAACATGTTCTGCGCGCGGAAGTACGCTTCGAACGCATCGATCTGCTCTGCGGTCCGGCCGGTGAAACGCAGGTAATCCACCGTCGCTTCGTCCACCGGAAAGAAGCCCATCGTGGCGCCGTATTCCGGCGCCATGTTGCCGATGGTGGCGCGGTCCGGCACCGACAGCGTGGTCGTGCCTTCGCCGAAGAACTCGACGAACTTTCCGACCACCTTCTCGCGGCGGAGCATCTCCGTGACCGTGAGCACGAGGTCGGTTGCGGTGGTGCCCTCCGGGAGCTTGCCCTTGAGCTCCACCCCGATCACGTCCGGAGTCAGGAAGTACACCGGTTGGCCGAGCATGCCGGCTTCGGCTTCGATGCCACCCACGCCCCAGCCCACGACACCGATGCCGTTGATCATCGTCGTGTGGCTGTCCGTACCGACGAGTGAATCGGGGTAATAGATGCCGTTCTTCTGATGCACGCCGCGCGCGAGGTACTCGAGGTTCACCTGGTGCACGATGCCGATACCGGGGGGCACGACCTTGAATGTGTCGAACGCCTGCATGCCCCACTTCATGAACTGGTAGCGCTCGTTGTTGCGCTTGAACTCGAGCTTCATGTTGAGATCGATCGCGTCTGGGCGACGGTAGTAGTCGACCATCACCGAGTGATCGACCACGAGGTCGACCGGTACGAGGGGCTCGATCGTTTTCGGATTGCGGCCCATGTCGGCCGCCACGTTGCGCATCGCCGCAAGGTCGGCGAGCAACGGAACGCCGGTAAAGTCCTGTAGCACGACGCGCGCGACGACGAACGGGATTTCCTCCGTGCGCGGCCCCGTCGGCTTCCACCCTGCGAGCTCGTGAATGTGCGATTCGGCGACCTTCTTGCCGTCACAGTTGCGCAGCACGCTTTCGAGCACGATGCGCAGCGACAGCGGAAGCCGCGATACCTTGGCGACGCCTGCGGCCTCGAGTGCGGGCAGGGAATAGAACTGTCCCTTCGCGCCCGAGGCAGGGGTGAATTCGTCAAGGGTGCCAAACAGATCGTGAGCCATGCTTCTTCCTCGTGGAGTCGTGAGTCAGTGGGGCGGTACGCGTCGCGAACGTGGTCGCACCGGAATGCGGCCGATGTGCATGATGCAGCGGCGCGGCGGGCCGTAGTGCCCATGCCGCGTCAACGCGATGGCCGTGCACCTCATCGCTTGGGCGCTGGGCTCGCGGCGGGCGTTGTTCGCGTGTCGTTGATGTTGATCTTCATGCCATTGCCCAGAATCATGTCGCCGGGCTTCTGGTCGGGCTTGCATGCGCCAAGCCACTTGGCCTCGATGACCGCATGGCCTTCACGCATGCCCATGAGCGGCGGGTCGTACGACGAGCGTGTCTCCACCTTGTAGAGCGAGTCGAAGGAGCCGGTAAACACGGAATGCGTCGTCGCCGTCGTCTCGCCAAGCCTGCACACGGAATCAACGACGATCTCGGAGCCGTTGCGCTTCATGTCGTGCCTGCTGCAACCGTCCTTTGTGGCGAGCCCCTGCTGCTGCACGAGGTCGTTCGTGTTCTCGTCGATGCACATCTGCACGCGCGTGCTGCCCTGCGCGGCCTGCCGGGACGAGGTGTTGATCTCCCACAGCCCGGGCTTGCGCCGGGGGAAATCCTGCCCCCACACGGCGGGCGCCATCGACTGCAGGGCTACGAGGAGAACGAGAGCCGAAGGACGTAGCAAGGGGATACCTAGATGACGAAAAGGTCGACGAATTCGTTCACCGGCATGGCATCGAGCCTCCCCGGATCGAGCGACGCGTCGACGATGCGCTGCTGTTGCCTGGCTGGGAAGCGGCGGGCGAGATTGGTGCGGTATTTGTCGATCAGCACCGGTATCCCCTCCGCCCGGCGCCGGCGATGGCCGATCGGATACTCCACGACCACTTCGCCGAGCCGGCCCCCGTCATCGAACTCGATGCTGATGGCGTTGGCGATGGAGCGCTTCTCAGGATCGTGATAGTCGCGCGTGAATGCCTTGTCCTCGACGCAGACCATCTTCTCGCGCAACGCGTCGATACGCACGTCCGTTGCAATGTCATCCTCGTAATCGGCGGCGGTCAGCCGCCCGAAGATGAGCGGCACGGCCACCATGTACTGAATGCAATGGTCGCGATCGGCGGGATTGGCGAGCGGTCCCTGCTTGTCGATGATGCGAATCGCGGATTCGTGAGTGCGGATGGTCACCCGCTTGACGTCCGCGATGTTGCGACCGCTGTCGACCAGCTCCTTGTGCAACTGCATGGCGCATTCGGCCGCGGTCTGCGCGTGGAACTCGGCCGGAAAGCTGATCTTGAAGAGGACGTTCTCCATGACATAGCTACTATAGGGCCGGTGGAACTTGAACGGCTGACCCTTGAAGAGGACGTCGTAGAAACCCCATGTCTTGGCTGTCAGCACCGACGGATAACCCATCTCCCCGGTGAGCGCCATGAGGGCGAGGCGCACGCCGCGCGCCGTGGCGTCACCGGCGGCCCAGCTCTTGCGCGAGCCCGTGTTCGGCGAGTGGCGGTAGGTGCGCAGCGACTGGCCGTCGACCCAGGCGAGCGAAACGGCGTTGATGAGCTCGTCCCGGGTGAGTCCCAGG
>JALYXY010000166.1 GCA_030946875.1 Pseudomonadota bacterium | reverse complement strand
GTCAAAGTCGGTGCGCCACTTTTCATAGTGGCCGCACTTGGCCATCTCATCGACCCGCGTCCGGCCGCTATCGATGGTCGGATAGCTGTTCTCGATGCCGGTCGCAAACATGAAGGGCGGGATCAAGACCTTTCTCCGATGGGCAGCGGCTTTGGTTCTAGTCGCCGCGAGATTGAAGACCACGGGTAAGTCGCCCAGTCTGCTAGCGGAAAGCTGTTGACAACGCGCTCCAAACTCAGCCTATTCGCCGTTCGAGGTGGTCACCCTGCGCCATGCATTCTTGCCGATCATCAACGTCGGACTGACAGCGCCATCGAAGCAAAAAGCTAGTGTCTGCCTAATGATCGATGCGCCCCAACAGAGTGCGATCACCACGGTCGTTGGGCCGCTGGCGTCGGGAAATCAGTCGGAAGGGCGCAAGTCATTAAGAAGTCGTGGCACTTCTACGGCGATTTCCCGGGCCAGGAACCCCAGCGGCCCAATGCGCGTAGCAAGCCTCTCTCCCGCGCGAGCGTGAACCGCGACTCCCCACACCGCCGCTTGCTCTAACGAGGCACCGCGCGCGGCAAATCCGGCAGTGAGGCCTGCTAGCGTATCGCCCGAGCCTGAGGTTGCCAGCCCGGCCCCACCGCCCTCATGGCGCCACACGCGCCGCTGTGGCGTTGCGATGATAGTTGTCGCGCCCTTCAGCGCAATCGTGGCGTTGTACGCCTTTGCCGCGTTCACGGCCGCACGTATAGGATCTGCAACGACACCTTCCTTCGATACCCCCGTAAGATGCGCGAGTTCGCCGGCGTGAGGTGTCAGCAGTACCCGCGCACCCGAACGCATTTTTGCGCGACCCACCACGGACATCGCGTATGCATCAAGAACCAGCGCTGCACTGGAAAATTTGCGGATCGTGGCAGCCGCCAACGCGGCGGTGGCCTCTTCATCACGCATTCCTGGACCAATCAGCACGGCGTCGAACTCGTCGGCCAACGCGTCAGATCTACGATATTTCAGCCCACCAAGTCGCGTCTCAACCAGCCCGACCACGCGAGACTCCGGTAACACAGTGCCGATTAAGCCAGCGACGCTCTCAGCGGAAGCGACTGTCAACTTGCCCGCTCCCGCGCGAAGCGCCGCCGTAGCCGCTAAGATCACAGCGCCGGGCATTTCCCGTGAACCGCCAATCACCAGTACCCGGCCGCGCTGTTCCTTGTCGCTGTCATCACTAGGACACGGCAGCGGCCATGCGCGAAGAAACGCATCATCGATCACCGATAGATGTAGATCACCGTCAGCTCTAGAGCCGCGCGCGTTCATGATTTCGGCGCAACAGGAATGTCCGGTGCCGCAGTGACTGGCGTTCCCATCTGTTCCAACGGTGCGACAAAGTTCACGAGCCGCAAAACGAGCTTGCCGTTTCGCCCTTCACCCTCATTGAACTCGTAGGACGTTACGGCGCAATTCGGGACGTCAGCGGCTTGATCAATGGCAAGGATTGTTTCCTCGTCCATTCGCTCTAGAAGATATCGGAAGCAGTTCACCGTAACCTGATGCCCAACGATCAGTAGACGTTCCTTCCGATATTCGCGAGTGATTGTATCGAGCAAACTGCGCAGCCGCAGAATCACATCACACCAGCTTTCGCCACCCGGCGGCCGGAAATAAAACTTGCCGACGTGGCTGCGCTGTTCGCTGAGTTCCGGATATTTTTGTATGACCCCGAACTTGGTAAGACGATCGAGGATGCCGAATTCCTTCTCGCGCAAGCGTTCGTCAACCTGGAACGTGATGCTGTTGCGGTCGATTCCGGCACTCTGCAGGAGGATGAGCGCCGTAGCTCGGGCGCGCAGATAGGGCGAGCAGATCACGGCCGTGGGCTGGTCAGTCGCGGTCATTTGCCCAAACCATCGGCCCAAGTCGCCCGCCTGCCGCTCCCCTAACGTCGACAACGGAACATCGATGTCACGTGTCGCGATATCGATCAAGGGGTGTTCCGCAGCCTCGGCTGCATCTCGAGCGACATTGCCTGCACTCTGCCCGTGCCTAACCGTCCAGACGCATTGCGGCCATTTCTGTTCGCGAAGGTGGGTCACGCTCATTGCGGGCACACGATGGACACCCCGTCAACAAAAGGCTGCGCCGGCGCAGCGAACGCGTACGTCCGGTAAATCATCCAGCAGGTCATGTGGCGGTGTGCGACCCGAGCCCGGCATCGCCAACTTACGAGGGTAATCAATGTGCCGCCTCCTGCTACCGAAACCCTCACTTCTCGCGCGACAGTCGTTTGATCTTTCTCGGGCATTCACGGCGTACTAGACGCGTGGTCCACTCAACCGATGTTCGTCGAACCATTTCGTGGCGGGCGAAAGTGATTGGGAGCCACAGCTTTAAGGCATCGAAGCTCGCGGATGCGTCGCGCCAATATCTATGGCTTGGTTTCACGCCTCCCAACTGTCAGCCAATGAGGCGGCTTCCGGACACAGAGCCGGCGGCATCCGTATGTCGCCCAATTGCATTTCACGAAGTCCTCGACAGCGGTCTGGGGACCTGCAGTTCATTGTGGCCGCGGCGCAGCTCGCCACCCTCAAAAGCTCCGGCGACACTATGGCATCGAGCTCAGCCGGAAGCAGCCAAACGCGCAACAATCATTTCTTCCTAAGGAAGATCTCAACGTCTTTGGCCATCACGCCGACCGCTTGCACTGCGGCTCGCAACTGAGCCTCAGAGCACTTGAACTTCTCGGTCCAGTATCGCAGCTCGTAACCTTCATTCACATTGACGCGGTCACGATCGGCCGGCCCGCGCTTGCTTTTGTCTGTCGTCTGCCATGTTCATTCCTCTGGTCTAGCCGCATGCCCCTTGTGGTCAGGGTGATTGCCCTTGGCTTCAGCGTCAGCCTCTGACTCTCGTCATCATCATTATCGATCTCCGGTTGATAGGTCCGGCTTTGCGCCAGAGGCAGAGTCAGATCATTTAAGGCAAAACTAGTTTATACCCGTTCCATTGGGACCTTAGCGACGCGGTGGCAGTACTATAAAAGGCGCTCGCACTGCCAGCGTCCTTGCGGTACGCAATCGCCACGACCGAAGCCAAGCGAGGTCCTTGACCAGAACCGACCGGATCGGAGGCGGCTACGGCTCGCAGCTTGAACATCACGAGGTCGGAGGAGGGTGATCGTGGGAAACGGCAACGGCGCGCGTCAAACGCACTTCGTATCGAGAGCAATGACCCAGATGCGGCCGCCGCCGAGATTGCCCATCGCTCCTGCCCGAGACAATCTTTGGGTACGGAACGCGCTCAATGCTGCGTACCAAACCAACACTGATCTGCGGCCACCGAGAACTTCTGGGCCGTTTAGCTACTCCCCGGTCCCTCAAACCTCGAAGGCGCGGTCAGGTATCTTCGAATTGAAGTCGATGACCGCGCCGGAAATCGCGTCCCAATGGAAGTGCAATCTGGGCTGTCGGGGGTCAGCGGCAGACAGCACGGAGGCTTACCGTGTCGCCTGACATACCGGCCACAAGCAGTCATTTGTCGCCGCTTTGCAATCGTCACCGCAATGGTTGCAAGGCATTGCTGCGAGCACTCGCCCCTGCAGAGTGGGCCATTTGTCTTCATGTGGTGAATGGCGAGGCCTGAGCAACACGGCGGCCGGACGGGCTCTTCATTGCATTATTCCCTGCCGACTGAACCTTTGATCCATGTCACCCGCGACCCCATCCTGGCTGGAACGGATGAGCCTCAATTGCTGGTATGCAATCTCCGGTGATCGTCCGGACCTCGGTTTGCAGCCGACCCGACCGGGGACGCGGTACCTGAAGGACAATAATCCAGCATGCAACACGCACTTGAATCCGGCCCGCACCCTGAAGGAGCGACTGGAACGAATGCTGGAGCGCGACCCGAAGTCGCCCTGGCATGGCGCTATGGGATTCGCCGCGATCACGGAAGCATGGAACAGCGCCGCGTACGCTTCACGATTCGGCGCCAGCGGATCGATGATCGTCTTTGGAGGAGGGCACAACGATTATTTCGGTTCCGATGTTCATGCCTTCGATCTCGAATCCAGGGAGTGGCGACGGATTTCCGATGGTTTCGTTGGAGGTGGTGACGGCGATTACGGTGCAGGCGCGAGTTATTCCGACTCGGTGTATCCGGACGGCTCGCCGCTACCGCCGCATACCTATGATTACGTCCAGTACGACCCAGCGGGGAACGACTACATTCTGCTCAAGGGCCAGACGGAGTTGGGCAAATCCGTAAAGGCCGTTGCGGTACCACATCTCTTCAACCTTGACACCCGGCGTTGGCGGCGGGGCCCGCGGCATCCTACGGCGATTCTCAATTCTGGAGGTTGGACGACTTGGGATGATTCACGTCGTGTGCTTTGGGGACACTCCGGCGACGATGGTGGAGGTAACGCCTTCATCGGCTTTCATCCCGATGGCGCCAACGGAAATGCAACCTACGGGGCCTGGACCGACCACTTCCCGAACAAGCTCCCGGGAATCGCCAATCACAACGCGATGCAGATTGATCCCTTGCGCGACATCATTGTCGTGTCGGTGCACGCTCGTGACGAGTTGCATGCGTTGGATCCAAGCGAGCCGGGTCGGGACATCTGCCGCCTGAGGTCCGTCGGGTCCAAACCGCGACTGCGACCATTTGCAGCGCTGGAATATGCGCCGACGGCCGCTTGTCTCGTGTACTTTTCCCCGATGGACGAGGGAATCGTATACACGATCGCACCGACGCGCGAACGAAATTCGGGCGGCGGCTCGCCCGAGCAATGGACCTGGCAGGCACGCCAACCGGCGGAAGGGACCCTGAAGCCAATCGCCGACGCGGCGGCTCGTTCGCGGTTTCGGGTCAACTTGTCCCACAGTTTTGGACGATTTCGAATTGCCCCTATCGAAGGCGTCGATGTCGCCATTCTGGTTAGGCATGTCGACAGTCCTGTATATGCGCTGAAACTCAACTGAGGCAGCGCTGCCCCCAACAGAGGTTGTTTGTCTGTCTGTTGCGATCAGTAACTTCGGACTCCTTCGCGCTTGCAAGCGTCGGCGTGCCCCTATGGGGACGTTCATGCGCACTCCACGGAGTAACCCACGCTGCCGTTGAAAATTATTTTATGCACAGAGTCTGTGGAGAAACTGCGCTGTCGCGGGGATGCAGCCCGCACGGCTGCTCAGTCCGACTGGGTTGCTTAAATACTAGGCTGGAAACAAAGCCGCGTAAGCGTCAACACGCGCGTGTTGTAGTGGGGCGCGCTTTCTGCCCGCTTCCGGTAGTCCGGGAATTATCCTTCCACACGGCGAAAGCCGGCAACCGAGTCCGCAACCAATACGTTACGCCGCCACCAGACGTTTCGAACCAGGACACGTACTGCTAACCGCGCCGGCGGCGGTCGCGCTGTGCACTGACCTTTGGAGGAACTTCGACCTCATAAGCGAGCGCTTGTAACAGGCGATCGAAGCGGATGCAAACGGCAGCGACCTCACCGACAAGGGCGCGGGCGCCGGAAAGCCCAAAGTCGTGTCTTCATCGGGCGTGAATGGATGATCGGAACGACATCCTGATGCATCAGATTGTGCAGGCGAACTCGGCCGATGAGGCGACGAAGATGTTCGTGGACCATCCGTATTTCGGCATTCCCCACGCGACTATCGAGCTGATGCCACTTTAAGGCTATGGAAGACTAGAAATCTTGGGAGGTCACCATACGAAACTCGAAAGCACCTTCCGGTACCTCGGCATCGAGGTTGACGACGCGCTCGAGATTGCCGAGCAAACCGAAGTCTGATGCGGGTCCGGCCGGGTGCGCCGCACGGGACGCTTCCCGGCCAAGAGCTGGCCCTTCGAAGGACAGCTTGCGTAGGGTTCGCGGTTTCGCTACAACGAGGGAAACACCAGGCACGATTTGCTTGAATTTAGACTTTCGGATTAGCTCGCGTGTCAGGTGACACTGCCCGCATCGGCTACAGGAGCGCTTGACATGGGCAATACGTACGATCTCGCCGACAAGTTCGCCATCGTGACCGGCGGAGCCAAAGGCATTGGAAGAGCCATTACGGAACTCCTTCTCGCGAACGGCTGTGCCGTCTGGATCTGGGACGCGAACCGCGCAGACGTTCCTCGAGCACGATCGGTCGTTGTGGACATCACCCGATCCGACGACATCTCGCGTGCCGTAGGCGAGCTTGCGAAGGACCAGCGAGTCGACATTCTCGTCAACTGCGCAGGCTATCTGGGCCGGGCGACTAGCTTTAATGACCATGCCAAGGGAGATTGGCGGCGCATCGTTGACATTAATCTCGCAGGTACCATGCAAGTCACGCAGGCCGTGCTGCCCCGCATGTTGCATCAGCGCTCGGGACGCATCATCAATATCGGTTCCTTGGCCGGCAAGGAAGGTTTGCCGGGTATTGCGGCCTATTCGGCCGCCAGCGCCGGCGTCATCGCGTTCACCAAGGCGCTGAGCCGCGAGATCGTAAGCGAGAATATCTTTGTCAACTGCGTCGCTCCAGGGCCAATTGACACCGACATGATCCGTAACCTCGGTCACGATGTCGTCGACCGCATGGTCCAGGATAGCCCCATGCATCGCTTGGGCCGCCTCGATGAAGTGGCTCACCTGGTCGCCTGGCTGTGCACGGAGGCGAGCCGGTTCAATACCGGAGCCGTCTTCGATATGTCGGGCGGCCGGGCGCGCTACTGATTGCGAACGTATCCTGCCAGGCATCCTCGTTTGCCGGTGCGCAGTTCCGCTTCGGGTCGGACAGCGACCGTTGTCCGCCGCGCCTGGTCCCGTTTGGGTGACGATGGTCCTCCCTTCAACCAGACGAGGAGGACGAGATGGACACAACCGCTACTGTGGTTCGTCGGGCGCCGTGGAACAAGGGAAAGCTTGTCGGCCAAAAGGCACCCCTGAAGGTCAAACACATCTGGGCGATTCGCGTCCGGCTCCAGATACAAGTGCGCACCCGCGATCTTGCGCTGTTCGACCTTGGCATTGACAGTAAGCTTCGCGGCTGCGATCTCGTGAAGCTACGCGTGCGCGACGTATGCCATGGCGATCGGGTAGCCTCGCGGGCAATTGTGCTTCAGCAGAAGACGAAAGGTCCGGTTCAATTCGAGATCACGCCTTCAACGCGAGAGGCCGTTGAGGCATGGATCAAGTCGGCGGCACTGCGGGCCGACGACTACCTGTTCCCGAGCCGACTGCATTCGTCGCCGCACCTCGGCACAAGGCAGTACGCTCGCATTTTGGACGGCTGGGTCAAAGAGATCGGACTTGATCCGGCCGCGTATGGAACGCACTCGATTCGGCGTACCAAGCCAACGCTGATCTATCGGAGAACCAGGAACCTGATAGCGGTGCAGTTGCTTCTTGGCCATACGAAACTCGGAAGCACCGTGCGCTACCTCGGCATCGAGGTCGACGACGCGCTCGAGATTGCCGAGCAAACCGAAGTCTGATGCTGATCCCGGCAGTCCGGCCGGGAGCGCCGCACGAGAGGACGCTTCCGGGCCAGAAGCGGTCGCTCACCAGTGGCAGCTTTGTGGCCGGCCAGCTAGCGCCAACCTAGATGTGACCCACCTGCCTGATCTTGAGCGCCTTCGGGGTCGAGCAGCAGTGCGGCCGCCTGAGCCCCAACCTCCACGCCGTCTTCGCCTGCTCGATGCAGCTTGACACCACAAAGCTTTCTCGATGAGCAGCGGTCGTCGGCGCAATGTGTCATTGGATTGCCAAGGGGCTTGACACCGTCGCAAAGGGGCTCCAACATTGAACACATGGATAAGCCAAGCGTTCAATATCATCGAGGTCCCCCCCCCGCTGCGGGCGAGGAGCGAGGAGTCAGGCGCGCCGACGGCGCGGCGACACGTGCGGCGATCTTGCGAGCCGCGCGCGACCGCCTAGTCGAGGTCGGCTACGCGAACCTCAACTTGCGCGATATCGCCCGGGAGGCCGGGGTCAACCACGCGCTGATCGGCTATCACTTTCACGGCAAGCAGCAACTCGTACTCGCGGTTCTCGACGAAGCCAACAGGCAGCTCCTCGAGCGACAGGAGCACATGTATCAAGGCACTCCGAGCGCCAGCCAGCAGTGGCAGGAGGCCTGCGACTTTTACGAGGAGGACCTGGAGTCCGGCTTCGTTCGCCTGCTGATGGAACTGATGGGGGCCAGCTTTCACGACAAGGAGCTGCGCGCGGAGTTCGTGCCACGCATCCTGCATTGGCATCGCCTTATCGAAGCCGCGGTGATCGCCTTCCTCGGCAGGTCAGGACTCAAGTTGCCCATCTCGGCGCAGGCTATTTCGGCCTGGATCGTCTGGTTCTGGACCGGAATGGAGGCCAGCATGATGCTCGGTATCGAAGAGAAAGACGGTCATCAGCGCGAGGCACTCGCGGCAGTCGCGACGTTGCTGCGTCAGGTCGAGTGCCGCGCAAAGACGCCCCCAAAGCGGAGAGTGCGGTGAGCGGCCTCGCAGCAGGGGCGATGCCCGCGCGGCTCGCGCTAACTGCCGGGGACATGCCTGCGCCTGGCACGTTGCCCGAACCGTATCCATACGAGACCGTCGCGCCCGTACGCGAGGGATTCATCGAGCGCAATGGGATCAAAACCTGGTTCGGCCAGTTCGGCGACGCCGGGCCGTGGCTCGTCTTCGCACCTGTCTATCAGATCGCCAACGTGCACATGCTCAAGGGCGTCGTGCCGTGGTTGGCGCAGCACTTTCGCGTCGTCGTCATGGATCTGCGAGGCAACGGGCGCTCGGATCGGCCGAAGGCGCCAGAGCAGTACTCGTTCGACCTCTACTGCGGTGACTTCGTCGCCGTGCTGGACCGGCTCGAGATCGAGCGTGCGGCCGTGGTCGCGATTTCGGCGACGGCGATGATCGGGCTTCGCCTGGCAGCGGAGCAGCCAGCCCGCGTGTCGCATCTAGTCATCGCCGGCGGGTACCCTCACCGCCTCGCAGCCGATCCCGGCACCGCGGCGTCGGTGGCAAGCGTCGCCGAGCGCATGCGCAGCGAATGGCCGGACTATCTCGACGAATTCTTTGGCATCGTTTTTACCGAGCCCCATTCCACCAAGCCATATGAAGATGGCGTTCTCCATGCCGGAGGCGCCAGTGATGGCGCCACCGTGGCAATGGGAATGACAGGATGGGTCGGCACCGACGTGCGCGAGCTCGCCCGCACCGTCCGCTACCCGACCCTCGTGATCCACGGCG
>JALYXY010000036.1 GCA_030946875.1 Pseudomonadota bacterium | reverse complement strand
CCGCCGACGCGCAACTCCTTGTCGATCGCCTTGATCGCCGTGACGGTATGCCGGTAGATCTCGAAATAGCCGTCCTGGCCGCCGGTCCAGAACGTCTCCAGGTTGGGCTCGTTCCAGACCTCGAAGTACCACTGGCGCACTTCTGCAAGCCCGTAGCGCTCCACCCAATGGCGCACGATCGGCTGATCAGATCGGCCCATCCCGCGGCGTCCTTTGGGGGCGTGATATTGCCGCGGTAGTTGAAGACAACCTTGTCGCCCGATGCCAGCGCGCGCGGCATGAAGCTCAACTCGACGAATGGCCGCATGTCGATGAGCACTTCAGCAGGCTCGAGCTCGACACGAGCGGAGGAGGCTAAAACAGCCGCGAGATTTGCGGCGGGCAGTTGGTCGAGCAAGCGATTTTCGGCATGCAACATCAAGATCTTCGAAGGAGTGGGCACCCCACCTTAACGCGTTCCCTTGCCGCCGTGCTAAATATCGCTCGGTGGTTACCAGGTTAGGGATGGAGCGAACCCGATGGGAAGGATTCGAGCGTCGTTCTGCCGCGGCCACTGGCCGAGTTCGCTGATTGACCATTTTCTGTCTATGTGCGTCAACGTACCGACTTAAGCTCGCTCCGCATCTAGCGTGGGGGACGGGGAAACCGTGCGTTCAGGCGCGGCCGATCCCACCCTTCCGGTGGCCGCCACTCAAGGAATGACATGCTCCACGATTTCCTTACCAGCAGCAGGACTGAACTCATCGAGCGTTGCCGAGTCAAGGTGGCGCTCCGCTCGGCGAGTCAAACGCACGAAGCAGACGTTGCTTACGGAATTCCTCATTTCATCGATCAGTTGATTGCAACGCTTCGGCTCGAGCGGGATTCCGAATACCTGGACAGCGAAACCGTCTCGGGCGCGGCCGGCGGCGCCACCCCGGCTACCTCCGAAATCGGCATGGCGGCGGCGCACCGCGGACGCGAACTATCGGAACGGGGGTTCAGCATCGACCAAGTCGTGCACGAGTATGGCGATCTCTGTCAGGCCATTACCAACCTCGCGTCGGAGAGCGCTGTCCCTATCGAGGTCGGGGAGTTTCGCAGCCTCAACCGCTGCCTCGACAATGCCATCGCCGACGCCGTTAAGGAGTTCACCGTGCGGTCCACGGCGACGGTCGCGAATAGACAGCGACACGCGTTCAACGAGCAGCTCGGGGTGATGGCCCACGAGCTCCGCAATCACCTACAAACCGCCACCTTGGTGCTCGACGCAATCAAATCGGGCCGTGTGCCGCTCGCTGGCGCTACTAGCGCCGTGCTGGACCGAAGCCTTATTGGTATGAGGGGCATCATCGACGACTGCCTAGTCGAAGTGCGCGTCGCCGAGGCCTCCTCGCGGCGGCGCCGGGTAGCGGTGTCGGATTTGATCGACGACCTCAAGGTTTCTGCGGCACTTCAGGCCAACGCCCGCGGCGTCACGTTCGACGTATCGCCTGTGGACCCGCAACTCACGGTCGAGGTCGACCGCGAGCTCGTTTCGTCGGCGCTGCAAAATGTGCTGCAGAATGCTTTCAAGTTCACCCGCAGCGCTACGCACGTGCGGTTGCACGCCTATGGAATCGACGACCGGGTGCGAATTGCCGTCGAAGATCACTGCGGGGGGCTTTCTGCTGGAGACCCAGAGGAACTCTTCGTTTCCTTCAAGCAGCGGAGCGTCGACCGCTCAGGACTGGGCCTCGGGCTCGCGATAAGCCGGGCGCAATGTGAGGCCAACGGTGGGACTCTGACCGTGCGCGACAAGCCGGGATGCGGGTGCGTGTTCACCATCGACATGGCTCGCTGCCCGTCGGGATGATGAGCCTCCGTGACCTGCTCGGGCGTCTCCACGACAGCGATCGTTCGGTGCTCGACGAGATCGCGTCGTTCCTCGAGGGGCATCCCGCCAACCCAGAGAATCATTCTTACTACGACCTGCCCGGTGGGTCTTAGATGGAACGATTGCGCGTGGACGCAACGATTGCTCCACCGCGCGCAAACCGAGAGGGGAGTTGCATCGTCAACCCAGCAGCGACAACGCGCGTGCGCAGACGTTGTCGACGGTCAGTCCATATTCGCGCAGCATCACATCGCCGGGGGCAGAAGCGCCGAAACGCTCCATGCTTAGTACATGCACAAGTCAGACTGGGCTGAACGTTCGAGGCAATATTAGACTGAGTGTCCCGGCAATCGCCCGGCTTGCTCATGCTGCACATCACGCCATGGTCGCTCTACAACCGCTGAAACTGTTCACTGGTGTATTGGCTGCCTTGCTCGAATGATGTAACAACGCCCGCGGAGAACCACGTCGCCAGATCGCCATGAGTGCATCAGTTACCAACTGTGCCGTCATCTGCGAGCTCATCGACCAGCCGACTGCGCGGCGCGAGTACAGATCGATGACAACGGCGACGTACAACCATCCCTCGCCGGTCCAGATGTAGGTGAAATCAGCAACCCATTTCTGTTCGCCGACGAGGCGACGACGCGCGGTCCAGAATGTTCGGCGCAATGGTGTATTCCAGCCGTTGTCCTACATCACCCACTGGCGCCGACGCTTGGGACGGGCTCGAAGCGCGGCACCCTTCATCAAGCGTTCCATTCGATGCAGGCCACAGGCTAAACCCCACGCCGGAAGGTCATGCCACACCCGCCTGGTGCCAAAAGTTCGATCGCTTCGACAAAGCTGGTGCGGATCTGCTTCGTCATGTAGGCGTTCGCTTGCGTCCTGGCACTGGCGGGTCGTTCAAACCATTCGTAAAACCACTGCGCGAGACATCAAGCATCTCGCAGATCCACGCCACAGGCCAGATTCCTCGATGCTTCGCAACGAAGCCATATTTCACATCGACCCTTGCACTCTGTCTTTGCGACGCCTAGAAGACCCTGCGCTTGGGATATCTATTCCGACATGACTATGAGCGCTGACGTACAGACGAGAGGGCCGTTCACTACGTAGAAAATATGCTTCTCGTTCACGGTAGCCTCGACGGCGGCAGCCGGCAGTTTGGTCACGGTGTGCTCGGTTCATGGCCTCTCGAAGTCGAGCCGGGATGTCGAGGTTGCGAGGCTGGCATTCGTGATGGCTTCATGCGCCGCCGCCACCATGACAAATGACTTTCGACCGGACATCAATGCAGGCTCAACAGTGCTTCCAATCAGCGCCATGACTGTGGAAATCGTCTTCACCTTCCTCGCCAGGCTCTCGCTCGTGCTGCTGTTCCTGCCGTTCAGCGCGCTCGACATGATCCTGAACTTCGACCTGGCGACTCAGCAGGCGCGAACGCTCGTTGATTCCGTCGCCCTCGCCAAAGCCCTGATCGTGGC
>JALYXY010000086.1 GCA_030946875.1 Pseudomonadota bacterium | reverse complement strand
GTTGATCTTGACGTTCTGATTGTCAACGAACGACCAGACCGTGGTGGGCACAACGACCCTCGGCTGATCGGAGTGATTGCGCACGTACATGACAGCCTGACGTTGATCCGTCGTCGCGGCTTTGTAGAGCAACTGGAAGCTGTCACCCGTGGGGGCATCGAAGATCTGCTCGAAAATCGTTTGGCCGGTCACCGAGCTACCATCGGCATTGCGCGCGACGGGAATGGACGCGGTGAGGCCGTTGGTGCCGATGATCGACGGATCTTCCCAGCCGGACCATGCGATCGTGTAACCCTGGCGCATCAGAAAACCGCTACCGGCATCGGCGGCTGTGGTGGGATCGGCGCCCGCCGATGAGCTGTTGAATACCGACCAGCCGAGCTTGCTGCCGCGATTCACCACTTCATAGAAAAGCTTGCCGCTTCCCCTGATCGGGTCCGTCGGACGGAAGATGTAGACGTCCATCGAGTATTCGACCAGACCCTGCGCATTCTTCGGCGCAAGATTGATGTCCGTGATGAGCGCGTTGTGCGGATCGGCGGGATCGAGCACGCCGCGGGCGCGTCCGACGACCTTGTCATACGTGCCAACCGAACCGAACGTGGTGCCGCCGAACGTGGCCGACTCCGTGCGCACGACGTCGATGCCGATGATGCGCGCCTCGGCTTCCGTCGCAACGATTGCCCCGGTGACCGCGAGCAGCGCCACCCTGAAGCAGAGTGCAGATGCGGGCTTCATCGTCATGACCATTTCTCCTCGGGACAGGCATTCAATGCAAGGGGTGCGTGCGACAGTACGACGGTGAGTCGGTGGGTCGCTCGAGCACCAGAATCCGCGCGGTCAGGATAAACCACTTACGACCGCTGCGCCGATAACACTGGCATCACGGGTCACGAACCTCCATAACCACGCTGAGAGTTACAACGCTCGACCGAGCGCGTTAGGCAACGCGATCTGGGGCTCACGACTCCCTTCGCTGCAAGAGGCGGGTGAGCTCGCCCACGTCGTCGAGTGAATCGATCTTCCACAGGAGCTCGAGCAGCCGTTCGGTGTGGCCGCGATCGAGCCCTCCCCACGCCGCGCACTGCCGGAATTTCTCAGCGAGCTCGGCATCGGTCATCGGGTTCGCCGGGCTGCCCTTGCCGAAATCTGCCGCGCCGCGCACGACGCTGCCGTCATCGAGCTCGATCTCGATGATGGTCGTCATCTTGTCGAAGCCCGCGGCTTCAGCCTCAGGATGCACTCCGAAGTCGATGCGCTCGATCAGCGCCCTCACGTCCGGCCGGTTCACCACCTCATCGGTGAATTGCCCGAGACCCGCCTCGCGCTCGAGCAGCAGGATGGCCATGCAGAATTCCATGCTGAACTTCGCCTGCAGCTCGTTGCGCGGACGGTGGTGGATGAGCGCATTCGGCATGTTGTGATTGGTGCCGACCGAGACGCGCTTCACGCGTTCGGGTTTGATGTCGTGGCGATGAATGAGGTCGAGCATCACGCTCATGCCCGGGTGCGTGAGCGAGCCACTCGGATGCGGCTTGATCGACACACCAGGAAACGCAAATGTCCACGGATCCGCGAGCTTGCCGTCGATCATCTCGGCGCTGTAGCCACCGCCTGCCGCGCGGAAGAATCCACGATCAGCCTCGAGCGCAATCGGTGACGCGGTAAAGCCGAGTGCCGCGAGTTCCGCTGCCACGACCCCGCTTTCGGCCGCGCGCCCGGCGTGGAATGGCTTGGTCATCGTGCCGAAGTTTTCGCGCAGTCCGCCTGCCTGGCTTGCGCCGAGACTCAGTGCGCGACGCGTCGTCGCCTGATCGAGCTTGAGCAGGTTGGCGCACCCGGCGGCCGCACCGATGGCGCCGCAGGTCGCCGTGGAATGGAAACCGTGCTGATAATGGCGGGGCAGGATAGCCTCGGCAATCTTGCATTCGACCTCGACGCCGACCTGATACGCCACCATGAGGTCGCGGCCGCTCCTGTGGTCGCGCTCGGCGAGTGCCAGCACCGGCGGCAGCGCAGGTGCGGTCGGATGCGTCAGCAGGCCATAAACGCGATCCTTCGCGATCGCGAGCTGCGTGTCGTCGTAGTCGTCGGCATGAATGGAGATGCCGTTGGCGAAGGCCGCGAAGCGCGCCGGAAGGCGAAGGTCCGATCCAATGATCGTGCTGCCTTCAGCGCTGCCAATTCCCAGTGCGCGCAGATACTGCCGGGCGATGCGGCCCGTCTGCGAAGCGGCACCGGCGAGCGCCAGCCCGATCCCGTCGACCACGGAGCGCTTGCCGAGGTGCGCGACATCGGCAGGGATATGCGCGGCTTGCGTGTTGATCACGAAATCGGCCACATACCCCGTCAGCGACGAAGCCGGCGGCTCGCTCGCGGCGTGGGTTGCACCTTGCGACAGTTGCATGAGGCTCATCTCCGATCAAAGGGCCAGCGCTACGGGATCGTGCGCGTGCCTGCGACTTGCTGCGATGCGCGCTGCAAGCCGGATGGCCTGCTCGAGCGCGCCGGTGGTCGCCTTGCCTGCACCCACGATGTCGAATGCGGTGCCGTGCGCAGGCGTCGTAAACACGGTCGCAAGGCCGGCAGTGACCGTCACCCCGCGATTGAAGCCTTGCAGCTTGGTCGCGATCTGACCCTGGTCGTGATACATGGTCAGCACGCCATCGAACTCGCCGGCGAAGGCCTTGAGGAACACGGTGTCCGCCGGGAACGGCCCGCGACATGCGATACCGGTGGCAGCCGCGCGCGCAACGGCAGGAGCAATGACATCGATCTCGTCGCGTCCGAAGAGCCCGTTCTCGCCGCCATGCGGGTTCAAGGCGGCCACGGCAATGCGCGGCTTGTCGTGACCCGCACCGCGCATCGTCTCGTGCGCAAGCTTCAGTGCCTGCTCGATGCGCTCACCCGTGATCTGGTCGAGCGCGGTGCGCAAGGCGACGTGAGACGTCACCCGAGACATCCACAAGCCGTCGAGGACATTCATTTCGCTGAAATAGCCGCGATGCCCGGTGAGATGCGCAAAGAGCTGGTGCTCGTCGTTGAAACGCCAGCCACCCGCGTGCAGCGCTGCCTTGTTGAGCGGTGCGAAGGTGATGCCATCGATCTCACCGGCGAGCGCGAGTTGCACCATGTGCGACAACGTTTCGCCGACGATGCGGCCGGATTCGGGCGAGACCTTGCCGCGGGTCAGAGCCGCGGGGTCGCAGTTGCCGAGATCGATCAAGGGAGTCTCGGGACGCGACCAGTCGATGTCTCCGGGCGAAGTGTAAGTGCGGTGGTGCAAGCTTAACTGCGCGTCCTGCGCTCCGAGCTCGAGCACCCGGGTGTCGCCGATAACCACCAGCCGCGCGGTGTCCCGCATCCGGGCGTCCGCCAGGATGCGCGCGCACTGCTCCGGACCGATGCCGGTTGCGTCGCCAAGCATGAGTCCCAGCACGGGAAGGTTACCAACCGCGCCTGCAGCGTGGTGCGCTGCGCGTGCGGCAGCGGGGGGGTTGGATTGCGGCGCGCGCGCCGCCTCGTGGATTGGCGATGGCCTCATGCGAGCCTCCGGTTGGTGAAGCGGGTCACGGCCGCGACAAGGATGAACGTGATGACGAGCATCGTGATCGATAGCACGGCGATGGGTCCCCAGTCGTTGCTTTCGCGCAGGTCGAACATCGTCACCGAGATGGTCTTGGTCCGCGCCGTGAAAAGGAGAATCGTCGCCGAAAGCTCGCGTATCGATCCGATGAAGATGAAGATCCAGGTGGCGATCACGCCATTGCGGATGAGGGGCGCGGTGATGTCGGCGAGAGTCCGCAGTCGCGTTGCGCCGAAGATGCGGCCGGCGTCCTCCAGCTCGGGATGCACCGACTTGAGCGCCGCGCCGATCTGCTGGTAGCCGACGGGCAATTCCTTGGTGAGATACGCGAGAAAGATGATGGCCAGAGTGCCGTACAGCACGAACGGCGGGCGCGTGTAGGTCAGGAAGAGTCCGACGGCGAGCACGATGCCGGGGATCGCCACCGGCGAAGTTGCGAGCAGTGCGATTGCGCGATGCCCCCACACGATGCGCCGCACCGCAAGGTAGCCCACGATGGTGACCAGAAGCGTACCGGCAGTCGCCGCGGCCGCGCACAGGAGGAACGTGTTCTCGAACGCGAGGCGCGTCTGGCTGAACTCGAAGAACACGAATCGCCAGTGCTCGAGGCTCCAGTTCTCGGCACTGCTCGGGCCCGACCAGTTGCGTACGAACGCGGTGCGCAACAGCACGCCGTACGGCAGCACGACCGAGCAGGCCAGCACGACGGCAAACAGCAGGAGCGCTGCGGGCGTCCAGTGTTTGAGCTTGACGGTGCGATTGCCGGTGCTCTTGCCGCCCACCACCGAGTATCCGCGGCGACCCATGATGAGCGCCTGCGCGCGCAGCAGCGCAGCCGTCACCACCAGCAGCGGCAGCGCCGCGGTGGCCGCGAGGCCGAGTCGTGGCGGGAACTGGAAGAGGCTCCAGATCTTGGTCGTCATCGTATCGATGCCGGCGGGCAGGGCGAGCACCGCGGGCACGCCGAAGAGCGTGATGGATTGCAGGAATGCGATCAGGAACCCGGCGAGAAGCGCGGGCATCACGAGCGGCAGCGTGATGTCGAGTGCGGTGCGCCAGTGCGCGGCGCCCAGGATCGCCGCCGCCTCTTCGAGATCGGTCGGGATGAGCTCGAGGCTGTTCGTGACGAACGTGAACACGTATGGAAACGTGTACAGCGCCATCACGAACACCATCCCGCCTGCAGAGAAGATGTTGAGGAGCGGGGACGCGTCGAACGGCTTCAAGCCGAACAGCGCGTAATACCACTGGTTGATCAACCCCGCGTTCGGGCCGCCGAGGAGCACCCACGCGAAGGCACCGAGGAAAGGCGGCGTCACGAACGACGCGAGTATCAGTGTGCGGAAGAGGCGCTTGCCCGGAAGGTCACTTCGCGCAACCAGCCAGCTCATCGGTGCCGCGACCACGACACAAAGCACACCCACGGCGGCTGAGGTCCAGAGCGTGGTCCACAGCGGCTTGAGGAACGACGGATCGGTGAAGAGCTGCGCGTAGTGCGCGAGCGTCCATTCACCGGCATCGTCGCGAACGCTGGTGACGAAGAGCCAGTACAGCGGCAGGATGACCAGCAATCCGAGCAGTGCCGTCAGCGCAATGGCCAACGGCATTGTCGGATCGCGCCACCTGCGCCGTGACACTCCCGACGCGGGAAGGACGGCGGCGGTGGTGGCCATCCGTGTAAAGCCCGCGGGTCTCAGTTACCGAACAAGGTCGTGTAGTGCCGCTTGATCTCGGTGACCTGGGGCAACATGCCCACCGGATCGTCGGGAAGGACCTTGATGTCCGAAAGCGGCGTACGGCCCGGCGGGTCTTTCACGTCCGGATGCACCGAACGTGTTCCGCCTTCGTTGACCGCCAGCTGTTGCACCTTGGCCGTATACAGGAAGTTCTGCAGCACGCGCGCGGCATTCGGGTGGGGGGCGTTCGCGAAAATGCCCGTCGGCGAGCCTACGAATGGCGTGCCTTCCTTCGCGTACACGATCTTCACCGGGCTCTTGGCGTCGATCTCGATGAATATGTTGTATTCATTGCCGTCGACCATCACCGCCCGCTCGCCACTCGCAATCGTTTTCGGTGGTGCCGTCGTCGATTGGAGTTGCTGCACACCCTGCTTCGCGAGCTTCTCGAAATAATCCCAGCCGAGCACCTTGACGAGGGCATAGGTACCGGTGAGGCTCGTCCCGCTGTAGTTGGGGTGTGCCTTGACGAGCTTGCCCTTCCATTTGGGGTCGAGGAGGTCGACATAGCCCGTCGGGGCGTCCTTCGCCTCCACCAGCTTCGTGTTGTACGCGATGACGTTCAGCGTCGCGCGCCACGTTGCGAAGTACCCGTCGGCATCCTTGTACGCCGCAGCGAACCGTCGCACATCGGGCGGTACGTGCTGCGCAAGAAGCTTCTGCTGTTTCCAGTACACGAAGTGTGAAGCGTCGGACGAGTTGACGACGTCGGCGTTGCGGATGTTGGCCTGCATTTCCTGCCCGATCCGCTGAAACACGCGCTCGGACCCGGAACGCTCCACCTCGATCTGGATGTTGGGATATTCGGTGCGAAACGCCTTGGCCACGGCTTCGGCGACTTTCACATCGACGGCCGTGTACCAGACGACCTTGCCTTCCTTGGCTGCGGCCGCGACGAGGGCGGGCGTTGTTTCCTGCGCTCCCGCGCTGTGGACGATGCAAAGTACGCTGATGGCCAGCGCTGCGCGGTGCCACGATGTCCTGATCACGATGCTTCCTCCAAAATGAACTGCATTCGGCTTGTACGGCCGTCGATCGAATTGTTGTGGTGAAGTGCTGAGAGCATGCCCGCTGCAGGCTAGTGCTTCAGGCCACGACAGCGTTTCCCCGGAAACCGCACTGCGACCGCGGAGCCCGGCGCGAGCTCGAGATCGGCAGGCGCGGTAATCATCACCTCCTGACCGATATCGACAATGTAATCGCGATGGCTCCCGAGATACGCGTGCTTGCGCACGACACCCGGGACCACGTTGCGCTCTGCGCTGCGTCCCTCGGGCAGGATCTCGAGGTCGTGCATCTTGACGCAGAGGCGCATGCGCTCTCCGGCCGGCGTGAAGTCGCCTTCCTGCACCTCGATCTCGCGCCCGGCGAGCTCCACCCGCTGATTGCCGAGATGCACAACGTCGAGCACGTTGCTCGCGCCGATGAATCGTGCCACGAACTCGGAGCTCGGTCGCTCGTACACTTCTGCGGGCGTTCCGATCTGCTCGATGCGCCCGGCATTCATGATCACGATGCGGTCCGCCATCGTCATGGCTTCTGTCTGATCGTGCGTGACGTACAGGGAGGTGTACTGGAACTCGTCATGCAGCCGCCGTATCTCGAATCGCATTTCACCGCGCAGGTTGGCGTCGAGGTTCGAAAGCGGCTCGTCCAGTAGCAGGATGTCGGGTTTGGGCGCCAGCGCACGGGCGAGCGCCACCCGCTGCTGTTGTCCACCGGAAAGCTCTCCCGGATAACGTTCGGCCTGCACATCGAGCCGCGTCGCATGGAGCAGGGCATCGGTGCGTTCGCGCCGCTCGGTGTCGCCCACACGCTGCATCTTGAGTCCATAGCCAACGTTGTTGCGTACGGTCATGTGCGGCCAGATGGCATAGCTCTGGAAGAGCATGCTCATGTTGCGCCGTTCAGGGGGTACTACCGTGCCAGGCGACGACACGGTTTTGCTGCCGACCACGATCGAACCTTCATCCGGCTCGAGGAAGCCCGCGATCATGCGCAGCGTCGTCGTCTTGCCGCAGCCGGATGGACCGAGCAGGCAGACGAACTCGCCATGCGCGACGCTGAGGTCGATCGCGTCGACCGATGCAATGCCGTCATAGCGCTTGGTGAGGCCTCGCAGCTCGAGATTCGCCATCGTCTGTCGCCTCAGTTCGCGCTCAGGTGCACTCGGAACGGTTTGCCGAGTCAACCCGTGAGGCAAGCCCGTCGGGTCGCAGCATGTCGTAGATTTCGAACGGTTGCCGGATCCACGGATTGTCGGGCAGGTATTGCACGTGATAGTCGGGTTTGAACACCGAACAGCCCTTCCACCACAGCACCGCCGTGCGCATTTGCTGGATGCCCGTGAAGCGCTGCGGCAGCGCGCGATGCACCACCTCGAGAGTATGTCCGGAATCGACCATGTCGTCGACCAGCAGAACGCGCTCGCCCAGGCGCGGCGCCGACATAGTCATGTGCTCCGCGACGACGAGCTCGCCGCGAATCGTGCCCCCGCCCGCGGCATACGAGTGCGTAGACAGGATGGCGAGAGGCAGCTCGAAAATGCGCGAGAGGATATCGCCGACCCGCAACCCGCCGCGGGCTATGCAGATGATCTGGTTGAAATCGTACCCGGATTCGTGCACGGCGAGTGCAAGCCGCTCGATGAGCGAGTGATAGCTCTCCCAAGTGACGTCGAGGTGGGTGGCCACGCGTCAATGAAACGGGTGATGACGCAGGATCGTCTCGTCGCGCTCGGCGCCTGTCGAGATCATCGCGATCGGTACGCCGCTCAGTTGCTCGATGCGATCGAGGTAGCGCCGGGCATTGGTCGGGAGCGCGTCGTATGTTTTGACGCTGACGGTGCTTTCGCTCCAGCCCGGCAGCGTCTCATAAACCGGTTCGCATTCGGCGACGGCGTCGGCGCCGGAAGGCAGCAGATCGACGCGCTGTCCACGTACCATGTAATGCGTGCAGAGACGGATCTCCGGCATGCCATCGAGCACGTCGAGCTTGGTGATGCAAAGCCCCGTCACCCCGTTGAGCTGCAGCGAGCGCGTGAGCGCGGCGATGTCGAGCCATCCGCAACGTCGCGGCCGGCCCGTGACCGAGCCGAACTCGTTACCGCGCCTGGCAAGCCCGGCACCCGTCTCATCGGTGAGCTCCGTCGGGAAGGGACCGGTTCCGACGCGGGTGGTGTACGCCTTGGCGATGCCGAGCACGTAGTCGAGGAACTGCGGACCGACACCGGCGCCGGGCGAGGCGGCGCCCGCGAGACAGTTCGAGGACGTGACGTACGGATAGGTGCCGTGATCGATGTCTAGAAGGGATCCCTGTGCACCCTCGAAGAGCAGCGACTGGCCAGCGGTGCGCGCCTGCTGCAACAGGGCGGCGACGTCGGCGATCATCGGCTCGAGCTCGCGCGCCAATGCGAGCGATTCGTCGCGAGTCGCCTCGAACGATACGGGCTCCCGATGAAAATATTGCGTCAGCACGAAGTTGTGGAATTCGAGCACTGAACGCAGCTTGTCGCTGAAGCGGTCGGGATAGAAGAGATCCTGCACACGGATCGCCCGTCGGGCGACCTTGTCCTCGTACGCCGGACCGATGCCGCGTCCGGTCGTGCCGATCTTGCGATCACCCATCGCGCCTTCGCGCGCATGATCGAGAGCCACGTGGTAAGGCATGACGAGAGGGCAGGTGGGCGAGATCTTGAGTCGATTGCGCACCTCGACTCCAGCGGCTTCGAGCTCGCGGATCTCCTGCAGCAGGGCCGAAGGCGAAAGCACGACGCCATTGCCGATGTACACCGACACATGCGGGCGCAGGATGCCCGAGGGAATGAGGCGCAACACCGTGCGCCGGCCGGCAATCACCAGCGTGTGCCCCGCGTTGTGCCCGCCCTGGAATCGAACGACGCCTTGCGCGTGCTCCGTCAGCCAGTCGACGACCTTGCCCTTGCCTTCATCGCCCCACTGTGTTCCGATCACGACGACGTTCTTGCCCATGCCCTGATGTCCCGTTCCGGAGCTGATTCGATCAAGCATGATGCGCGACATGCGCGGCGATCTGGCGCAGGTCGAGCGTGAAGCCGGTGGCCGGGCGAGCGCGCCCGAACGCCTTGCCGATACCGTCGTAGCGCCCGCCGTTGCCGATCGCCACCGGCGCTCCCGCCGTGAAGACGGAGAAGATCGCGCCATTCTGGTAATGATAGCCGCGCAGGTCCGCGAGATCGATATGCAGGTCCTCGACGTGCGGCTGCGCGGCCTGTGCGAGCGACTCGAGCGCCGCCAGCGCGTTGGCGATCGCCGGCGTGTCGGGAAGCCGTTGCCGAGCTCCGGCGATCACCTGCTCTGCCGGACCGTAGAGCGCCGGGAGTGCGTTGAAGGCTTCACGCCAGGCAGCGGGCAGGTGCTGCGTGAGCTCGTGCACCGTGGGCACGTCCTTCGTGCGCATGGCCGCGAAAAGATCGCTGTCCTGATCGTTGCCTGCGATCCCTGCCGCCGAGGCGAGCGCGCGATAGACGCCGACGTGGCCGAGATCGAGATGCAAGCCGCTCACGCCCGCGGCGTCGAGCGAGGAAATGATGAGCGCGATCACCTCGTGATCAGCGCTGATCTCCGCGTCGCCGTACAGCTCGGCGCCGATCTGCATCACCTCGCGAGACCTGTTGAGACCGTCCGGAACGGTGCGCAGCACGCTTCCCGCATAGCAGAGGCGGGTTACGCCCGGCGCATTGATGAGGTGCGCATCGATACGCGCAACCTGCGGGGTGATGTCGGCGCGCACGCCGAGCATGTGGCCGGAGAGCGGGTCCACCACCTTGAACGTCTGCAGCTCGAGGTCGCGCCCGGTTCCCGTGCGCAGCGCGTCGAGGTACTCGATCAGCGGCGGCTGCACCAGCTGATAGCCGTGGCTCGCGAAGTGATCCAGCAGGACACGCCTGAGACGTTCAAGACGAACGGCCTCCTCGGGCAGCACGTCGTCGATGTGCTCGGGCAACAGCCACTTGCGCATGTTGGCTCTAGCCTCGGCGAGCCGGCGTGCAAGCGATGCGCGCTCGAGCTCGGCTCATTGCGAGATGATCGTGTATGCCATCAGGCCGACCATGACGGCGGCGAGCCCGACGAAGCGCAGTTGACCATCGGAGAGTCCGAGCATGCGCGTGAAGGTGTCGCGCCAGAGACGCGGCGCCACGAGCGGCAAGAACCCCTCGACGACGAAGACGAGCGCGAAGGCGGCCAGCAGCGATTCCGGCACCGCGTATCCGATGACCTGGAGAGACTACCTGGCGGGCCGCGCCGCCTGGCCGTCGGGACTGCGCCAATAGCGGAAGAACTCGGAGCTCGGCTCGAGCACCAGGGTGTCGGACTTGTTGCGGAACGTCGACCGGTACGCCTCGAGGCTGCGATAGAACGCGAAGAACTCGGCATTGCTGCCATAGGCCTGCGCGTAGATCGATGCCGCCTTGGCATCGCCATCGCCCTTCACCGTCTGCGCCTGCTTGTAGGCATCGGCGATGATGACCACGCGCTGGCGATCGGCGTCCGCGCGGATCTTTTCCGACTCGGCCTGGCCGAGGGAGCGCAACTCGTTGGCGACGCGACGGCGCTCCGATTCCATGCGCGCGAACACCGGCGTCGTCACGTCGGGCGGCAGCTCCACGCGTCGCAACCGAACGTCGACGATCTCGACGCCGATGGAGCGTGCGTCCTCGTTCGCCTTCTGGCGCGTGGTCGTCATGATCTTGTCGCGCTCGGCGGAGATCGCGTCGTGCACGGTTCGCTTGTTGATCTCCTCCGCGAGATTTGCCCGCACGGTCTGCGACAGCCGGCGGCGCGCAGCTTCCTCGTCACCCTGCTGCACGCTGATGTAGTACTGCTTCACATTCGTGATGCGCCACAACACGAAGAAGTCGACCAGGAGCGGCTTCTTCTCTGACGTCGTGATGCGGTCGGGCTCGGCATTGTCGAGCAGCAGGATGCGCTTGTCGTAGTAGCGCACGTTCTGGACCAGCGGAAGCTTGGCATAGAGCCCCGCTGCCGTCTTGACGTCGACGATCTCGCCGAGCTGGAACTTGATCGCGTACTGGCGCTGATCGACCGTGTAGAGCGACTGAGAGGCAACCAGCAGAATGGCCACCAGAAGCGCGAGGATTGGCATGGTGAATCTCATCGCGCGTCTCCACGGTCGCGGCTGCGCAGGCCCTCGCGCGAGCGCGATTGCTCCACTGAAACCGAGCCTGTGTCGGGCGTCGATCCGGTGCGCGGCCCGCCCATCTCGGACGAAGGCATCGCGGTGGCGCTCGGCGGTGCCACTGCGGCCGGCCCGCTCTGCTGCATGAGCTTGTCGAGCGGCAGATAGATGAGGCTGTTGCCGCCCTTCTGATCGACCAGCACCTTGCTCGTGTTGCCGAGCACGGACTGCACCATGTCGAGATACAGGCGCTCGCGGGTCACTGCCGGCGCCTTCGAATACTCGACCAAAATCTGCCGGAACCGGGACGCATCGCCTTCGGCGCGCTGCACGACTTCGGACTGGTAGCCGTTGGCTTCCTCGATCAGGCGTGCGGCATTGCCGCGGGCGCGGGGCACGACGTCGTTGGCGTAGGCCTGGCCCTCATTGCGGAAACGCTCGCGGTCCTGCCCGGCCTTCACCGCGTCGTCGAATGCCGCCTGCACCTTGTCAGGCGGCTGCACGTTCTGCAGCGTCACCTTCTGCACGTAAACGCCCGTGCCGTAACGATCGAGCATCTCCTGCATGAGACGCTCGGCGGACTTGGCGATCTGCTCCCGCCCTTCGTAGAGCGCGAAGTCCATCTTGGCCTTGCCGACCACTTCGCGCATGGCCGTCTCGGCGATGAAGGCGACGATCTGATCGGGCCTGCGCACGTTGAACAAATACGCGTCGGCGCTCTTGAGGTTGTATTGCACCGCGAACTGGATGTCGATGATGTTCTCGTCATCGGTGAGCGAGAGCGATTCGCGCTCGTTCTTGTTCTTCGGTGTGTTGCGATAGCCGATCTCGATTGTCTTGACCTGCGAGAAGTCGACGAGCTCGACGGTTTCGACCGGATACGGGAGGTGCCAGCGCGGACCCGGAGCGGTGGTCTCGGTGTACTTGCCGAAGCGTGTGACGACTCCGCGCCGGCCTTCATCGACGATGTAGAAGCCGCTCACGAGCCACACCACGAGCACGAGGGCGACCAGAAGCCCGGCCCCGCCCAGCGGCACGAGGCTGCGCATCGGCGGACCACCGCCGTCGCTCCCGGTGTTCTTGCGCCCGAAGAGATCGTTGATCTTGCGGTTGACGTTGCGCCAGATCTCGTCGAGATCGGGAGGTCCGCCGTTACCGCGCTTGCCCCACTGGGGATCGTTCAGCGACATGGCTGTGAGTTTCTACCAAGGACGGCGGCCGTGCCGAAACCATCGACCCTCCGAGCTGCACGGAGAGGCGTGGTGCGAGTCGCGGCTTTGCTGTTGCGGGGACAACGAAGACGCTAGAGCGCCGTCGAAGTGGTGGACCGGGCGCCGCTCGCCGGAAAGCGCTCGATCAGCGCTGAGCGAAGTTCAGCGCATCCTTCACCCGTACGCGCGCTCAATCGAACGGCGCGGAGTATACCAGACTGATCGTGCTCGACCGCCGGGGAGAGCCCGGCCACGTCGATCTTGTTGTAGATGCGAAGCTGCGGCACGTTGTCGGCGCCGATCTCCTGCAGCACCGCTTCGACTGCCTCGATCTGCTCGTCACGGTTGGGATGCGATGCATCGATCACGTGCAGCAGAAGATCGGCCTCGGCGGCTTCGGAAAGCGTCGCGCGGAACGCGGCCACGAGATCGTGCGGGAGGTCGCGCACGAAGCCGACGGTGTCCGAGATCACGATGTCCGCGGCATCGGGAAGGTGCAGCTTGCGCAGCGTCGTGTCGAGCGTCGCGAAGAGCTGGTCGGCCGCGTACGCTTCCGCGCCCGTCATTCGGTTGAAGAGCGTGGATTTCCCCGCGTTGGTGTAGCCGACGAGCGCCACGGTGCGCACGAGCGCCCGGCGTCGCGTACGGCTTTGCGTCGCTCGCTGTCGCGCCACGCGCTCCAGCCGTTCCTTGAGGTTGCGTTCTCGGTTGCCAAGCAGGCGCCGGTCGGTTTCGAGCTGCGTTTCACCTGGACCGCGCAAACCGATGCCACCCTTCTGCCGCTCGAGGTGGGTCCACCCGCCGACGAGTCGGGTCATCTGATGCTTCACCTGGGCCAACTCGACCTGCAGCTTGCCTTCGGCGCTGCGCGCCCGCAACGCGAAGATATCCAGAATGAGGCTCGTGCGGTCGACCACCCGGCACTCGAGCGTCCGCTCGAGATTGCGCTGCTGCGCGCCGCTCAGGACATGGTCGAAGATGACGAGGTCGGCCTCGGTTTCGACGCGGCGCGCGCCGATCTCCTCGACCTTGCCCTTGCCCGCGAAGAGTGCTGCATCGGGCCGCTTGCGTCTGCCGGTGACGATGCCCACGACCTTGGCGCCCGCGGACTCGGCGAGCGCCTTCAACTCTGCCAGCCGCTCCTCGGGATCACCCTCGCCCAGGTCGAGCACGACCAGCAGCGCGCGATCACCCGCCGAGGGACGCTCAAACATGGAAACACCCGCGGTGCATGAGCCAGCCGCGCGCTCGAGCCGCGGCACACGTGGGCGCCGGGCCGCGGAGGCTCAAAGTCGCAAGCCCACTGAACGTGCGTGCGTGGCGCGCTCGTGAGGAGCACGCACGTGAGGACGAACGGGTGGCGATGGGTCTGCCGCGGCGCCTGGTCAACCGTCGGCGTCGCCGTTGGGCGCGTGGTGAGGCATGACGACCGCGCGAGCCGGCACCACGGTCGAGATGGCGTGCTTGTACACCATCTGGGTCACGGTGTTCTTGAGCAGAACGACATATTGGTCGAAGGATTCGATCTGGCCCTGAAGCTTGATGCCATTGACGAGATAGATCGATACCTGGACGTGTTCCTTGCGCAGCGTGTTCAGAAACGGGTCTTGTAGCATTTGCCCTTTATTGCTCATCGCTTGCTCCGCAGTGATTGTCGAGCCCGCCTCACGGATACCCCTTTAGCGGCGCCTCGCTCTCCCAGTTTGCCGGACGGCCTTGCTCTGTCAGCGGCTGGATCGGCCTGCGGGTGCAGCGGCGTAGGGATTATGACCGGTGTTGAATTGTATCCTCAGGGGGGTGCCGCGAAGTTTGAACGCGTCGGCAAAGAAATGTTCCAGGTAGCGCCGGTAGGAGTCGGGGATGTGCGAAAGGGCGCTGCCGTGGATCACGATCAGCGGCGGGTTCTGGCCACCTTGATGGGCGTAGCGCAGCTTGGGCCGGCCCATCCCGGCCCGCGGGGGCTGCTGCCGCTCCACCGCCGCGATGAGGGTGCGCGTGAGCTTGGGCGTGGGGAGGCGCGCCGTCGCTGCGGCGTAGGCGGCATCCACCGAGTGCAGCAACGCGGGGATGCCGCGATTGTCGCGCGCGGATATCGTGTGCTGTTCGGCGAACGAGAGAAAGCCGAGCTTGCGATCGATCTCCCGCTTGATCATGTCGCGTTCGCTGCCCGGCACGGCATCCCACTTGTTGATGCCCACCACCAATGCCCGTCCAGCCTCGAGAATGAAGCCGGCAAGATGCGCGTCCTGCTCGGTGATCTCGGCGGCATCGAGCAACAGCACCACGACGTTGGCATCTTCGATCGCCTGCAGCGTCTTGATGACGGAGAATTTCTCGACCGCCTCGAGCACCTTGCCTTGCCGACGCACGCCCGCGGTATCGATGAGCGTGTAGGCGCGACCGTTGCGATCGAAATCCAGGTAGATCGAGTCGCGCGTCGTTCCGGGCTCGTTGAAAGCGATCACGCGCTCCTCGCCCAGCAGGGTGTTCACCAGGGTCGACTTGCCGACGTTGGGGCGGCCGATGATCGCGACCTTGACCCGTTTGCTGCCCGGCGCGGGTTCCTCCTCGGGGCTCGGGCCGGGCAACTGCTCGAGCGCGTACTCGAAAAGCTCCGCCACGTTGTCGCCGTGGGCCGAGGAGATCGCAATGGGATGGCCAAGCGCAAGCTCGTGAAAGTCGGCGCCCGCGCGCTCGGATACCATACCCTCCGCCTTGTTGACGGCGAGGAGCACGGGACGCCCCGAACGGCGGAGGAGATCGGCGATAGTTCTGTCCTGCGGCGTGAGCCCGGCGCGGGCGTCGGTGAGAAAGATGACGAGGTCGGCTTCGGCAATCGCCTGACGCGTCTGCTTCGCCATCTCGTGCATGATGCCTTCTTTGATCACCGGCTCGAATCCGCCGGTGTCCACCACCAGGAACGGACGCTCGCCGGAACGGCCCTGCCCGTAGTGCCGATCCCGGGTGAGCCCCGGAAAATCCGCTACCAGCGCGGCACGTGAGCGCGTCACCCGGTTGAAGAGGGTCGACTTGCCCACGTTCGGGCGGCCTACGATGACGATCGTCGGCAGCATCAGGCGTGCATGGCTCCGCACACAGCGTTGCGTGACAGAGTGCCCCGACGCCGATACGTGCGCGCGCTCGCCGCCGAGGAGCGCCGGCGGTTATTCTGGAGCCGGCGCGAGCTCAGGCGCTGCAGCCGCGGCACATCACGGTTCTGCAGCACCGTGGGCGCGTTGCGCTCAAGGCGCGGTGACGGCGTACACATTGCCGGCTTCGGTCTGCCAGATTGCTGCGTTTTCCCTGCGCGAGGGTTGTGCGGTGGGGGCCGAGCCGTCGGAGGGAAGACGGCCCAGGAGCGTGCCTTCGTTGCGGTCGAGGAGGTGCAGGTAGCCTTCGGCATCGACGACCCCGAGTTGATCGCCCACGATTTGCGGCCCACCGATGCGACGCTTCGAAAGACGGTCCTGTTTCCACACCGAGGCGCCCGTCGATTTGTCGAGCGCGTGAATGCTGCCGCGATCGTCCGTCACGTAATAGTAGCGAGTGTCTGCCGCGATGCCGGTGAGGCTCGAGATGTCGCGCGACCACTCGAGCACGCCGCGTGCGAGCTCGAAGCACGCGATGCGGCCCTGGTAGGCGACGGCACAGGCCTGTCGCTCGTCGACTACGGGCAGGCTCGTCACGTCGGCGATGCGCTCGAGCTCGGTTGCGCCCTTGGGTGTTGCGACGCTGCTCTCCCACCCGATGGCGCCGGTCTTCAGGTCGATCGCCAGGAGCTTGCCGCCCGGAGTGCCGGTGAAAACGCCGCCGCGCGCGAGTGCACCCGAGGCCGCACTGCGAACCATGAGCGGCGGGTTGGTGCGCTGGTGCACCCACTTGGTCTTGCCGTCGCTTGCGTTGAGCCCGTAGATGCGGCCATCGCCGGACCAGACCGCGACCATGCCTTCGCCGACCACCGGCGGAGCCGTCACCTCGCTGCTGACCCGCACCTGCCACAGTGGGGCCCCGTCGCTGCTGAATGCATCCACCTCGCCCTTGTCGTTGCCCACCACCGCCATGGTGGCGTCAGCGCCGACGCCGGCGGTGATGCGCTTGCCCGTGTTCATGCGCCACGCGATGCGACCGGTGTTGGCGTCGATGCGGGCGAGATTGCCTTCGAAGGAAGCGACGTACACCGCGTCACCGGCAATTGCGGGGGCAAGCCCCGGCCCTGCCTTGCCGATGGAGGTCTGCCAAAGCACCTTGCCCATTGCCGAGGCACCCACGTCGGGCAAGGGGCCGAGCTTCTTGGAATCGCTGCCGAAGATGCGCGGCAGTGAGATGGAGGGCAGCATGGAGCTGAACGTGCCGCAGCCCGAAAGCGTGAGCGCAATCACCGCAATGCCGAGCCAGGATGGCGTCAGCGAAGCACGCGCGCAGGTGGATTCACCGGTCATTTCTGGAGCCTTATTTGGCGGGTGCGGGTGGGGATGGCGGCGCCGCAGCCGGCACGGACGGCGTCGGTTGTGCAGACGCCTGCGTGCCGGGGCTAGCTCCGGCCTTGGCAGGTGCCGCCTCGCTGCCGAAAGTCTGTGCGGGTGTCGCGGGTCCGCCGAGCGAATCGAGCTTCACCTGCACGTAATTCTTATACGCTGACTTGGTGTCGAGCTTGCCGAGAGCGATCTGATACGCGGTGCGCGCTTCGTCGTTGCGTCCGGCGGCTGCAAGGATGTCACCGCGCAGATCCGCATAGACGCCTTCGAACGCAGGATCGATCTTGGCGTCGAGTGTGCGTAGCGCTTCATCGTATTGCTTGCGATCGAGCTGCACTTCGGCCACGCGATAGCGCGCAATCTGGCGCTGCTCGGGCTCACCGTGATCGACCACCCATTGCAGCTGGGCGAGCGCGGCATCCTTGTCGCCCTTGTCGAAGAGCATGCGCGCCAGCAGGCTCGCTCCGCTGCTCGCGTAGGTGGTGCTGCCGTAGCGTTGGGTGAGCTGCGTCACGGCGTCGCGCGTTTTTGCGAGGTCATCGCTGCGCAGGCCCACCATGGCGGCGGAGTAGAGCGTCGATGCCTCATCCGACTGGCGATGCTTCCACCAGCGCCAGCCCTGAACGCCCACGAGCGCGAGACTCGCGGCCACGATGACCGCAGTGATGAGGTTGCCCCAGCGTCGCCACCACGCCTTGAGGTCGTCGAGTTGCTCCTGCTCTTCAAGATCGTACACAGCCATTATCGAATGTCCCTGTTTAGCGAGCTGACGCGCGCGCAAAGCTCGTGACGAGCTCGTCTACGGCCATGGAGGTTTGCGGGGTTCCGTCGCGCAGCGCCTTGACGGTAATGCGGTGCTGCGCGACTTCATCGTCGCCGATGATGAAGGCATAGCGCGCACCGGAAGCGTCGGCACCCTTCATCTGCGACTTGAAGCTGCCTCCTCCCGCATGCACCACGAGGTCATGTCCGGCGTCGCGCAGACGTTCGGCGAGAGATGCCGCCAGGTCGGCGGCACCCGCGCCCGCGTGCACCACATAACCGAGTGGAGTGACCGCTCTTGCTCCGCGCAGCTCCTGCAGCAGGAGAATCATGCGTTCGACGCCCATCGCAAAGCCGCATGCGGGCGTGGGCTTGCCCCCGAGCTGCTCGAAGAGACCGTCATATCGCCCGCCGGCCGCGACCGTGCCCTGGGCACCGAGTCGCGTGGTGACCCACTCGAAAACGGTACGGTTGTAGTAATCGAGACCCCTGACGAGGCGCGGATTGATCTGGAACTCGATGTCACGCGCGCGAAGGCCCTGCTGCAGGCCTTCGAAGTGGTGACGCGAGGCTGCGCCGAGGAGATCGAGCAGTCGCGGCGCACCGGCGAGCATCGCCTGCATCGCGGGATTTTTGCTGTCGAGTACGCGCAAGGGATTGGCGTGCAGCCTGCGCTTCGCGTCGTCGTCGAGCAGGTCTTGATGATCCTCGAGGTAGCGCACGAGGAGCGCACGGTGCTCGCGCCGTTCGTGTGCGTCGCCGATCGAATTGATCTCGAGATGCACGTGCTCGCGCAGCCCGAGTCGAGTGAAGAGACGCGAGAGCATCGCGATCAGCTCGACGTCGATGTCCGGTCCGGCGAAGCCCAGCGCTTCGGCATCGAACTGGTGAAACTGGCGAGAACGACCCTTTTGCGGGCGCTCGTGACGGAACATCGGTCCCGCGAGCCACACGCGCTGGGGCCGGTCGTACGTGAGGTTGTGCTCGATTGCGGCGCGCACGATGCCGGCCGTCGCTTCAGGTCGCAAGGTGAGGCTGTCGCCGTTCAGGCGATCGGCGAACGTGTACATCTCCTTCTCGACGACATCCGTCATCTCGCCGATACTGCGCACGAACAGCGGTGTGGATTCGACGACCGGCACGCGCAGATTGCGGTAGCCGTACTGACGAAACACGCTGCGCACCTGGTCTTCGAGATCTTCCCAGATCGCCGCTTCATCGGGCAGCACGTCGTTCATGCCGCGCACTGCCTGCAGCTTGCCGCCTGTGGCTGGCCGCATCGGGGCAGCCGGCGTGGGGCTTGCCGTCATCGCGAGACCGGCATGCGCGTGTCGTTGCAGGTTCGGGCCGGGATCGTCACTGCAACCTGAGATGCGCAACGTTCTGACGTGAATGAGGGGCGAGGTCGACCACGCGGCGCCGATAGGTGACGCTTACCTGGGGTGCGTTGCCGATCGTGACGTCGAAAGGGGGCGTCCCCACGACGGCTTGCTTCTGCCCTGCGGCGAGCGTCTGCGACACCACGGTACGGCCGGAGCTGTCGCGCACCTGCATCCACGAAGCGCCGCGTGACGTGATCTCGAGCGCCGCCGTGCTGCCAGCTTCGGTTGAAGACGACGCCTCCCCAGGTGTCGCCACGCGCGCCGGCGACGTCACGGCCTGGCTGGTGCTCGGCACCGCAGCTTCACTTTGCGTCGTCACGCTGGGCGGCGGCAGCGCGGTCGTGCCGTCGCGGCCCGGGGTCGTTTGTGCAGGCGGCGGGACCGGCGTCGGGGCCGGAGCCATGACCGGTTCGGGTGCGGGCTCGCTGGCCGGCGCGCTCACCGAGGCCGGCGCTGCGGGTGCCTTGCGCGAGCGGCTACCGAGGTATTCGTAAGCCGCTGCGGCTGCGAGGGCAGCGATGACGGCGACCGGAATCGCCCAGCGCATCCACTGCGGGCGAGCGCCGCCCGACGACGGAAGCTCGCCCATGCGGCCGGTCGTGGGGTGCAGCGCGGGCGCTTCGAGGCCTCCGGACACGGCCGCGCCCGGCAGTGCTTCGAGCACGGCTTCGGGATCGAGGCCCAGCAGGCGCGCGTAATTGCGAGCGAAACCGCGCACGAAGGTGCGTCCGGGAAGCAGATTGAATTCACCGTCTTCCAGAGCCTTGACCTGGCGCGGTGCAAGCTTGAGGTGTGCCGACACGGCGTCGAGGGACAGGCCCGCGGCTTCGCGTGCCTCGCGCAGCATGACCCCGCCGTTCAGGACCTCGGCCGAACCCTGCTGCGCCTGCCACGCGCCTGAGACATGATCTTCCTGGCTCACTCGCACGTGCCCGAGGCGATGGCTTTCGTCTCCGGGGATTCCGGATAGCGATTGCGCAGTTGAGAAATGTACGAAAGCTCCGCCTGCCGGTCTCCGAGGCTGCGCTCGATGCACATGCCGAGGTAGAGCGCCTCGGGAAGCGTATTGGCGCGGCCGAGCGCCACTTTCATCCAGCGCCGCGCGTCTTCGAACTGGGCAGCCTTGTAGGCCAGGAGCGCAAGCCCGTACAGGGCGTTGGAGTCGTTCGGCGCGGTGGTGAGCGCGCGCCGGTAGTACGTCTCGGCGGCTTTGACGTCACCGATCGACGCGGAGCAACGCCCCGCATTGACGAGTGCAATCTCCGGAGTGCGGTACAGGGAATTGCGGAGCGCGCTTTCGAACTCGGCGATGGACTCGCGGGGCTTCCCGTGGGTGCAGAGATACCAACCCCAGTTGTGCCGGGTATCGGAATCGTCGGGCGCGAGCGCGAGTGCCTTCTGGAAGCTTTCCTCGGCCTTCGCGTTCTCGCCGAGCGTTGCGTACACGAGGCCATAGATGTTGTACGCCCGGCCATTGCGCGGATCGAGGCGCACGGCTTCGTCGAGCTCTTCGATCGCAATCGCCATCTGGCCGCGCTCGTAATAGCCTGCGGCGAGCTCGGTGCGCAACTGCGATCGCTGTTGCGGCGGTGCTTCCTGCGCCTTGGCCGTTGGCGGCGCCTCGGGGATGCGCATCTGCTGTTGCGACGATTGCGTGCCGAACAGGCCGCCGCACGACGTGAGGAGCGTCGCGGCGCCGATGAGCATGACGTGGCGCAGCATCATCGTGGATGCTCGCGTGCGGGAGCGGCGGCGAAGGCCGGTGCAGGCTCGATCGGTACCACCCGCCGGGGCGTGCGGCGATTCTGCACCTGTCCGGCAAGCTGCCCGCAGGCAGCGGCGATATCGTCGCCGCGTGTCTTGCGCACGGTCGTGACGATGCCGGCGTCCGAGAGCATCCTCTGGAATGCAGCGATGCGTGTGCGAGGGCTTGTGCGGAACTCCGAGCCCGGAAACGGATTGAACGGGATCAGGTTGAGCTTGCACGGGACATCCCGCACCAGATCGATCAGCTCGTGCGCGTGGGTCGGGTGATCGTTGATGCCGTCGAGCATGACGTACTCGAAGGTGACGAAGTCGCGCGGAGCACGCTCGAGATAGCGCACGCACGCGGCGAGCAGCTCGGCCAGCGGGTACTTGCGGTTGATCGGCACCAGCGTATCGCGAAGCGGGTTGTTCGGCGCGTGCAGGCTTACGGCGAGCGCGACCGGACAGGCGTCGCGCAGACGATCCATCTGCGGCACGAGACCCGACGTCGAGAGCGTCACCCGACGCCGCGATAGGCCATAGGCAAGGTCGTCGATGAACAGCCGAAGCGCCGACACCACGTGGTCGAGGTTGGCGAGCGGCTCGCCCATGCCCATCATCACAACGTTGGTAATGGGCGCACGGCCCTGGTCGATCCACGGCGCTGTGATGCCATCGGCGAGGAGCGCGCGGTTGGCATGCCACAGCTGGCCCACGATCTCGGCAGTCGTCAGGTTGCGGTTGAAGCCCTGCTTGCCGGTCGAGCAGAACGCGCATTCGAGCGCACAGCCCGCCTGCGATGAAATGCACAGCGTGCCGCGGTCGTCCTCAGGGATGTACACCGTTTCGACAGCGTTGCCGTTGCCGACGTCGAGCAGCCATTTGCGCGTGCCGTCTGCAGCGGTGCTGTCCGACATGACCTTGGGGCCGGCGATGAAAGCCTGCTCGGCGAGGCGCGCGCGAACCGGCTTAGCGAGGTCGGTCATGGCCGCGATGTCGTCGCCCAGGCGCTGATGCACCCAGCGGCTCACCTGGCGCGCACGAAACGGTTTCTCGCCCATATCGGCGAACAACGTTTCGAGTCCGGCAAGATCGAGATCGAGCAGGTTGATCACGGCATTGGAGGCGGAGCTGCGAGGCCCCGCGGTTTTGCTTCGCCTGGCGGCGCCTCAGCGACTGTACAGGGCGAGCGTCGGAAAGAAATACGCGACTTCATCGCGCGCGGTCTCCGGGCTGTCGGAGCCGTGCACCGCGTTGGCGTCGATCGAATCGGCGAAATCCGCGCGCAGCGTGCCCGGCGCGGCATTGCGGGGGTCCGTCGCGCCCATGAGCTCGCGGTTGCGCGCGATGGCGTTATCGCCTTCGAGCACCTGGACCATCACGGGGCCGGAAGTCATGAAGCGCACCAGGTCCGCAAAGAAAGGGCGCTCGCGATGCACCGCGTAGAAGCCTTCTGCTTCGGCCTGCGAAAGCTGGCGCATCTGCGCGGCGACGATACGCAGCCCCGCGTCCTCGAAGCGCGAATAGATCTTGCCGATCACGTTCTTCGCGACTGCGTCGGGTTTTATGATTGAAAGTGTGCGTTCGGCGGCCATGCGTTCGACTCCAGCTCGACTGTCTGAAAAACAGAAGATTCTACCATGCGAGAGGGCCTCGCAGGAGTCCACGCGCGGGCTTGAAAGAGGGCCCGCGGCGGCGCGCGGCGCGCTGCTGTCAGCGCATCATGCCGAGCGTCTGCGGCAGCCAGAGCGACAGTGGCGGCCAGTACGTCACGATGACCAGGAAGACGAGCATGGTGAGGAGCCACGGCCACACGGCGATCGTGAGCTCCGTGATGCCCATCTTGGTGATACCGGAAGCCACGTAGAGGTTGAGCCCCACGGGCGGATGGCACATGCCGACCTCCATGTTGACGGTCATCATGATCCCGAAGTGCACCGGATCGACGCCGAGCTTCGCCGCGACCGGAAACAGGATCGGCGCCAGGATCAGCACGATCGACGACGGTTCCATGACGTTGCCCGCGAGCAGCAGCAGGATGTTGACGAAGAGCAGGAAGGCGATCGTGCCGAGACCACGGTCGAGCATCCACTGCGCCATGACCTGAGGAATCTGCTCGTTCGTCATGAGGAACGAGAACAGCACGGCATTGGTGATGATGTAGAGCAGCATCGCGCTCATGTTTGCCGAGTCGAGCAGCACCCGGGGCACGTCGCGCATGCGCAGATCGCGGTACACGAACACCGCCACGATGAACGCATAAACCGCGCTCATGGCAGCCGCTTCCGTCGGCGTGAAAAGGCCCGTGTAGATGCCTCCGATCACGACGACGATCAGCAGGAGACCCCAGATGCTCTCGCGGAAGCTGCGCAGGCGCTCGCCCCAGGTCGACTTGGGCATGCGCGGATAGTTGTTCTTGCGTGCACGCCACCAGGTCGTGAGTCCGAGCATGGTCGCCAGCACGAGGCCCGGAATGACTCCCGCCATGAAGAGCTGACCGACCGACGTGTTGGTGGCGACGGCATACATCACCATCACGATGGAGGGTGGAATGAGAATGCCGAGCGCGCCGGAGGTGGTGATCACGCCCGCGCCGAAACGCTTGGGGAACCCCTGCTTGACCATCGCCGGCAGGATGATGGATCCGATCGCGACAACCGTTGCGGGAGAGGACCCGGACACCGCAGCAAAGAGCGCACAGGCGAGCACCCCCGCAAGTGCGAGACCGCCGTGCCAGTGGCCCAGCATCGAGGTGGCGAAGTTGATCATTCGCCGCGCAACGCCGCCGTGAGTCAAGAAGTTGCCGGCGAGGATGAAGAACGGGATCGCCATGATCTCGAACTTCTCGATGCCGGTAAAAAGCTTGAGCGCGACCGACGCGATCGGGATGTCGGTCATCAGGAAGAGGAACGTGAGCACGGTGAGACCGAGCGAGATCGACACCGGCATCCCCGTGAGCATCAGACCCACGAGAAGGCAGAAGATGATCGCGGCCGTCGGGACATGCACGCCCAGGAAATGCAGCCCGAGCGGAATGAGCACGAGCGCGGGCGGCAGCAGCATGGAGGCGCGCAGCCACGGGCCCATCGTCGTGTGCGTTGCGGTGGTCATGGCCGCGCCCCCGGTGTTACCCCGGCAGGATGGAGATCGTCGACCACCGGGACTTCGATCGGATCGCCGATGCCTTCGACGAATGCCACGTCGTGCTTCGGCAGCTCACCCGTGCGCCAGAAGGCGACGGCGACCTGCATGAAACGGAAGCACATGAGATACGAGCCGAACGGAATGCACAGGTAGACGATCCATTTCGGGATCTCGAGATCGGGCGAGGTCGCATCGGTATGCGCCATCTCCCAGGTGAAGCGTGCGCCGAACGTGCCGACGATGCCGGTGAAAAGCGCGCCCGCTAGAAGCCCGAACTCCACGTAGGCCGTGCGCACGCGATCGGGCAACCGATTGATGAGCACGTCCACGCCCACGTGAATGCCGGTGCGCACGCCGTAGGCCGCCCCGAACTTGGCCATCCACACGAACATGTAGATGCAAACCTCCTGCGCCCAGCCGAGGTTGATGCCGATGAGCCAGTCCTGCAATCCCGGAATCGGCAGTCCCGCGGCATAACGGTGAACCACCGCAACGAAAATGATGAGCGTTGCGGCCGCGATCAGAAAGGTGATCAGCCATTCTTCGAGGTGATCCAGGAATTTCATGCGTGCCCCTCCTGTTTGAACGTGCTTGGTTGCACGTGTCGGGCGGCTGCTGGCGGGCGTCCGGCTTCTCCCGGTGCCGCGCTCGTAACGCGGCGCGCTGCCATGCGTGCGCTCCGCATGATAAAACGCCACCGGGCAAGGCGCGGTGGCGTCACAGGCCTCTCTGCGGAGGCTCTCAGGGCCTGAAGCCGGTTTCCTTGTAGATGGACTGGATGAGATCCTTGCCGACGCGGCTTTCATTCTCGCGATGCACCACGACGAGCACCTTCTTGAGGGCTGCCTTCTCCTCCGGCTTGAGGGTGATGATCTCGGTACGGCCCGATGCCTTCACGGCGGCGATGGCATCGTCGTTGTCCTTCTTGGCAAGGTCGTTCGCATGCTTGGTGGCGTCCTTCATGGCGCCCTCCAACGTGGTGCGGATGTCGGCGGGGAGACCATCCCAGAACTTCTTGTTCACGATCACGGCATACCCGAGATATCCATGCTCCGTGAGCGCCAGATACTTCTGCACTTCCTGCATCTTCTGTGTGTAGAAATTCGAGGGCGGGTTCTCGGTGCCATCCACGACGCCCGTCTGCAACGCCTGATACACCTCCGAGAACGCCATCACCTGGGGAATGCAGCCGAGCGCGCGCATCTGCGACTCGAGCACCTTCGACGACTGGATGCGCATCTTGAGACCCTTGTAGTCGCCGGGTGCGCGGATAGGCTTGTTCGCGCTCATCACCTTGAACCCATTGTCCCAGTAGGCGAGGCCGATGATGCCCTTGGGCTCGAGCTTCTTCATGAGGCTCTGTCCAATGGCGCCATCCGTGACCTTGTGCAGGTCCGCGTAGCTGTCGAATATGTACGGCAGATCGAAGACCTCGAACTCGCGAACGCCCAGCGGACCGAACTTGGCCAGCGACGGGGCGAGCATCTGCACGGAGCCGAGCTGCAGCGCCTCCATCTCCTCGCCGTCCTTGTAGAGCTGGCTGTTCGGATAGACCTCGATCTTCACCCGACCCTTGGTGCGCTCTTCGGCGATCTTCTTGAAGTAGTCGGCCCCCTGGCCCTTGGGGGTGTTGACCGCCACCACGTGACTGAACTTGATGACGATGGGTTGCTGGGCATCGGCGAGGCCCGTGATCGCGAGCAGCAGCGACGCCGCGAATGCGAGGGCGAAGCGGTATTTCATGAAGATCTCCTCAGGTGACATCGACCGCCTGCGAAGGCGGGAAACGTTGGATTAGGCCGACCGCCGCACGCATTGTCAATCACGGCGCATCGCGCATTGGATCGAGATCAGCCCTGACAGTTCTCGATTGCCGGGCGGTGCCCGCTCTCCCGCGAGGCGCGTCGCCCCCCCGCTGCAGTCTTCGCCTGCCCCCGGCGAATCACCACGCGACCGTTGCTCAACGCGATTTCCGCGTCTGCGTGTGCAACGCTGGCCGTGCTGGTCGCGGGCCACGCCGCAATCTGCGCGAGCGCATTCGAAAGTCGGGCGGTGGACGGCGCCGGCAGCTGATGCGCACGCAGGAACCATCGCATGAGATTGCGCGCCCGGTGTGGCTGCGCGTGGACAAGGGTTGCAAGGGCGCGGTGGTCAAGGCACGTTCCCAACACCGGGTCTGCCGATGCCATCGCCCGCGCGTCGAGAGCAGCGAGATCGTCGAGCAGCATGGCGGCTTCGGCCTGGTGGCGAGCCGCTCGCAGGAGCGTCAGCGGATAGCCGGGGAAGACTTCGCGCAGCACCGGTGCAACACGGTGGCGCACGGCATTGCGCCGGAAACGGGTATCCGTGTTGGACTCGTCCTCGATCCAGCTCACCCCATGCACGTGGGCGTAGGCCTCCAGCGCGGCGCCAGGAAGCTCCAGCAGCGGGCGCAGCACCGTCGGCCCAGCACCGGCGCGAGTCGCCGGCATGGCGGCAAGCCCGTCCGGACCTGCGCCGCGCAAAAGCTGGAGGAGCACGGTTTCGGCCTGATCATCGGCGTGATGCGCAAGTGCGACAACATCGACGTCACCGGCGAAGAGTGCTTCGAGGCGCCGGGCCCGGGCAAGCGCTTCGAGGCTTTCGCCCGCGCGCCGGTTGACGCTGACGCGCTCGACGCGCAGCGGCACGTCGAGCCGCGCGCAGGCATCGGCAGTGAACTGAACCCACTCTTCCGCGTGTGGAGACAGCCCGTGATGTACATGCACCGCGCACAACGTGACGGCCTGCCGCAGGGGCGTGCGACTCACCGCGTGCAGCATCACCATCGAATCCCGACCACCCGAGACGCCGAGCGCGACGCGCAGCGGCCGCGTATCGGTGCGCGAAGAGGTATTGACGGGGTTGTGGCCGTGAACCATCGATGCCAGCGAGGCATCAATCGCCGCCTGCACCCGCTGCGCCTGGTGGTCCTCGAGTGCGCTCATGGCGTGACGCGGCTCTTTCAAAAGTGTCCGACTTTGCCCGACAGCGCGCTTTCAGCCGGGCGAGATTTCCTTGTACTTGCCGTAGCTCAGGATCTTGTCCTCGCGCGCTTCGAGCAGGCGGTCGAGCGGCTGATCCTGCAACTGCCGCAGCGCATCGACGAGTGCTTTCTTGAGCGCGACCATCATGCCCGCATGGTCGCGATGCGCGCCACCCACCGGCTCATTCACCACCTTGTCCACGAGCCCAAGCTGCTTGAGACGGGTGGCGGTGATGCCCAGGATCTCGGCCGCATCAGGCGCCTGCTCGGCAGATTTCCACAGGATCGAGGCGCATCCTTCCGGGGATATCACGGAGTACGTCGAGTACTGGAGCATGAGCGTCACATCACCGACGGCAATCGCGAGCGCGCCCCCGGAGCCACCTTCGCCGATCACCGTGACGATGATGGGCGTGCGCAAACCGGCCATCTCATAAAGATTGCGGCCGATCGCCTCGGATTGTCCGCGCTCTTCTGCGCCGATGCCCGGATACGCGCCCGGCGTGTCGACGAACGTGAAGAGGGGCAGCCCGAACTTCTCCGCGAGCTTCATGAGCCGCAGCGCCTTGCGGTAACCCTCGGGGCGCGGCATCCCGAAGTTGCGGCGGATCTTTTCCTTGGTGTCGCGGCCTTTCTGGTGTCCGATCACCATGCACGGCTGACCGTTGAACCGCGCCAGCCCTCCGACCAGCGCGGCATCGTCGGCGAAGGACCGATCACCGTGCAGCTCGCGGAATTCGCTGAAGAGCCCGCCGACATAATCCAGCGTATAGGGCCGCTGCGGATGGCGCGCGACCTGCGCCACCTGCCAGGCCGTGAGCTTGCTATAAATGTCGCGGGTGAGTTGCTGGCTCTTTTTGGTGAGCCGGCTGATCTCGTCGGAAATGTCGACGGCCGAGTCTTCGTGCACGTACCGAAGCTCGTCGATCTTGGCCTGCAGCTCGGCAATGGGTTGCTCGAAGTCGAGGAACGTCTGCTTCATGCGTAAAGAGAGCGAAAGCTAACGGGGCGCACATCATAGCGCGGGTCGACTCTTAGCCCGTGAAGCCCCCGTCGTGGCGCCCTGTGAAACCGCCGATCATCGCGCGAGCATCTCGACATGGGCGATCCCGTCCTCGAGATACACCGGAGAGACGATCTCGAAGCCGAGCCGTGCGTAAAACCCGCTCAAGTGCTGCTGCGCGCTGACGCGGATCGGGTGCTCGTGGTAGCTGGCACGCGTCCGCGCAAGACCCTCGGTCATGAGCGCGAATCCGAGGCCGAGACCGCGGTGCGCGGGGGACGTGACGACGCGTCCGATCGAGGGTTCGTCGTACTTGGCACCCGGCGACGTCACGCGCAGGTAAGCAATCAGTTGAGATCCGTTTTTTTCACCGGTGTGATCGAGATATCCGAGAAGGTGGTGGGAGGCGAGGTCGAAGGCGTCGGGATCCACGAACACGCATGCCTGCTCGACCACGAAGACAGCGGCCCGCAGCGCCAGCGCAGCATGCACCTGCGCGCCTGACAGCGCACCGAACGGGCACCAGACCCAGCGCACCGCGGGCGCGCGCGCGGCGCGAGGCTCCCGGCTCGCGATGTCCTGCGCCTCATCGTGTGCCCGTCGCGGGTGAGCCATGCGCACACCATAGCGCACGGTTGCTGTAGCGCTCAAGCCGCACGCGCGGGCTCCTCTGCTATCGCATGGCCCATTGCGGCCGCAATGCGCCCGAAGTCGACCGCCGCGATGCGCAGTGCGCCGAAGCGGAACGCTGAGCCCCAGTGCTGCGGGTTGCGGATGAAGGCGAGCGATTCGATGAGCGGTCGGATGGGTGCGGGCTGCGCAGGCAGGTACAGCACCGGAAGTCGAAACGCCGAAGAGCCATCGGGCTGCTCCGCGCGGTGGAGGCCGCCCTCGCCGACATGGCCGATGGAGGTGAACGCCTGTACCGGCGCACCCTTCGGCTCGGTCGCACGCGGCGAGTACGTGATGTAGCCGTCTCCGGGCTGAAGGAGCTCGAGCATGCCCGCCCGGCCATGGTTGAGCTCCGCATAGCCGGCCTCGCGCGCGCGTCGAGCCCGGTCCTCCGCCACCACCGCGATCCAATACTGAGTTGCACGGTTCTCTCCTTGCGTCATCGTCGTTCTCCTCGTGTGGGCGTTACGCGACGCGCCCGCAGCGCATCGGTGATTCGGTTTCGGTGAGGTGACTCACCCGGCGCAGGCGCACGATCGGACCCACGCTGGCAAGCACCCGCGCACGCGCAGGACGGCTGCGTCTCAGAAGCTCGGCGAGAAGGGCGCCCGCGCACATCAGCGCCACCCCGGGCGTCGCCAGCGGAAGCATGCTGCGCAGCGGACGCTCGTCGACGAGGGGCAGCCACGGCCCGAACAACCGCACGGCGCCCTCGATCGACAGCAACGCCGTGCCCAGCAACGTGAGCGTCACCGCCCAGCGTGGCAAGCCGCTGAAGCGCTGCACACCGCGTTGCACGTGGCGCATGATCACGATGCATGGATAGGAAAGTGCAAGTCCTGCGCCCGTGACGGAAAGCGCCGCGGCCGTGATCTCGAGCACAGCCGGCCAGCCGTCCGCTGCATGTCCCAGCGGAACATGACGCGTGAGCAGGACTGCGATGGCCGGGACGAGTTGCCATGCAAACATCACCTGCAGAACGCACAGTGCGAGCAGATAGCAACGACGCAGCATCCAACCCCTCCCGTAGACTTCGAGTGCGGCAAGGGAGGCAATCTACGGATCGCCCCAACGGACGGGTATTGCACCGATGGTCGAGGTCATGCGGAGGCTTTGGCTGCGCGGAAGCTCGCGTGCTCCTTAAGCCCGCAGGAGCGAAGGCGAGCCCGGGAACGTAGAATTTCGCGCCATAGGAGGCGGGGCCATGGGGACACCGTATCGCATCGCAGTCATTCCCGGCGATGGCATCGGCAAGGAGGTCGTACCGCAAGGCCTGCGCGTGCTCGAGGCCGTGTCACGCCGTTTCGGCGTCGCTTTCGAGTGGGACCACTACCCGTGGAGCTGCGATTACTACGCAGAGCACGGACGCATGATGCCGGACGACTGGTTCGAGCGGATCCGGCACCACGACGCGATCTACTTCGGTGCGGTGGGCTGGCCGGCGAGCGTGCCTGATCACGTGTCGCTGTGGGGATCGCTCATCAAGTTCCGCCGCGACTTCGATCAGTACGTCAACATGCGGCCGTGCCGGCTCATGCCCGGCATTCCGTCGCCGCTCGCCAACCGCGTCCCGGGCGATATCGATTTCGTCGTGGTGCGCGAGAACACCGAAGGCGAGTACTCGTCGGTGGGAGGGCGCATCTTCGAAGGAACCGAGCGCGAGGTGGTATTCCAGCAGTCGGTGTTTTCGCGCAAGGGTGTCGACCGGATCCTTCGCTTCGCCTTCGAGCTCGCGCAGACGCGTCCGAAGAAGCACCTCACATCGGCCACCAAATCGAACGGCATCTCGATCACGATGCCGTACTGGGACGAGCGAGTGCGGCTGATGGCCGCGCGATACCCGGACATCCGCACCGATCAGTACCACATCGACATTCTTTCCGCGCACTTCGTGCAGCGACCGGAGCGTTTCGACGTGGTCGTGGGCTCCAATCTCTTCGGCGACATCCTGTCAGACCTGGGGCCCGCGGTCTGCGGCACGATCGGCATCGCCCCATCGGCCAACATCAACCCCGAGCGCAACTTTCCGTCGCTCTTCGAGCCCGTGCATGGATCGGCACCGGACATATATGGCAAGGGTGTTGCCAATCCGATCGGCCAGATCTGGTGCGGCGCGATGATGCTCGATCACCTCGGACATCACGATGCAGGGCGCGCCGTCGTCGATGCCATTGAAGCCACGCTTGCGGACCCCGCATCGCCTCGCACGCCCGATATGGGCGGTCGCGCCACCACCGACGACGTCGGGGCGGCCATCGCAGAACGCGTCGCGCGGGCGACATGAGTTTCGACAGCCTACGGCGGCGCCGGCAACTAACGCGTACCATGCGCTCACCTTGAACCCCGTGAAGAGGTTGTGGCCATGCTGATCGGCATACCGCGCGAGAGCCGGCCCGGCGAGACGCGCGTCGCGGCGACGCCCGAGACGCTGAAGAAGATGGGCGCGAGCGGCAAGCACGACATCGTGGTGGAACGCGGTGCCGGGCTGTCTTCGAGCATTCCGGACGAGCAGTACGCGAGCATCGGCGCACGCAGCGGCTCGCGCGAAGAAGCATTAGGCGCCGAGATCGTCCTCAAGGTGCGTGGGCCCTCGTCCGAGGAGTTGCCGCTCATCCGGCAGGGCGCCCTGCTGGTGGGCCTGCTCAATCCGTTCGACAACGACGCGATCGCCTCGTACGCCACCGCCGGCGTCACCGGCTTCGCGCTCGAATGGCTGCCGCGCATCACGCGCGCACAATCCATGGACGTGTTGTCATCGCAGGCGAACATCGCGGGATACAAGGCCGTGGTCATGGCCGCCGCCGAGTACGGGCGCTTCATGCCCATGCTGATGACAGCCGCCGGAACCGTGAAGGCCGCCCGCGTGCTGGTGATGGGCGTCGGCGTTGCGGGGCTGCAGGCGATCGCAACCGCTAAACGCCTTGGGGCCGTCATCGAAGCGTCGGACGTGCGGCCCTCGGTGAGGGACCAGGTCGAGTCGCTCGGCGGCAAATGGGTCGACGTGCCGTACGCGAACCACGAGGAGCGCCAGATCGCCGAGGGCGTCGGCGGCTACGCGCGCCCCATGCCTCCCGAGTGGATGGCGCGTCAGGCCGGGATCGTGCACGAGCGCTGCCGGCAGATGGACATCGTGATCACCACGGCACTGATTCCGGGCCGTCCTGCGCCCAAGCTCATCAAGGCCGAGACTGTTGCGCTGATGAAGCCCGGAGCGGTCATCGTCGATCTCGCCATCGAGCAGGGCGGCAACGTCGAAGGTGCCGAGCTCGGCCGCATCGTGACGACCGCGAGCGGCGTCAAAATCATCGGCATTCCGAACCTGGCGGCGACGGTCCCTGCCGATGCGAGCGCCCTCTACGCGCGGAACGTGCTCAACTTCCTCGCGCTCTCGCTCGACCTCAAGACCGGCGAGTTCAACATTCCGAAGGATGACGAGATCGTGCAGGCAACGCTGGTGTGCGCCAACGGTCAGGTGGTGGCGAGGCCGTGAAGCCCTCTCCACAGCACACCGTGCAGCGTTCGAAAACAACAAGGAGTCCGCGTGGTTGACCCGATCGTCTTTTATCTCATCATTTTCGTGCTGGCGATCGTCGTCGGCTATCACGTCGTGTGGAGCGTGACACCCGCGCTGCATACGCCCCTCATGTCGGTCACCAACGCCATCTCGGGGATCATTCTGGTGGGCGCCATGCTTGCTGCCGGTCCGGCGAGCTTCGACTGGGGCGGCTGGGTGGGCGTGCTCGCGGTGGCGCTCGCCTCGATCAATGTGTTCGGCGGCTTCCTCGTCACGCACCGCATGCTCGAGATGTTCAGGAAGAAAGAGCCGAAGCCCGCGGCAGGCAAGGACACCCCTCCAGTGGCCCAGCACTGAACTGAGCCCACGACAATGACCGCCAACCAAGTCGCTCTCTGGTACCTCGTCGCCTCGGTCTGCTTCATCCTCGCGCTGAAGGGGCTGTCGCATCCGTCGACCGCACGGCGCGGTAACTTCTTCGGCATCGTCGGCATGGCGATCGCGGTGATCGTCACGCTGGCGGTGGTGTACTCGAACACCAAGAACGTCGGAATGATCCTCGCGGGCATTGCCGTCGGCGGGGTGATCGGCGCCGTGACTGCACGTCGGGTGCAGATGACGCAGATGCCCGAGCTCGTGGCGGCGTTCCACTCGCTGGTCGGCATGGCGGCCGTACTGATCGCGGTGGCGGCCGTGCACAACCCCTCGTCCTTCGGCTTGCCGGTGCCGCTGCCCACAGGCAACCGCCTCGAGCTTTTCATCGGCACGTTCATCGGCGCGATCACGTTCTCCGGTTCCATCATCGCGTTCGGCAAGCTATCGGGACGGGTGCGCAGCGCTCCCGTCGTGTATGCGGGTCAACATCTCATCAACCTTGCCCTCGCGATCGCGATGGTCGGCTTCGGCATCTGGTTCTTCATGGGAGGTGGCTGGCTGCCATTCATCGTCATGGCCGCCATCGCCTTCCTGCTCGGTGTCCTGATCATCATTCCCATCGGCGGTGCGGACATGCCGGTGGTCATCTCGATGCTCAACAGCTACTCGGGGTGGGCGGCGGCAGGCATCGGCTTCTCGCTCAACAATCCGATGCTCATCATCTCGGGATCGCTTGTCGGG
>JALYXY010000074.1 GCA_030946875.1 Pseudomonadota bacterium | reverse complement strand
GGTCGCTGGTCGCTGGAGGAAGTTTTCGCGCTTTTCCCGGTGCTGCGCGAGCGCATCGACGCTCCGGGGGGCGTGCTCTCGGGCGGCGAGCAGCAAATGCTGACGATCTGTCGCACGCTCATGGGCGATCCCGCGCTTATCATGGTGGACGAGCCCACGGAGGGCCTGTCCCCGCAGATGGTGGAGCAGGTTCGCCGGCTGCTGCAGGAGATCGCCGCGCGCGGTGTCGCCATCCTGCTGATCGAGCAGAAGCTCGCGATCGCGCTGGCCATCTGCCAGCGGCTCTACGTGATGGGACAAGGACGCATCGTGTTCGAAGGCCGTGCGGACGATCTGCGCGACAATCACGCGCTGCGCAAGGAATGGCTCGAGGTCTAGAGTCGTACCGCTACCAGGAGGTCATCATCGGCGCCACATATGAGCTCAGTGATCGCGTGGCAGTCATCACGCTCGACAATCCGCCGGTGAACGGTCTCGGCCTCGAGACGCGGCGGGACCTCATGGCGGGTCTCGAGCGCGCAAACGAGGACCGCGACTGCGACGTCATCATCATCACAGGCGCGGGCAAGACGTTTTCAGGGGGTGCCGACATCCGCGAGTTCGGTACGCCCAAGGCGCTCACGGAACCGACCCTGCACTCGCTCATCCGGGCGTGCGAAGACAGCGCCAAGGTGGTCATCGCAGCGATCAACGGCACCTGCATGGGAGGCGGGCTCGAGCTCTCCCTCGGCTGTCACTACCGCGTCGCCCACGCCAAGGCCATGCTGGCGCTGCCTGAGGTCAAGCTCGGATTGCTGCCGGGCGCGGGCGGGACGCAGCGCCTGCCGCGTGCCGTGGGCGTGGAGACCGCGCTCAACATGATCGTGACCGGCGCGAGCACTGCGGCCGCCACGCTGCGTGATTCCGGCCTGCTCGACGCGTTGACCGACACGAATGTCGTCGACGCTGCGCGCGTGCTCGCTGCTCGCATCGTCGCGGAGAAGCTGCCGCGCAAACGCCTGCGCGACGTGGCGGTCGAGTATCCTAATGCGGAGGCCTACTTCGCGTTCGCGCGCAACACCGTGACGGCCGTCGCGCGCAACTTTCCGGCCCCGCGCAAGTGCATCGAAGCGGTGGCGGGCGCGGTCAGCATGCCGTTCGATGAGGGCCTGCGCAACGAGCGGCGACTCTTCGTCGAGCTCATGCAGACGCCCGAATCACGGGCCCTGCGTCACGCATTCTTCGCCGAGCGCGCAGCATCGCGGGTCGACGGCGTGAGCGAGAACACCCCGGCGCGCACGATCGAGCGTGTCGCCGTTATCGGCGCCGGCACGATGGGTGCCGGCATTGCAATGACCTTCCTCTCGGCGCAGATCCCCGTCACGCTGATCGAGATGACGCACGAAGCGCTCGACAAGGGCGCGCGGACGATCCGTTCCAACTACGAGGCCTCGGCAAAGAAAGGCCGGATCACGCCGGAGCAGGTGGCAGCCAACATGGCTCGGCTCGAACCGAGCACCGAATATGCGCGCGTGCACGACGCCGATCTCATCATCGAGGCCGTGTTCGAGGACATGGACATCAAGCAGAAGCTTTTTGCAACGCTCGACGACGCCGCGAAACCGGGCGCGATCCTCGCAACCAACACCTCCACGCTGGACGTCGACCGCATTGCGCAGGCCACGCGGCGCCCGCAGGACGTGCTCGGAATGCACTTCTTCAGCCCCGCCAACGTGATGAAGCTTCTCGAAGTCGTTCGCGGCAGGGAGACCACACCCGAGGTCCTGAAGAGCGTCATGCAGCTTGCGAAGCGCATCGGCAAGACGGCGGTCGTGGCGGGTGTGTGCGATGGGTTCATCGGCAACAGGATGCTCGAGCAATACATCCGGCAGGCGATGTTGCTGTTGGAGGAGGGTGCATCGCCGGCGCAGGTGGATCGGGCACTCGAGAACTTCGGCATGGCCATGGGGCCCTTCCGCATGAGCGACCTCGCCGGAAACGACGTGGGCTGGCGCATCCGCAAGCGCCGCTACGTCGAAAAGCCGCATGTGGCGTACTCGCGTGTGGCTGACCGGTTGTGCGAGCAGGGCCGCTTCGGCCAGAAAACGGGTGCGGGCTGGTACCGCTACGAAGCGGGTCGGCGCGATGCATTGCCGGATCCTGCGGTCGAAGCCCTCATCACGAGCTATCGCCACGAGATCGGTGCCACCGCTCGCAAGATCGCGCCCGACGAGATCGTGGATCGCTGCATCCTTGCGCTGGTGAACGAGGGAGCGCGCATTCTGGACGATGGGATCGCGCAACGCGCTTCCGACATCGACGTCGTGTATCTCACCGGGTACGGATTTCCGGTGCACCGCGGTGGGCCCATGCTCTACGCCGACATGCAGGGGCTCTACAACGTGATGCGCCGCATGCACGCATTTGCGGCGATGCCGAATGCGGACAAGGCGTTCTGGACACCGGCACCGCGTCTGGCCCGACTCGCCGCGGAAGGCAAAACGTTCAACGATGCATGACCGATCAACCCTGCAATACGGCGTTCGCCAGAACGGAGCGTTTCACAACATGACTGAAGCTGTCATCGTATCGACCGCACGCACGGGCCTCGCGAAGAGCTGGCGTGGCGCTTTCAACATGACGCACGGCGCGACCATGGGCGGCCACGCCGTGGAACACGCCATGTCGCGCGCCGGGATCGCGCCTGACGAGGTCGACGACGTGCTGATGGGTTGCGCCTTGCCCGAAGGTGCCACCGGGTGGAACATTGCGCGGCAGATTGCGCTGCGCGCGGGCTGTCCCGTCAGCGTGCCGGGGGCAACCATCAACCGCTTTTGCTCATCGGGCCTGCAGACGATCGCCATGGCCGCGCAACGCATCATGGCCGGTGAGTGCGACACCATCGTCGCAGGTGGCGTCGAAGCGCTTTCGTGCGTGCAGAACGAGCTCAACACGCATATGCACCGCGAGCCGTGGCTCAACGCGCAGAAACCCGAGATCTACTGGACGATGCTGCAAACCGCGGAAACCGTGGCGCAGCGCTACCACATCTCGCGCGAGCGCCAGGACGAGTACGGCGTGCAAAGCCAGCAGCGCGCCTCCGCCGCGGCAGCCGCCGGCAGGTTCAGCGAGGAGATCGCTCCGATCACCGTCACGATGGGCATGGCGGACAAGGCAACTTCGCGCATCTACACGAGGGAAGTGACGCTCGCCGCCGACGAGGGCATCCGGGCCGACACGACCTACGACGCTGTCGCCAAGATCAAGCCGGCGATGGCCAACGGCACCATCACCGCCGGCAATGCCAGCCAGTTTTCAGACGGTGCGGCTGCGTGCGTCGTGATGAGCGACAGCGAAGCCGCACGACGCGGTCTCCATCCGCTCGGCGTGTTCCGCGGCTTTGCGGTGGCAGGATGCGAGCCCGACGAGATGGGCATTGGCCCCGTGTTCGCGGTGCGCAAGCTCCTTGCGCGAACGGGCATGAGCATCGACGACATCGATCTTTGGGAGATGAACGAGGCGTTCGCCGTGCAGGTGATCTATTCGCGCGACACGCTCGGCATCCCCAACGAGATCCTCAACGTGGATGGTGGCGCGATTGCCGTCGGCCATCCGTACGGTGTGTCCGGTGCGCGTCTCACCGGCCACGCCCTGATCGAAGGTCGACGCCGCGGTGCGAAGCATGTCGTCGTGACGATGTGCATCGGCGGTGGAATGGGAGCGGCGGGGTTGTTCGAGGTCGTCTAGCGCTCGTTCGGTCCGTACGCCGACGGATCGACGGGCCCCGCGCCCAGGGGCGTCTACTTCGGCGGCGCGATGTTGAAGCGCACGCGCTGAGGCGACCGACCCCGCGCTGCCTCGCGCAGTGACGCAGCACCTCTAATTGACTCCTGCGGCAGCGGAGGACAGCGCCGCAAACCGATTCAGGTGGTGGTCGACATCGCCGAACTGCTGCGCAATGGCGGTGAGGCGGCGAAAGGTGTGGCTCACCTTGAGCTCATCGCTCATCCCCATGCCGCCGTGGAGCTGAATCGACTCCTGGCTCACCTGGCGGCAGGCTTCACCGATACGCACCTTCGCCGCTGATACGGTCCGCGACCGTGCCGTTGCGTCATGCTCGGTATCGACGGATGAGCACGCAAGACTTGCCATGGACTTCGCCTGCTCGGCTTCGATCACCATATCCACCATGCGATGCTGCAACGCCTGGAACGAGCCGATCGGCACGCCGAACTGTCGCCTTGATCGCAGGTACTCGAGCGTCGCCGTGTTGGCGGACTGTATCGCGCCCACCGCCTCGGCGCAGATGAGCGCAGTGCCCAGGTCCATCACCTGCGCGATGAGCGGCGACGCTCCGCCGGGTGCGCCGATGACGCCATCGGCGCCGACCCGAACGCGGTCGAACGTCACGTGTGCGGATCGCGTGCCGTCGAGCATGCGCAAGGCCTGCAAGGTCACGCCCGGCGCATCGCGCGCCACGATCACGAGGGTTGCCGCCGGTGCGGAGAAAGCGTCTTCGCTACGCACCGGCACGATCAGCAGGTGCGCCGACTGCGCGTGGGCGACCATGCTCCTGCGCCCGCTGATCACGTAACCGTCAGGCGCGGGCCTACCCACGACGCTCTCATCGCTCGTCGCCTGGCGCGCACCGGGTTGATCGTGCGCAAAGGCAAGCCGGAGCGAGCCGTCGACGACCGCGGGGAGATAGCGCTCACGCTGCTCGTCGTTGCCGCCACGCGCGAGCAGCTGCGCCCCGAGGCCCACGGTTGCAAGCCACGGCTCGACCACGAGCGCGTCTCCGATCGCTTCCATGAGGCTCATCGCATTCAACGTGCCGCCGCCCAGGCCGCCGTAGGCCTCGGGAATCCCGATGCCGAGGAGGCCAAGCTCGGCCATCTTGCGCCATACCTCGTCACTGCATCCGGACTCGGAGGCGACGATGCGCTGGCGGATCTCGAAGGTGTAGTCGCGCTCCACGAACCGGGCAATGGAAGCCGCGATGAGCTCCTGCTCTTCGGTGCGATCGAAGTTCATCGTGATCTCGTCAGAGCCCCAGTGCCTGCTTGGCGATGATGTTGCGCTGGATCTCGTTGGAACCCGCGTAGATCGTCGTCTTGCGCATGTTGCAGTAACGCGGCGCCAGCGCGGCGAAGTAGGGGTCGAGCGTTGAAGCGGCCGCACTGGAGGCGACGGCTTGCGCCTGTGGCCCCGCCGCTTCGAGCATGAGCTCGGTCAGGCGTTGCTGAATCTCCGTTCCCTTGATCTTCAGCATCGATATCTCGGCGCCCGGCGCGCGCCCGCCGCGCAGCGCGTCCAGGAAGCGTAGATTCGTGATCGACAGCGCCATGAGCTCGATCTCGAGCCGTGAAAGCTTGTCGCGAAAGCGCACGTCCGCATCGAGCGGTCGCCCGTCTTTCATCTGTGTCGCAGCGAACCTCTTCAGCTGCTCGAGTTCGCGTTTGGAGGTGCCGATGCGCGCGGTGTTCATGCGCTCGTGGCCCAGGAGGTACTTCGCCACCGTCCAGCCCTTGCCTTCTTCATGGACGAGATTGTCGACAGGCACTTGCACGTCGTCGAAGAAGACCTCGTTCACCTCGTGGTGTCCGTCCATGAGGATGAGCGGACGTACCGTGATACCCGGTGTCTTCATGTCGATGAGCAGGAACGAAATGCCGTCCTGCCTGCGCTCCACGGCCGCGTCCGTGCGGACGAGACAGAAGATCCAGTCCGCCATGTGCGCCAGCGTCGTCCAGATCTTCTGGCCGTTGACGATGTAGCGATCGCCTTGCCTGAGCGCCGAGGTGCGCAGCGACGCGAGATCGGATCCGGACCCCGGCTCGGAGTAGCCCTGGCACCAGAAATCGTGCCCGTGATAGATCCGCGGCAGGAAGTGCTGCTTCTGCGCATCGGTCCCGAATCGCAGCAGGACGGGTGCGCACATCGTGAGACCGAAGGGAATGAGTGGAGGCGCGCCCGCGTAGCCGCATTCTTCCTCGAAGATGTACCGTTGCACGACGTTCCAGCCGGTACCTCCCCATGCCTCGGGCCACGCCGGTGCGATCCAGCCTCGAGCCGCGAGAATGCGATGCCAGCGCAGCAGGTCCTCGCGCGACAAGTGCGCGTACCGAACCACCTGCTCGCGCAGATCTGCGGGCAGGTGATCGTTCAGCCAGCCGCGCACCTCATCGCGAAACGCGCGCTCGGCGGCGGAGTAGTCGAGATCCATGCGCCTCAGCTCGAGCGGTGCGTGGAGATGCTCACGGTCACTTGCCGCGCAGCAGGATCAGCACCGCGCCGCCGCCACCCGCATGGCGTGGGGCTTCGCTGTACGCGAGCACGTCGTCCCAGTGCGCAAGCCACTTGCGCACCTTGCCCTTCAGCACCGGCTCGCGATTGGGCGAGGTGAGACCCTTGCCGTGCACCACGCGCACGCACCGGTAGCCGCGCTGGCGCGCTTCGTACAGAAAATCGGCCAGCGCGTCGCGTGCCTGGTCCGAGGTGTGACCGTGCAGGTCGAGCTCGCCCTGCAATGACCAATGACCCCGCCGAAGCTTGCCGAGGACATCGGTGCCAAGCCCGGGCCGCACGAATGTCTGCCCCGCCTCGAGTTCCTGGCCGATCTCCCACGTGTGCGGCGCGGGCTCGTCGCCGTATTTCGACTGCAACAGCACCTCGCGCTCATCCGCGATGCGTTGGGCCGCGACGGGGGCAGGACGCGGCCGTTCGATGCGGGCACGGGTGGACGGCGGAAGCCGGCGCACATCGGCAAACGCCTTCGCCAGATCGATGTCGCCCTCCGCGTGCTTGGTGCCGGCGATCGCCCGCTTGGACGAGATGACACGCTGGGCACGCTGCACGAGCTCCTTGCGGTACGTGCCCGGGGTGGACGCCGTCGATGTTCCGGTTGCGTCGTCCGGCGCGGCCTCGCGCTGCCCATCCGCGCGTTTCGCCTGCATCAGTCGCTTCAGTTCGTCGAGTTTCGCCACGGCGCAAGGTAAGGGCTAGATGCTTTCGAGGTAGGCCTCGGCGTCGAGCGCAGCCATGCAGCCGGTGCCTGCCGATGTCACGGCCTGTCGATAGACGTGGTCCGCGACATCGCCGGCCGCGAACACCCCCGGAATGCTCGTCGAGGTGGCACCTCCTTCAGTGCCGCTCTTGACGCGGATGTAGCCCCCGGTCATTGCGAGCTGGCCTTCGAAGATCGAGGTGTTCGGCGTATGACCGATCGCGATGAAGATGCCGTTGACCAGAATGTCCTGCGTTGTGCCCGTCCGCGTGTCGCGCAGACGCGCACCGGTGACGCCAGTGGCATCCCCCAGCGCCTCGTCGAGCGTGTGGTGCCAGAGGACACGCACGTTGCCGAGAGGGTCGGCCTTGCCGAGAAGGCGATCGACGAGGATCGCCTCGGCGCGGAAACGGTCGCGGCGGTGAACCACCGTGACCGTTCGTGCAATGTTCGAAAGATAGAGCGCTTCCTCGACCGCCGTGTTGCCGCCGCCGATCACGGCGACATCCTGCGCCTTGTAGAAGAAGCCGTCGCAGGTGGCGCACGCCGAGATGCCCTTGCCCATGAACGCTTCCTCCGAGGGCAGCCCAAGGTAGCGCGCCGATGCGCCGGTGGCGATGATGAGCGCGTCACAGGTGTATTCGCCGTTGTCGCCCGAGAGGCGCAATGGCCGCTCCTGCAGATGCGCCGTGTGGATGTGGTCGAAGATCATCTCGGTCTCGAAGCGCTCGGCATGCTGCTGGAAGCGCTGCATCAGCTCCGGCCCCTGCACGCCCGCGAAGTCCGCCGGCCAGTTGTCGACATCCGTCGTCGTCATGAGTTGCCCGCCTTGGGCGAGGCCCGTGATCAGCAGAGGCTTCAGGTTGGCGCGTGCGGCATAGACGGCCGCGGTGTATCCGGCCGGACCGGAGCCCAGGATCAGGAGTCGAGCGTGCTTGGCGGGCATTGCATTTTCCGTGGTGAGCGATCGCCGTGGCTGCCGCTGGAGGAGTTGCGGCGATTGAGTGCGGGAGTTCCGGATTTCGGGCGCATCGCGCCGAGTGGGCGTCGCCGATTTTAACCGATGGATTTTCGCAACATGCAACGCGGTTCCCTCCACCCCGGGCTGCCCGCGCGCGTTGCGGCGGATGTACAATCCACGCATGAAGAGTTTGCGGCAAACGCATGTTTTTCAAGCGTAGGGAGTCTTCCGCGAAGGTGCGCGCGACGCGGGGGGATGGCGCAGCCCCGAAGTCGCTCTCTCCGCCTTTTGCGCGACTTGTGCGCGAGTCGTGGTGGCTCGTCGTGGTGGCCGCCTTCGTGTGGCTTGCGCTCGTGCTCGGCACCTATACTCGCGGCGATCCGGGCTGGTCGACGACCGGCTCCGCGCATGCCATCGTCAATCGCGGCGGCGTGGCGGGCGCATGGCTTTCGGATCTCCTGCTCTATCTTTTCGGCTTCTCTGCCTGGTGGTGGGTTGTCGCCGGCGTGGTGCTGGTGGCCGCGGGATACCGGCGCATTGCCCGGCCTGAGCTCTCGCTGGAGCACCCGCTCGGGCTCGCCACGCTCGGATTTGCGCTGGTGCTCCTGTCGAGCGCTTCGGTCGAGGCGCTGCGTTTCTATCGGCTGCCTGCGAGTTTGCCGCTCGCCCCGGGCGGTGCATTCGGCGGCTTTCTCGGCAACGGGCTTGCGCACGCGATGGGCTTCAACGGCGCGACGCTCGTTCTACTGGTGGCGTTCGCGATCGGCTGGTCGCTCTTCTCCGGCATGTCGTGGCTGCGGCTCATGGAGCGCGTCGGCATGGCGCTCGAGACGGCGTTCGCGCACGCCAGGCGACGCTGGGAAGAGCACGCTGATCGCAAGGTCGGGGAGCAAGCAGCCGCGGAGCGCGAAGCCATCGTCGATCAGGTGAAGCACGACACGCCCGAGCACGAGCCGATCGTGGTGGTGCCCCCGGTGCTCGAGGTGCCGCGATCCGAGCGCGTGGTGAAGGAAAAACAGCGGCCGCTGTTTCAGGAGCTGCCGGATTCGCCGCTGCCGCCGCTTTCGCTGCTCGAGGATGCGCCACCGGCCACGGAGTCGGTGAGCAGCGAGACACTCGAATACACCTCGCGCCTCATCGAACGCAAGCTCGCCGACTTCGGCGTCGCGGTGAAGGTGCTCGCTGCCTACCCGGGTCCCGTCATCACTCGCTACGAGATCGAGCCGGCGGTGGGCGTGAAGGGTGCGCAGATCGTCAACCTCATGAAGGACCTGGCGCGGGCCTTGTCGGTGGTATCGATCCGGGTCGTCGAGACCATCCCCGGCAAGGCGTACATGGGCCTCGAGTTGCCGAACCCCAAGCGGCAGGTGGTCAAGCTCGTGGAGATTCTGTCGTCAGCCGTTTACAACGATGCGCCGAGCGCGTTGGTGCTCGCGTTGGGCAAGGACATCGCCGGAAAGCCGGTCATCGCCGATCTCGCGCGCATGCCGCATCTGCTGGTGGCCGGAACCACGGGCTCCGGCAAGTCGGTGGCCGTGAACGCGATGATCCTTTCGCTCCTTTACAAGGCCGAGCCGCGTCAGGTGCGGCTGCTGCTCATCGATCCGAAGATGCTCGAGCTTTCGGTGTACGAGGGCATTCCGCACCTGCTTGCACCTGTCGTCACCGACATGAAGCTCGCGGGTAACGCGCTCAACTGGTGTGTCGGTGAGATGGAGCGTCGCTACAAGCTCATGTCGACGCTCGGCGTGCGCAATCTCGCGGGCTACAACGTCAAGGTGGCCGAAGCGAAGAAAGCGGGCAAGGCGCTCACGAATCCGTTCTCTCTCACGCCCGATCAGCCTGAGCCCATCGAGGAGATGCCGGTCGTCGTGGTGGTGATCGACGAGCTCGCTGATCTCATGATGATCACGGGCAAGAAGATCGAAGAGCTGATCGCACGCATCGCGCAAAAGGCTCGCGCGGCAGGGATTCATCTGATCCTCGCGACCCAGCGACCCTCTGTCGACGTGATCACCGGACTCATCAAGGCCAACATTCCTTCGCGCATCGCCTTCCAGGTGGCAAGCAAGGTCGACTCGCGCACCATCCTTGACCAGATGGGTGCCGAAACGCTGCTCGGGCAGGGCGATATGCTGTTCCTGCCACCGGGCACTGGCTATCCGCAGCGCGTGCACGGCGCTTTCGTGTCGGATGCCGAAGTCCATCGCGTCGTCGAGCACCTGAAGGCCAATGGCGTCACGCAGTACCTCGACGGCATTCTCGAGGGCGGGTCAAGCGAGGCGGGAAGCGATGCCGTGGGTGTCGAGCAGGCCGACGGCGAAGCGGACGCCATGTACGATCAGGCCGTACAAATCGTTCTGCAGACGCGCCGCCCATCGATCTCGCTGGTGCAGCGGCACCTTCGAATCGGCTATAACCGCGCCGCCCGGCTCATCGAGCAGATGGAGCGTTCAGGACTCGTATCGCCGATGCAGACCAACGGCAACCGCGAGGTGCTCGTACCCGCAAGCAAGACCGAGGCGTGACGCACGAGATGCGTTCAGCCGCGCGTGAGCGCATGCGGGCCCGACACGCCACCGTCATGTCGAGTCCCGCCGGCTGCGGGCCCGGCATCGATTCCAAACTCGCATGTACGCTCCGGTACCGTGCAAGAGCTGTCGTTGTCGCTGCGCTCTGCCTCGTCGCTCCCACGGCACTTTCGGGGCCGGTGCTGGTCTACCGTGAGGGGACGGCCTGCCCGCACGACCTTCCCGCCGACGCGCCACGGATCAGCGCGGAGCAGGCTATGGCGCGCGCGAAGGCATTGCTGCCGGCGGAGTTCTGCGGTCCAACGTTGTTCGTCAGCGGCTGCGATTTCGAGCCGGAGATGGCGTTCGACTCCTGGCGGATATTCGCGCGCCAGTACAAGGAGGTCCGCGGCGCCAGGCGCTATGGCGGTCTCGACCACTCCTACGTCGTGCTCGACGCCGTCGGCAACTGCATTGCCAACATTCCAGGGACTTGAAGATGTTTCGTCGATGCAACGGTCGCGTTGGCTTCTGCGCCCTTCGCGCCATGGTAGCTGCACTGATCGCGGGAGTCTCGTTGAACGCGGCGGGCTCCGGCCTCGATCAACTCCGCGCATTTCTCGACGGAACGCGAAGCGCCCGCACGAGCTTCACCCAGACGGTGACGGTGCGCTCCGGCCGCGCGCCCCAGCAGTCGAGCGGGAGTTTCGCCTTTGCGCGCCCCGGAAAATTCCGCTGGAGCTACGACAAGCCATTTCAGCAGGTGATCGTCGGCGACGGCGACAAGCTGTGGATCTATGACAAGGATCTGAACCAGGTCATCGTGAAGAAGCTGGGACAGGCGCTTGGCTCGAGCCCTGCCGCATTGCTAGCCGGCGACAATTCTCTGGAGCGCAATTTTTCGCTGACCGGCGGCATCTCGAGCGACGGCCTCGAATGGGTGAACGCAAAACCCAAGAACCAGGAGAGTGGATTCCAGGAAGTGCGCATCGGCTTCTCCGACAATCTTCCGCGTCGCATGGAGCTCGTCGACAACTTCGGTCAGGTGACGCAGCTCGACTTCGCGGCTTTCGAACGCAATGCCGCAGTGGATCCGGCACAATTCCGCTTTACGCCACCGCGCGGGGCGGACATCGTGGGTGAATAGCGCCGACCGTGGCCGACGACCTGTTCAGCGCGCCTGAATCGACGCAACTCAGCGCCGTCCCGCTCGCTGAACAGTTGCGGCCGAAGACGCTGGCCGATGTCATCGGGCAACGGCATCTGCTCGCCGCCGGCAAGCCGCTTGCGGTGGCCTTCGCGTCGGGCAAGCCGCACTCCATGATCCTGTGGGGTCCGCCCGGTGTCGGCAAGACGACGCTTGCCCGCCTCATGGCGGATGCTTTCAATGCCGATTTCACCGCGCTCTCGGCTGTTCTGTCCGGAGTCAAGGACATCCGCGAGGCTGTCGCCCGCGCACAGGCGTCGCTTGCCGCGACGGGCCGACACACGATCCTCTTCGTCGACGAAGTGCATCGCTTCAACAAGGCACAGCAGGACGCGTTTTTGCCGTACGTCGAGCAGGGCATCGTGACGTTCATCGGCGCGACCACCGAGAATCCATCGTTCGAAGTGAACAGCGCGCTCCTGTCACGCGCTGCGGTGTACGTGCTCGAGCCGCTTTCGGCCGACGAGCTCGCGGAGCTCGCACGGCGTGCGATGGATGCGGCTCTGCCGGGCATGGAG
>JALYXY010000067.1 GCA_030946875.1 Pseudomonadota bacterium | reverse complement strand
GCTGTCGCGGGTGCGCTTGCATTGCGGTGCCGCACGCTGCACCGCCGCCGGGGCGCCCGCCATGCACCAGAGTGGGCCAGCTCAATGCAAGCCGCTGAGCTGGTGTCGTTTTTTGGCCCACGCACGCTCGAATCGCCGTCTGCCGTCGATGGTGCATTGCACCAATCCATCTATAATGCCGTTTCTGGCCTGGCGTGCACCTGCCGCCGGCTCCAAGGAGACGCTCCATGCGGTTAGTCAATAAAGTCGCGATCATCACGGGCGCCGGTCAGGGGATCGGTCTTGCCACTGCGGTGAAGTTCGCCGCGGAGGGTGCGAAGGTCGCCGTGTGCGACATCAACGAGGAATCCGCCTTCACAGCCGCGCGCGAGTTGACCGAGGGCGGCAAGGAAGCCATCGCGTTCCGGGTCGATGTCACCGACAAGCAGAGCATCGCGAGGATGGTCGAGGGTGTGATGGCCAAGTGGGGACGCATCGACACGCTCGTCAACAATGCGGGAATCGTGCTCGACGCCCAACTCAAGAAGATGACGGACGATCAATTCGATCGCGTCATCGACGTGAACCTGAAAGGCGTCTACAACTGCACCAAGGCCGTTGTGGACATCATGCTGGAGCAGAACTCGGGCTGCATCCTGAATGCCTCTTCGATCGTCGGTCTTTATGGCAACTTCGGACAGACGAACTACGCTGCCACCAAGTTCGGCGTCATCGGCATGGTGAAGACGTGGGCCCGGGAGCTCGGCCGCAAGGGCATCCGCACCAACGCGATCTGTCCGGGTTTCATCGAGACGCCGATCCTGAAGAGCATGCCCGAGAAGGTGATCAAGATGATGGAGGACAAGGTGCCGATGGGACGTCTCGGACGGCCCGAGGAAGTCGCCAACACCTACGCCTGGCTCGCCTCGGACGAGGCAAGTTACATCAACGGCGCCGTCATCGAAGTCTCCGGCGGCGTCACCATCTAAGGGCGCTGCGGGGCTGCACGGGCGATCATGGTCGTTCGTTGGAGTTGAGCGCGGCGCACGGCCGCGCTAGCATGCGGATCTCGCCCGATTACCGTGCAGCATCCATGACTTCATTCGCCGCCGTGCTCGCCCGCACGCGCATGTTTCTCGCCTTCGTCGCGCTGCTTGCAATGGCCGGGAGCGCCGCGGCAGCGCCTGCCAAGGCCGAGCCCCGACCGAAGCCCGAGACCTACATCTGTCCCAATGTCACCACGGTAGGCGTCGACTGCTTTCTCGACGCGGTGGAGCACCTCTACACGATGTGCAAGCAGGTGAAGCATATCGAGCTCCTCGAATTCGGCATCGAGCACGCCGAAGAGGGTGTCAACGGATCGAAGAGCGAGTACTGCGTGGACAAGCACAAGGGCTCGATGGCGAGGCCGTATCAGGCGGCGCTGCGTGAAGCGAGCGGCAGCCAGGCGGCGCTTGAAGCTCTCCGCTCGCTGCATGACTTGTGGCTGCAGGCGCTCGCCGCGCTGCGCTGGAACCCGCCGGAAACCGACGCCGAGTATCAGGCGCGAGTGGATCAGGCGTACGACACGTTCCACACCAGCGCCGAGGTCATTCGCTCCGCGCTCGTTGATCAGCCGAAGCAAACGACGCGGGCCGCCAGCGCTTCACCGCCCGCCCGGCGCGCTGCGGGCGCCAAGCGCCGCCCAAACTGAACGCTTCCGAAGCTCCCGGCGCCGCCGGTCCGCTCCATGCCGAGCTCGACGCGATCTTCGGAGAGCACGGTGCGCTCGCTGCGATGCTGTCCAACTTTCGCTTTCGCTCCGAACAGCTCGCGATGGCGCGGGCTGTCGCGCAGGCGATCACGCAACGCACGGCGCTGATCGCCGAGGCGGGCACCGGCACTGGCAAGACTTTCGCGTATCTCGTCCCGGCTCTCCTGTGCGGCGGCAAGGTCATCGTTTCGACGGGAACCAAGACGCTGCAGGACCAGCTTTTCGCGCGCGATCTGCCCCTGGTGCGCGCAGCCCTTGGGGTGCCCGTGACGCTTGCGCTGCTCAAGGGTCGCGCGAACTACGTGTGTCACCACTACCTCGCGCGCACGGCCGCCGACGGCCGGCTTCCCTCGCGCGACGATGCCCGCCACCTCGGCAAGATCGTGCAGTTCGCCAAACGCACGCGCACCGGAGATCGCAGCGAGCTCGCCGACGTGCCCGAGCAGGCAACCATCTGGCCATTGGTGACTTCCACGCGCGACAACTGCCTGGGCGCCGATTGCGCCCATCACAACGACTGCTTCGTGCTGAAGGCGCGCAAGGCGGCGCTCGAGGCGGATGTCGTCGTGGTCAATCACCATCTCTTCTTCGCCGATGTGATGCTGCGCGACGAAGGATTGGCCGAGCTTCTTCCTGCCTGCAACACGGTGATCCTCGACGAAGCGCACCAGCTGCCCGATACCGCGACGCTTTTCTTCGGCGAGCAGATCAGCGGAGGGCAGCTGACGGAGCTCGCGCGCGACAGCGAAGTCGCGGCCCGCGCCGACGCGAAGGAGGTGCGCGATCTCCCTGACGCAGCCGGCGGCATCGTGCCGGCCGCCCGCAAGCTGCGCCTCGCGGCCGGAGAGTTGCCGGAAAAGTTGCCCCGTGCCGCCGCCATGGCGCGCGCGGGATTTTCGGAGGCGCTCGGCGAGCTCGCAGCCGCACTCGACCGGCTTGCGACCGAGCTCGGCCTCTTCGCGGAGCGCAGCGAAACGCTGTCGCAATGTGCACGGCGTGCCGAAGAGGCGAGCGCCATTCTCGGCCGCTGGCGCGCTGCTGACGACGCAACCAACAGCGGGGCGGCAGGATGGGTGCGCTGGCTCGACGTGACCGCCACCGGCTGGCAACTGGAGGCTTCTCCACTGTCCATCGCCGATACGTTCTCGAAGCAGGTGACCGAGTCCGGACGGGCGTGGATCTTCACCTCGGCCACGCTCGCAGTCGGGCGCGACTTCTCACTGTATCAACGGGAGCTTGGCCTCGACGATTGCACGACCGGCTGCTGGGAGAGCCCGTTCGACTACACGGCGCAGGCGTTGCTGTATGTGCCGCGCAATCTGCCTCCGCCCAATTCACGCGAGCATACCCAGGCCGTCGTGGACGCCGCGATGCCCGTGCTCAAGGCAAGCGGCGGACGCGCGTTCCTGCTGTTCACTACATTGAGAGCACTCAGGGCTGCGCGCGAGATGCTGCAGGAGCACATGCAGCGTGAAGGCGTCACCTGGCCCGTGCTCGTGCAAGGTGAAGGATCACGCTCGGAGCTCCTGCTGCGCTTTCGCGAGCTCGGCAATGCAGTGCTGCTCGGAAGCCAGAGTTTCTGGGAGGGCGTCGACGTGCCGGGCGGAGCGCTCTCGGTGGTGGTGATCGACAAGCTGCCGTTCGCGCCGCCCGACGATCCCCTGCTCGCCGCGCGTCTCGAGGATCTTCGTGCACGCGGCGGCAATCCGTTCTTCGATTATCAGCTGCCCCAGGCGGTGATCAGCCTCAAGCAGGGCGCTGGCCGTCTGATCCGGACCGAAACAGATCGGGGCGTGCTCATGCTGTGTGATCCGCGGCTCGTCGACAAGCCTTATGGCAAACGGATCTGGAGAAGCCTGCCCCCGATGCGGCGAACCCGCGAGCTTGCCGCCGTGGAGGCGTTTTTCGAAGCGAGCGAGTCCGATGCATCTGCGTCCGTGCTCGCGTGACGGTCAGCTACCAGATCTTCCACCAGGGTCGCGACGGCGACCCCGCAAGATAGCGGCTGTTCGGGAACGTCGATTTCAGCAGGCGCATGGCGTCATCGCGCAGCTGCGTCAATCCCAGATGATCATAGCTCGCCGCGAGCAGATCGAGTGCGTCCTCCGTCGCCGGAGTGCGCGGGTAATTGGTGAGCGCGAGCTGCGCCCGATTCACCGCCGCCACGTACGCACCGCGCCCGTAGTAGTAGCGACCTACCTTGACCTCGTAGAGCGCGAGTGAGTTGGTGAGGTAGCGCATGCGCGCCTCGGAATCCTGCGCGTAGCGGCTTTGCGGAAATTTGGCGACGAGCTCCTTGAACGCATCGAACGACTCGCGCATGCCCTTGGGCTCGCGTTCCGAAAGGTCGGCTTCGTACACATACCCGAGCACGCCCTGATCCTCACGGAAATAGACGAGCCCCTTGAGGTAATACGCGTAGTCGACGCTGGGATGGTTGGGGTAGGTGCGGATGAACCGGTCGCACGCTGCGGCGGCTGTGGCCGTATCGCCGTTGCGATAGCTCGCATAGGCGTTCTCGAGAATGGCCTGCTGCGCCAGACGACCATAGGGATAGCGCGATTCCAGCGTGTCGAAGAGCTTCGTCGCGCGCGTATAATTTGCCGATACGAGCTCGTCGTGCGCTTCCTTGTACAGGCGTTCGGCGCTCCACCCGGCGGTCTCGTCCTTGAGATCCGGCAGCAGCCCGCAGCCGCCCAACCCACCCAAAAGCAGGCATGCGAAAACGAACGTGCGCGTTTGCGCGATCGCCCCTTGCGATGCGCTGCGCATCCGTGCAAACAGCAATGAACACGATGAAACGGACATCGGCGATCTCGTGGCAAACAAGCTCGGCATTATAGCGGAGGACATCACGCGTGAGCCGGACGGCAAGCTGACGCTCGCGTTGCCGGTTGCGCTCGCAGGCAGTCGATTCGACCAGGCACTGGCGCGGGTTCTGCCGCAGTTCTCGCGCAGCCGACTGCAAACATGGATCGAAAGCGGCCGGGTGACGGTCGACGGCAGAAGCATCGACGTGCGTTACAAGGTGAAGGGCGGCGAGGACGTCGTGCTGCGCCCCGCGCCCGACGAGCACGAGCAGGCGTACACCGCAGAAGCGATCGCGCTCGACATCGTGCACGAGGATGACACCCTCCTGGTGATCGACAAGCCCGCGGGTCTCGTGGTGCATCCCGGGAGCGGCAACTGGCAGGGCACCCTGCTCAACGCGTTGCTGCACCACGCGCCGCATCTTGCCGGTGTGCCACGGGCGGGTATCGTGCATCGCCTCGACAAGGACACGACCGGGCTCCTCGTGGTTGCCAAAACGCTGGAGGCGCAAACCGCGCTGGTACGCGCGTTGCAGGCGCATACGGTGCGCCGCGAATACGCAGCGGTTGCCGCAGGAGACATTGCGCAGGATGGAACCGTCGATGCGCCGATCGGGCGGCATCCGACGCGTCGCACCCACATGGCGGTGGTGGCGAACGGCAAGCCCGCGCGCACCCACTATCGCGTGCTCGAGCGCTTTGGCGTCGCCACCTCGATCGCGTGTCGTCTGGAGACCGGGCGCACGCATCAGATCCGGGTGCATCTCGCGTCGCTCTCCCACCCGCTCATCGGTGATCCGGTGTACGGCAAGGCTCAGGCGGTCGAATTTCCGCGTCAAGCCCTCCACGCCGCGCGCCTCGATCTGACGCATCCTGCGAGCGGACGTCTGTGCTCCTGGCGCTCACCACTGCCCGAAGATCTGGCGGGCTTGCTGGACTCGTTGAGGCAACGTGTACAGGCGCGGGCAAGTTGATGCCTGCGCACCCCACCCGATGGCAAGGATGACGGTGACGGCGGGTGCCGAGCTGGTGGCGGAGCGTGATTGCATCGTGCCGCAGTGGCGTGCGCCGGCGCGCGTTCGTGCGCTCATGACGACCCGTGCCGGAGGCGTCTCTGGGGGTGCGCGCGCAACGCTCGACCTGGGCGGTCATGACAGCCACGATGCGATGGTGAGGGAGAACCGGCGACGATTGCGTTCGCTGCTGCCGGGTGAGCCGCACTGGCTGCATCAGGTCCACGGCCGTGGCGTGGTGACGCTCGACCGTCATTCGCGGCCGGATGGGTGGCCCGAGGCCGACGGCGCAGTCACGGCTGATCCGGAGCTCGTGTGTGCCGTGCGCGTCGCCGATTGCCTGCCGGTGCTTCTGGCCGACGGTGCGGGTTGCTGCGTCGGCGTCGCGCACGCGGGATGGCGCGGCCTTGCCGCAGGCGTGCTCGAAGCCACTGTGGATGCAATGCGTGCCCTGGGCAGCGCAAGGCAGGTGGCATGGCTCGGACCCGCGCTCGGTCCGAACGGATTCGAGGTCGGACGCGAAGTGCTGGAGGCCTGCAGCGCGGGCGACCCGGGCGGCATCGCGTGCTTCGGGCAGACCGGCCCGGACCGATGGCACGGTGATCTTTATGCGCTCGCGCGTAGACGACTCGCTGCGCAAGGCATCCTCGACGTGGCGGGCGGCGATCATTGCACGCGCACGCAGGCCGAGCAGTTTTTCTCCTATCGACGCGAGCGCGACAGCGGGCGAATGGCGGCGCTCATCTGGCTGCAGCGCGAGAACACATGAACGCGCTTCTCGCCACCGTGCTCGCATGTCTGTCCGGCGGTGTCCTCGCGACCGCTGCGGCCGCCGGAACCCTCGTACTGCCACCTTCACGCATCGGGCGTCTGGTGAGCTTTGCGGTCGGCGCGCTCCTCGGCGCGGTATTTCTCGAACTGTTGCCGCATGCGCTGGAGCACGGCGCGCCGCAGGGCGTGATGATCACCGTGCTGTGCGGCCTCCTCGCCTTCTTCCTGCTGGAGAAGCTCGTGCTGTGGAGGCACAGCCACGGCGAAGCGGAGGCGTCGGCGCACCCTCATGGTCACGTGCCCGGCGAGCTGCACGACAGTGGCCGCTCCGGTCTCATGATCCTGATCGGCAACAGCGTGCACAACTTCTGCGATGGCATCGTGATCGCCGCCTCGTTCCTCGCCAATCCGGCGCTCGGCATCGCCACCACGGTCGCCATCATTGCGCATGCCATCCCGCAGCAGGTCGGCGATTTCGCGATCCTGATCATGTCCGGCTTTCGCCGCTCCAAGGCCTTTGCCTACAACGTCGCGACCGGTAGCGCCACGTTGCTGGGCGGGCTCGTCGGTTATCTGTTCCTGGCGCGGATGGAAGACCTCCTGCCCACCGTGCTGGCGCTCGCGGCTGCGAGTCTCCTGTATGTGTCCGTTGCCGACCTCATCCCGGCATTGCACCGACGCGCCGAGCCACTCGAAACCGCGAAGCAGCTCGTGCTGATCGGCCTAGGAATCGGCGTCATCGCGCTGGTGCACGTGCTTCTGGAGCCCTGAGACCCCTTGCTCTCTTCTGGATCGAAGCTGTCTTGCCCGCATGACGAGCCAGCCGAGAACCGGACCGAGCCCCACGCTGACAAAGAGCAATAGGCCGAGCACCGCATGCGCGGCATTGAGAGCGATCACGCCAATGACATACAGCCAGGCAATCAGAACGAGGTGCACGGGATTTCCGTCAAGAGTCGATGAGGTGATGCATGCGTGACGATTCGAGCGATCTCACGCGCGACCTGGGCGGTCAATGGTCCGCGCTCGGCACGGGCTGGCAGGCGCTCGCAAGCGATTGGTCGCGCTGGTGGACCACTGCAGCGACCCGCCACGGCGCGGCGGCAGCCGCGAGCGCCACGTCCGCGGTCGCAGGGGCCGGCACGCCGGTCGCTGAAGCCCTCGATCATGCGCAATCTGTTGCAGCGCTCAACGCGCGATATCAGCCGCGATTTCAGGCGCTGTGGATAGCGGCCCAACAGGCGATGCTTCACCCGCAGGGCGGGCTGCCGGCGATCGCCGAATCTCGCTCGGGCGACCGCCGCTTTCTGGCACCGGAGTGGAATGCCCTGCCCTACTTCGCGCTTCTGAAGCAGCATTATCTCCTCACCTCGGAGTACCTGCGCGAGCTCGCCGCCCTCGCGCCGCTGCCTGCATCCGAGAAGCGCCGCATCGATTTTATGACGCGCCAGCTGATCGACGCCATGGCGCCTTCCAACTTTCCCGCTACCAATCCCGAAGTGTGGAAGCTCGCCATTGAGAGCAACGGAGCAAGCCTGCGCTCGGGAATCGCCAACATCCTGGCCGACGCGCGCAAAGGCCGCATCTCGATGAGTGACGAGGCCGCGTTCGAGCTCGGGCGCAACATCGCGATCACGCCCGGCAGTGTGGTCTATCGGAACGCGGTCATGGAGCTCATCCAGTACGCGCCGACGACCGCGCGCGTGCACAAACGTCCGCTGGTGATCTCCCCGCCCTGCATCAACAAGTACTACATCCTCGACCTGCAACCGGAGAACTCGTTCGTGCGCTGGGCAGTGGGCGAGGGTCATACCGTCTTCATGATCTCCTGGCGCAACATTCCCGAGCCGCTCGGTCACCTCACCTGGGAAGATTACGTCGATCAGGGCGTGCTTACGGCACTCGACGTCGTGCGGAAGATCGCGAAGAGCAGCACGGTCAACGCGCTCGGCTTCTGTGTCGGCGGTGCGATTCTCGCGTGTGCGCTCGCGGTGCTGCGCGCGCGGGGCGACCGCACGGTGGCGAGTGCCAGCTTTCTGACGACGCTCCTCGACTATACAGACCCCGGCGACATCGGCGTTTTCGTATCGCCCGAGTTCCTGAGCTCACGCGAGCCCGCGCTGATGGGCGGGCAACGTGTGAAGGGCGGCGAGCTGGCGACCGCGTTCGCAAGCCTGCGTGCCAACGAGCTCGTGTGGAACTACGTCGTCAGCAACTACCTCAAGGGGCAGGCGCCACCCGCGTTCGACCTGCTGTACTGGAACAGCGACTCGTCCAATCTGCCAGGACCGATGTATGTCTATTACCTGCGCAACATGTACATCGAAAACCGTTTGCGGGAGCCAGGTGCGCTCGAGCTTCTGGGTGAACCGGTCGACCTCTCGCGCATCGATGTGCCGACCTATGTCTATGCATCGCGCGAGGACCACATCGTGCCGTGGCACTCGGCGTATGCGACCACGGCACTCGTCAGTGGCGACGTGGTGTTCACGCTCGGTGCATCCGGGCACATTGCGGGCGTGGTGAATCCCCCGGCCAAGCACAAGCGCAGCTACTGGGTGAATGCGAGCATCGAGAAAGATCCGGACCGGTGGCTTGCAGGCGCCGAAGAAAAGCCCGGGAGCTGGTGGTCGCATTGGGGCGCGTGGCTTGCCAGACGTGGCGGAGGTGAGCGGGCGGCACCGCGCAAGCCCGGCAACGCCATGTTCACGCCGTTGCTCGCAGCGCCGGGGACCTATGTCAAGGAAGTGGTCGCCTGAACCCGCGACTCGCGCTCCGTTGCCAAAGGCCGGTCTTCGGTGCGCTACCATGACTCAGACCGCGCTCGCCGCTGGGGCATTCCGGCGCAAACGCATTACAGAGGAGACCTTCCATGACAGACATCGTGATCACCCACGCGCTACGAACGGCGGTCGGAAAATTCGGCGGAACACTGGCGAAGATGCCGGCACCTGAACTCGGGGCCATCGTCATACGGGCGTTGCTCGAGCAAAGTCGCGTTTCTCCCGAAACCATCTCCGAAGTCATCATGGGGCAGGTGCTGACCGCGGGCAGCGGGCAGAACCCGGCGCGTCAGGCGCTCATCAAGGCGGGCCTGCCGAACGCGATCCCCGCGATGACCATCAACAAGGTGTGTGGCTCGGGGCTCAAGGCGGTGATGCTCGCCGCGCAGGCGATCCGCTGTGGCGACGCGGACATCGTCCTGGCGGGTGGGCAGGAGAACATGAGCGCATCACCGCATGTGCTCCTGGGCTCGCGGGATGGCTTTCGAATGGGTGACGCGAAGCTCGTCGATTCGATGATCGTCGACGGCCTGTGGGACGCCTACAACCAGTACCACATGGGCACGACTGCCGAAAACGTGGCAAAACAATATGCCATCTCACGCACGGAGCAGGATGAATTCGCCGTCGCGAGCCAGAACAAGGCCGAGGCCGCGCAAGCCGCCGGCAAGCTCAAGGATGAGATCGTTCCGGTGATGATTCCGCAGCGCAAGGGCGACCCGACCGCATTCGCGCACGACGAGTTCGTCAAGGCCCGAACCACGATCGAGTCCGTCGCGGCCCTGCGGCCGGCGTTCGCCAAAGATGGATCGGTCACCGCGGCGAACGCTTCCGGTATCAACGACGGGGCTGCGGCGCTGCTCGTGATGTCGGCCAATCGCGCGCGCGAGCTCGGCCTCACGCCGCTTGCGCGCATCCGCGCTTACGCATCGGCCGGAGTGGATCCCGCGGTCATGGGCATGGGACCGGTGCCGGCGTCCAGGCGGTGCCTCGAAAAAGCCGGGTGGAAGGCTTCGGATTTGGACCTCATGGAGATCAACGAGGCGTTTGCCGCCCAGGCATGCGCGGTGAACAAGGAAATGGGCTGGGACACGAGCAGGATCAACGTGAATGGCGGTGCAATCGCCATCGGTCACCCGATCGGAGCGTCGGGTGCGCGGGTGCTCGTCACGTTGTTGCACGAGATGCAGCGCCGCGACGCCAAGCGCGGCCTCGCGTCACTGTGCATCGGCGGCGGCATGGGTGTCGCGCTCGCCGTGGAACGTTGAATCGGGCACCACCACCAACAACATCGTCGGCACAGAAGGTGGGACGCGAGCGGCGCTGGGGCCGTCCCGCGCAACGCGGCACAGGAGGAGATCGAAATGGCGGAACAAACACGTGTGGCATTGGTAACGGGCGGCATGGGCGGCCTGGGTGAAGCGATCTGCATCAAGCTGGCGGCACTCGGCGACAAGGTGGTCACCACTTACTCGCCGGGCAACACCAAGGTGCAGAAGTGGCTGTCGACGATGCGTGAGCAGGGCTTTGCCTTTCATGCGTATCCGTGCGACGTGTCGAACTTCGACAGTTGCGTCGAGTGCGTAGCCACCGTCACGCGCGAGGTGGGACCGGTCGACGTGCTCATCAACAATGCCGGAATCACGCGCGACATGACGTTCAGGAAGATGGACAAGATCAACTGGGATTCGGTGATGAAGACCAATCTCGACAGCTGCTTCAACATGACCAAGCAGGTGGCCGACGGCATGCTCGAGCGCGGCTGGGGGCGCATCATCAACATCTCATCGGTCAATGGTCAGAAGGGCGCCTTTGGCCAGACCAACTACTCCGCTGCGAAGGCGGGCATGCATGGCTTCACCAAGGCGCTCGCACTCGAGGTGGCGCGCAAGGGCGTCACGGTGAACACCATTTCGCCCGGATACATCGGTACGCAGATGGTGATGGCCATTCCGCAGGAAGTGCTTGAGTCAAAGATCGTGCCGCAGATCCCGATGGGCAGGCTCGGCAAGCCGGAGGAAGTCGCGGGCCTTGTGGCGTATCTCGCGAGCGAGGAAGCTGCGTTCGTGACGGGCGCCAACATTGCCATCAACGGCGGCCAGCACATGTTCTGACGACGTGTGCAGCGCGGATCGGCCGACGGACGTCGCGGTGGCGAGCGCGCGGAGTTGCCCGCAGTGTCGCCGCGTATATTGGGCCGGCTCCCACCACAGGAGGATGACCGAGCGACTGAAGCAATGGTCACAAGGCGACTTTGGTGAGCGCCGGCTATAATTTTCCGTTGGATCTGAACCCGCGCCAAACGACGCCGCGCAATCGCGATTTGCGTCGCTCACTGCTGGAGGACTTCGTGCGACTTTCGACGACCCGCTTTGCGCTCCTGGCATGTGCGTTCTGGTGCGCCATCGCCGCCGCACAGGAGCCCTATCCCAGCAAGCCCATCGCCATGGTCGTGCCGTTCCCGCCCGGCGGGGTCGCGGACATCGTCGCCCGCCCTACCGCAGACGCGATGAGCCGGTTGCTGAAGCAGCCCGTAGTGATCGAGAACAAGGCCGGCGCGGGCGGCGGGATCGGCATGCAATACGTGGCGAAGGCGAAGCCCGACGGGTACACCCTGCTGCTCACGCTGTCTTCCATCTCGATTATTCCCGAAGCGGACAAGGTGATCGGGCGACCACCCATGTTCCAGCTCAACCAGTTCGTGCCGATCGCGCGTTTCACGGCCGACCCGACGGTGCTGGCCGTGCGGGCCGACAGCCCGTGGAAAACGGTGCAGGAGTTCGTGGCGGACGCGAAGAAGCGTCCTGGAGCGATCACCTATGGCTCGTCCGGAAACTACGGCACGATGCACATGCCGATGGAAATGCTCGCGCAAAGCGCCGGCATCAAGCTGCTGCACGTTCCCTACACGGGCGCCGGCCCCGCGGTGGTCGGCCTTCTCGGCGGCAACGTGGACGCGCTCGCCACCGGACCCTCGACGGTCATCCAGCACGTGAAGGCGGGCAAGGTGCGTGTGCTTGCGTCGTGGGGCGACAAGCGGCTCGTGTCCTTGCCCGAAGCACCGACGCTGACGGAGTCCGGCTACGACGCCGTTTTCTTCCAGTGGTCCGGCCTGTTCGCCCCCGCCGGGACTCCGGAACCGGTCATCGCCCGATTGCGCGAGGCCGCCCGGAGCGTCGCGAGCGACCCCGCCTTTGTCGCGGTGCTCGGAACGGTGCAAACACCGGTGCAGTATCTCGACGCTCCGGAGATGCGTACGTTCTGGGATGCCGATGCGAAGAAGCTCGGCGAGGCGGTTCGCCGCGTGGGCAAGCTCGAGTAGGTCGGCTAGGCGGGGCGACCCGGGATTCTGCTGAACGCCTCCGGAAGGAGAGCGGACAGCTCGAGCAGGCGCACCTGCCCGGGCGTTGATTCGACGATTACGACGGCCTCCTGGGTGGCGAATTCGGCCAGCACCTGACGACAGGCCCCGCAGGGGGTGCAAGGGCCCGAGGGATCGGTCGCGATCGCAACGGCGCGAACGCGCTCGTGTCCGGCGCCTACCGCGGTGACCATCGCCGAACGCTCGGCGCAAATCGTCAGGCCGTAAGAAACGTTCTCGACGTTGACGCCTGTGACGATGGCACCATCGTCCAGGAGCAGCGCGGCGGCGACGCGAAACCCGGAATAAGGCGCATACGCGCGCGACAGGGCACCGCGCGCGGCAGCGAGGAGCTCACGCTGCAGGTTTTCGTCCATCAGCGGATCTTCGCCGCCTCGGTCTCCATCTGCGTCACGAGCTTGTCCATCTGGTCGACGACCGCCTGAATCGTCGCGCGCTGCGTCAGGTCCACACCAGCGTTCTTGAGTTGCGTCATCGGATGGTCGTTACCGCCGCTGCGAAGAAGCGTCAGGTAACGATCAGTAGCCGCATTGCGGGAGTCGGGCGAGCCGGTCGTCATCGCGTCGTACAGCTGGGCTGACGAAGCGAAGCAGGTTGCGTACTGGTAGACGTAGTACGGCGTGTTGAAGAAGTGAGGAATGCGCGCCCATGTCCACTTGTAGAAATCGTCGACCGTCACGGCATCACCCCAGTATTCCTTGAGGAGCGCGGCATAGAGCTGGTTCAGAACGTCGGTGGTGAGGGGCTGGCCCTTCTCCACGATACGATGCGCGCGCAACTCGAAATCGGCGAACAGGACCTGCGTGAAGAAGGTGCCGACGATCGAATCCACCGCATGCTGGAGGAGCAGGAAGCGTTCCTTGGGATCCGTGGTGTGCTTGAGCATCTCGTCGAGCAGGAAGCGCTCGTTGGTCGTCGATGCAACCTCGGCCACGAAGATGGTGTAGCCGGACGTCACGAACGGCTGCGTCTCGTACGAAAGAACCGTGTGCATGGAGTGGCCCGCCTCGTGCGCGAGCGTGAACGCAGCGTCGAGGCTGTCGTTGTAGTTCATCAGCACGTACGGACCAACGCCGTACACGCCGGCACTGTAGGCGCCGCTGCGCTTGCCTTCGTTCTCGTACACGTCGACACGTCCGCTCGAGACGAACCGCTTGTACTTCGCCACGTAGTCGGCCCCGAGCGGCGCCACCGAAGCGGTGGCGAGCTTAAGTACCTGCTCGTACGGATAAGTGGCCTCGCTGCGGTAGATGGGCATCACACCGTCGTAGAGGTGGTAGCTCGGCAGGTCGAGGAGCTTGCGGCGCAGTCTCGCGTAACGGCGAAACGGCTCGGCGCCCGAGCGCGTCGCATCGATCAGCGTCTCCACGACGGCGGGGGGAATGGCATTGGCGTCGAGGGCCGCGTCGAGTGTGCTGTCGAAGTTGCGCGCCTGGGCGAGAAACTGGTCGCGCTGCAAAGTGGCGTTGTAGATCGCCGCGTACGTGTGCGCAGTCGCGCCGTACGTGCCGACGTGAGCGGCCGCCGCCTTGCCGCGCTCCTCCTGCACCCGGTTGTTTTGGAGCAGGGCGCTGTAATTGCCCGGGGTGAGGAGGACATCGCTGCCGTCAGCCAGGCGCAGGGTCGGGAACTTGATATCGGACGTGCTGAGCTCCTGATAGATCGTCGGCGGCGCGTCGCTGAACTGGTTCGCGAGCGACACAAGGCGCTCGCCCTTCTCGTCGAGCACATGCGCCTTGCGCCGGTAAACGTCCAGGATCGGAAAGCGATAGGGCGCGAGCGCGGGCGTTTGGGCGATCCACTCCGCGACGGTCGCCTGCGGAACATTCAGCAGCTCGGGAGTGAACCATGCCGACGCCGTGTCGAATCGAGCGAACGCGGCGGTGACACGCTGGAATCGCCCCGCTACCGCCTGCTCGCGTGTGTCGACGTCACGCTGCAGAGCCGGATAACGGTACAGGCGGTATTGCAGCTTGCCAATATCGTCGAACGCGGTATAGGCCTTGAGCAGCGCCGCCGGCCCTCGCGCCAGGGTGCCCTTGAGCTTTGCAAAGGCATCGATCTGCGCATCGAACTGTTTCATGCCCTCCTCCCAGGCCTCCCAGCTTGGGTAGATGGCCGAAAAGTCCCAGCGGTACTCGGCGGGGATCTCCGCGCGGTTACGGGTGGTGGGCTTCGCCGCGATCGCGGCGTCACTCAGCGTCGCAGCGCACAGCACGCCAGCGAGAGCGAACATGATCTTCATCGGATAACGCGCCTGTCAGTTGATGTGCGGGTAATTGGAAAGCAGGTCGATGATACGGGTCCGCGCAGCACGTGCACATGCCAGCTGCACAACGAACAAAAAAAGCCCCACTCTTGCGAGCGGGGCGAGGCTGTATCTTTTAGGAGGAGGAAAAAGATACAGAAGGAGACGTCACTGACTACATGATGTCGCGCCGGGTGATTTCAACACGGCGCGATGCAAATACGTCGCACGCTCTGTTGGTTGCTTACGCAGCCTTGCGGGTCTTTGCGGTCGAGCCATTCGTTGCCGCCTTCGTTGCGTTCTCCGCAGCGGCGCGTACGGATGCGTCGGCAAGGCTCACGACCTGCTTGGTCGCCCGTTGGAACTGGTCGATGGCCGCGGACGTTGCAGCGACGCTTGACTTGAACGCGTTGACGGCGACATCGGAACCGGCCGGCGCGTTTTCGCTCGCCTTGTCGACCCACGTTGCCATGCCCTTGGTGAAGAAAGCGAACGTCTCTTCGGCCACGGCCGTAAACTGCGCTTGCGTCTGCGAGGCGATCTCGTACAGGTTGCGCGAATAGCCCAGCGCGCCTTGCACGCCCGTCTCCGCGTACCTTGCGGGCAGCGCCATCAGTTCCTGCACGTCCTTCACGGTCGCCGCGGCAGCGGCGCTTTCCGCACCCTGGGCCAGCGCAAACTTGGCGGCTTCGAGGTTGGCGTTGAAAATCTTTTCTGCGTTTTGCAGGGCGACGGCGGCCAGCTTGGTGGCTTGCTCGACATTGGCCCTGTTGAGGGTTGCGAATTGCTCGGTGGTTGCGTTGTACATGGCGTTCACTCTCCGATGATGAGGGTCGTCGACCCGATGTCGTAGGTGCCGCCGGCCCCGCGACCCGGAGGTCCGTCAGAGGTTTTGCTGCACCGCACAAACGCATTCTAGGTGAGCCGAAAGCCTGCGTCAAGCACTTTATTGTGCACTGCACCAAAGATCTGTGTGGCACCGCAGCAACCAGTCAGACGGCCACAAAATCAGGGGTTTATAATGGCGGCCCGACGAGGAGTGGCCATGGCCGATAAGCCTAGGATCATCAAGAAGTACCCGAACCGGCGTCTCTACGACACCGCGACCAGCGGCTACATCACGTTGGTCGATGTGAAGCGCATGGTGCTGGACAACATCGAGTTCCAGGTGATCGACGCCAAGTCCGGCGACGATCTCTCGCGGTCGATCCTGCTCCAGATCATTCTCGAGGAGGAGGCGGGCGGCCTGCCCATGTTCTCCTCGGAGATGCTCGCCCAGCTGATCCGGTTTTATGGGACGGCCCAGCAGACGGTGATGGGCAGCTACATCGAGCAGAACGTGACGGCCTTTCTCGCGATTCAGAAAAAGCTGCAGGACCAGGCAAAGCAGATCTACGGCGACAAGATGATGATCACGCCCGACCTTTGGAAGCAGTTCATGCAGATGCAGGCTCCCGCGATGCAGGGCATGCTCGGCAACTACCTCGAGCAGAGTGCGAAGCTCTTCATGGACATGCAGCAGCGGATGCAGGACCAGACGCGGGGCATGTTTTCAGCCTTTCCGTTTCCGGGTTTCGTCGCGCCGACTCCCGGCAACGACGACGAGACGAAGCCTTGAGGCGACAGTTGCGCGAGCCTGAACTGCACGTGCGCGCGGGTCGGTTGGACGCGGCCGTATCGCTGCACCCGAACCCGCAGCCTGCTTCGGCGGTGCCATGGCGCTGACGAAGACCCCAACAACGCGCGCGCCGCAAAAGCGTTCCGCGGCCCCTCCTGCAGGAGTTCCGAGCATCGGCTTCGTCTCGCTAGGCTGCCCCAAGGCGCTTGTCGATTCCGAGCAGATCCTCACACAATTGCGTGCCGAGGGCTACGCGATCAGCCCGAGCTACGAGGGCGCGGATCTCGTGGTCGTGAACACGTGCGGATTCATCGATGCCGCAGTCGAAGAGTCCCTCGACGCCATCGGCGAAGCGCTTGCCGACAACGGCAAGGTGATCGTGACCGGGTGCCTCGGTGCCAAGGAGAACGGCGAATTCGTGCGCGCGGCGCACCCGCGCGTGCTCGCGGTCACGGGCCCGCACGCCACGATCGAAGTCATGCAGGCGGTCCACGCGCAGTTGCCGCGGCCGCACGACCCATTCGTCGATCTCGTGCCTCCGCAGGGCATCAAGCTCACGCCCCGCCATTACGCGTATCTCAAGATCAGTGAAGGCTGCAACCATCGCTGCACCTTCTGCATCATTCCCGCCATGCGCGGCGACCTCGTGTCACGTCCCGCCGGGGAAGTTCTCGGTGAAGCGGAACGTCTGCTGCGCGCGGGCGTAAGGGAGCTCCTGGTCGTCTCACAGGATACGAGCGCTTACGGCATCGACGTGCGCTACCGCACCGGATTCTGGGAAGGACGCCCGATCAGGACCCGCATGCACGAGCTCGCCGCGGCGCTCGACGGCCTCGCGCGAAAGTATCGGGCGTGGGTTCGGCTGCATTACGTCTATCCGTATCCGCACGTGGACGAGGTCATCGCGCTGATGACGAAAGACCCCACGGAGGGCGGCCTGCTTCCTTATCTCGACGTGCCGTTCCAGCACGCGAGCCCGCGCATTCTGAAGCTCATGAAGCGGCCCGCCAACGCAGAGGGCACGCTGAAACGAATTCAGGCCTGGCGTGCAGCGCGTCCGGATCTCGTGATTCGCAGCACGTTCATCGTCGGCTTCCCTGGCGAGTCGGACGCTGAATTCGAGGCGCTGCTGGAGTTTCTCGAAGCCGCCGAGCTCGATCGCGTGGGCTGCTTCGCGTACTCACCGGTGGACGGCGCGGCCGCCAACGCACTGCCCGATGCTGTTCCCGAAGATGTGAAGGAAGAGCGGCGAGCGCGCTTCATGGAGGTACAGGCACGCATCAGTGCGGCGCGTCTCACGCAGCGCATCGGTCAGAGCGCCAGCGTGCTGGTCGACGCGCACGACGACCAGGGCCGGGCGATTGCGCGCAGTGCCGCCGACGCGCCGGAGATCGACGGCCTCGTGCGAGTGGAGAATGGGCGCGGCCTGCGCGTGGGCGAGTTCGCGCAGGTGCGAATCACCGGTGCGAGCGAGCATGACCTCGTGGCGCTTGCGCTGACCTGAACCCGCAGAGACGCACGCGCCGCGCGGCCGCGCAGTCACTGCGGCGAGGTCTTCAACTCCTCGCGAGCGAGGTCGCGGGCGAGATCGCTCAACACCTGCCCTAGCGCTCGACTCAACCCCTGTGCAAGTCCCTGCGCACCGGTGCCGTCGAATTCGGCACGCTGCGAGTATTCGCGAGTCCACACCGGCGCCGCGCCGGGCGCCGAAAGTGCGCTCAAGTAGAAGGTGACGCGAAGCACGGCCGCGCCACGGGTTTGCGCGCGCCCGTCGCCGTAGAGTTCCGCCACGAACGCATCCAGCAGGAAGTCGCCTTCGTTGCCGGCCACGCCTGCCGGCACGACACGCTCGAAAATCCCGGCTGCCGCAAGGCCCTTTGCCATCGCATCGGCGAGCATCAGCGCCGGCGGCACGAAAAACTCGTGGTAGTAATCGGCTTCGTAGCCCAAATCGCTGCGCCGATAGACGAAGTTCTTGGCGCGGTACGGGGCGGCCACATTCACCGTGCCGATGCGAAGCACGGCAGGCTTGGCGGGCGCGCCGCCTTTCTCCGGCAGGGGCGGGTCCAGGAGGAACATCTCCTTGACCGGCGCAGGCCGCGACACCAGCGAGGTGCACGCCGGGGTCGCGAGGACAGCCGGCAGGGCGAGCGCCATCAGCAGCAACTTGCGACGCGGTGGACTCACGGTCATCGGGCGGGCTCAGTGGGTAACGGGGGGCGACCGAACAGGACGTTGGCAGGATAGCGCTTCGCGTCCTCGGTGAGATCGCGCAGGTTGTCCGTGATCTGGCGCAGATTCTGGATGGTCGTCGACAGATCGGCCTCGCCGCCGCCAAAGATGCGATCCAGCCGACCGAGCGTGCGGCTCATCGAGGATAGCGCGCGCGGGAGGTTGGGATCATCGACGATGGCGCGGACCCGGGCCAGCGCTGCGGACGCGTCGTCGGGCAGCTTCTGCCATGCGGGATTGGCGAGGGTCTGGCGCAACTGACTGTTGGTCGCGCGCAACTCGGTGATGAGTCCCGTGGCCTCGTCGCTCAGCTTGCGCGTCTGCAAGCCGGTCAGCGTCGCATCGGCGTGATCCAGCACGCGGGCGGCGCGCTGCGTGAGATCACGCGTGTTGACGTCGTTCACCCGATCATTGAGGGTCACCAGCAGCCGGTTCAGATTCTGGATCGTGCCTTCCAGATCGAAGTGGTGCAGCCGCTCGATGATCTCGGAGGCCGCCGTCACGAATTGCGTCACCGTCGAGGGTGCGCTTGGAATGTAGGTGTTTTCCGGCACCCAGTCGATGGTGAGCGGAGGCGGAGCGGGCTCGACATAATCCATCTCGAGATAGTTCGTCCCCGTGATGCCCTGGGGCGCGAGGCGCATGCGCAGCCCGCGGTCGACTTCGAGGCTCGCGTTCTCGGGCCGCGTGATGTCACCCACCGCCCGGCCGCCCACCAGCCGAGGCTGCACCTGAGCCTCCACGAGCACGTAGCGCATGCGCTGACCGATCGGGCGGTCGAGCTCGTAACGCACGTACGTGAAGCTGATGCGCGTGACCTCGCCGACGACCACGCCCCGGTACTTCACTTTCGATCCGATATCGAGCCCCTGCACCGATTCGTTGAAATACGTCTCGATCGTCGAGCGGGGCTGCAGCCAGCGCCCAGAACCGATGATGAGGATCACCACGATGCCGGCGACAATGCCGCCGATCACGAACATGCCGAGCTTGAAGTAATTGGCCTTAGTCATTTCGAAGAGTGGCGTTCAGTGCGCGGGCGCTGGCGCGCCTGCGCCGCCTGCCGCATGCCGATGATCGAGCGGGATCTCGCGGTGGAAGAACTGGCGCACGAAGGGTTCGGTACTCGTGTCGCGAAGGACGCGCGGGTCGCCTTCCGCGATGATGCCTTTCTTGCGCTTGTCGAGCATGATCACGCGATCGGCGATGGCATAGATGCTCGCGAGCTCATGGCTCACGATGACGAAGGTGATGTCGAGGCTTCGCGCGAGCCGCAGCACCAGCGCGTCGAGCTCGGCTGACGTGATCGGATCGAGCCCCGCGGAAGGCTCGTCGAGGAACAGGATCATGGGATCGAGCGCCATGGCGCGCGCGATGGCCGCGCGCTTCTGCATGCCGCCGGAGATCTCCGCAGGCAAGTGGCCGGTGAAGGCCTCGAGCCCGACCAGGTCGAGCTTCATCCGGGCGATCAGGTCCATGGCGTTGCGATCCAGATGCGTGTACTCCTCGAGTGGCAGGCGAACGTTCTCGAGCAGCGTCATGGAGCCGAAAAGCGCGCCGGACTGGTACATGACCCCCAGCCGGCAGAGGATCGCGCGGCGCTCCTCGCCCGAGCTCGCGACGATGTCCTCGCCCCCGATCAGCACCCGACCTTCCATGGGTTCGATGAGCCCGATCATGTTCTTCAGGAGCGTGCTCTTGCCGCCGCCCGAGCCGCCGAGAATCACGAACACTTCGCCCCGGTGGACCTCGAAATCGATGTCCTTCAGGAGCACGTTGTCGTCGTAGCCCGCGCAAAGACCCTCCACCCGGATCACCACGTCGGCATTCTGGCGGCCGCCGGGATGCGCAGCCGTGGCGGCGTCGTCAGCCGGCGCCGCCGTTGTGCTTCCGGAGTTTTCGGGTGAAGTCATCGTGACCTGTTCGAGGGAAAGCCGAAAGTCGAGGTGCAGCGCTTCAGATATCGAGCACGAAATACATGACCGCGAACACGCCATCCACGATCACCAGCAGGATGATGCCCGAGACGACCGCGCGAGTCGCGGCATTTCCCACCGCCGAAGCGCCGGTCGTGGTCTGCAGGCCGCGCAGGCACCCGATGCCGGCGATCAACAGTGCAAAGACGAACGACTTCACGAAGCCTGCGAGGAAATCCGAGAAGTCGACGATTCCCTCGATTTCGTGAACGAAGGTGACGTAGGGAATGCCGAAACTCAGCATGGTCAGCGCGCCGCCGAGAAGCCCCACCAGGTCGGCGAAGAGCGTGAGGATGGGTGTCATCAGCAGCGCGGCGATCACCCGGGTGACCACCAGAAAACGCACCGGGTCGAGGCCCATGGTGGTCAGCGCATCGATCTCCTGGTTCACCTGCATCGTGCCGATCTCCGCGGCGAACGCCGCGCCCGAACGACCGGCGAGCAGGATGGCGGTCATCAGCGGCGCAAGCTCGCGCAGCATCGAGAGGCCGATCAGGTCGGCGACGAAGATCTCGGCCCCGAAGCGCTTCATCGGCACCGCGCTCTGAAACGCGATGATGACCCCCATCAGAAACGCGATGAGCGCCACGATGGGCAAGGCATCGGCACCGACGTGCTCGCAGATCGGCCACACGTCGCGCCAGCGCACACGTGTCGGATGCCGCACCGCATTCATCAGCGCCGCGAACGTGGCGCCCACGAACACAACCTGCTCGCGCATGTCGCGACCGATGCGCGCAGCGTGCAGTCCGATCTCCTCGACCGCACCCCGGCGGCGCGGCGGGGGATCATGGTCCTCGACCAGCGCCGACGGATCGAACTGCTCGAGCAGGTCCTGGAACCTCGGCGCGAGGTTGCGCACCTCGACAGCTCCGGTGTGTGCGAGCTGCGGCATGCGCATGAGATCGACGAGGAGCGCAATGCCCGCACCGTCGCAGTATTCGACGGCCGACGCATCGACGATGACGCTTCGGCCGTTGGCGGACTTCACGGCACTTCGCGCCGCCGGCCACACGCCGTGAATCGAGTAGGCGTTGAGCGGGCCCGCGAGCGCGAGCACGCGCGACCCTTCAGGCGCGTCGGTCACGGCCATGGTGGCAACGACCGGTCGCTGTTCAGTGGTAGCCGCCACCCGCCTTCACCTTTCCGCGAAACACCCAGTACGACCAGCCGGTATACATGAGGATGATCGGCAGCAGGAAAAGCGTGCCGAGCATGAGGAACGCCTGCGACTTCGGGCTGGCCGCAGCGTGCCACAGATCGATGGTGTACGGCACCACCATCGGGAAGATGCTGATTCCGAGTCCGATGTAGGCCATCGCGAAGATCCCCAGCGCAGCGAAGAACGGTGTCGCGTCGCGGCCCCGCTCCAGTGAGCGCCAGAGCAGCATGAAGAGCGCCAGCGTGAGGAGCGGAACGGGGGAGAGTGCGACCACGTTGGGCCAGCTGAACCAGCGCTCCCGGATCTGCGTCTGCTCGAGCGGCGTCCACACGCTCACCATCACGACGAAGGCGGCGACCCCGATCGCGAACTGACTGGCGCGGCGCTTTGCCCAGTCGCGGAGCTCGGCTTCTGTCTTCATCACCAGCCAGCAGGCGCCGAGCAGTCCGTAACCGGCGATCAAGCCCAGTGCCGTCAACAACGTGAACGGCGTCAGCCAGTCGAGCGGTCCGCCCGCATAGCTGCGCCCCGACACCGCGATGCCCTGAACGAACGTGCCCAGAACGAGGCCCTGCGCAAAAGTGGCGACGAGGGATCCGGCGAAGAACGATCGATCCCAATACTGACGGCGGCGGGACATATGACGGAACTCGAAGGCGACGCCGCGGAAGATGAGCCCGATCAGCATGAAGAGGATCGGGAAATAAACGGCCGGGATCACGACTGCGAAGGCGAGCGGAAATGCAGCGAAAAGCCCGATGCCGCCCAGCACCAGCCAGGTCTCGTTGCCGTCCCAGATGGGGGCCACCGAATCCATCATGAGGTCACGGCTTCGCGCATCAGGTGCAAAAGGAAAGATGATGCCCACGCCGAGGTCGAACCCATCCAGGAGCACGTACATGAACACTGCGAACGCGAGAATCGCCGCCCACAGAGGAACGAGATCGAGTTGCATCACCTAACGGGCGCGCGTTGCCGCGGACAGCGGCCGCGCGGGCGTGGCGACGGGCTCCTGTCCGTCGTCGCGCTCGGCTGTGTCGACGAACCCCTGTTGTACCAGCCGCCGCATGAAGACGACGCCCGCACCGAAGATCAGCACGTAGGCAATCACGTAGGTCGTCAGCGAGATTGCCACTTGCACCGCCGTCAGGCTGGGGGTCACCGCATCACGCGTGCGCAGCAGCCCGTATACGACCCACGGTTGGCGGCCGACCTCGGTGGTGACCCAGCCCGCCAGCACCGCGACAAATCCCAACGGAGCCGCCAACGTGCACAGGCGTTGAAATCGCGGCGCGCGATCCAGCTTCTTGCGCCACCACAGCCAAAGTCCAGTGATGGTAAGCGCCAGCATCGCGAGACCGATGCCGACCATGAGGCGAAACGAGAGGAACGGAATGGCCACGGGCGGCCGATCGTCGCGCTTCCATTGCTTGAGCCCCGGCACCACACCTGCGCGGTCGTGCTTCAGGATGACCGAGCCCACCGATGGAAGCTCGATGGCGAACCGGTTGCGCTCGGCTTCCTCGTCGGGCCAGCCGAACACGACGAGCGGCGCATGGGCACGCGTCTCCCAATTGGCCTCGATCGCCGCAATCTTCACGGGCTGGTGCTCGAGCGTGTTGAGGCCATGAAGGTCGCCGATCACGATCTGGAGCGGAACGAGGAACGCGAGCAACCCGAACCCCATTTTCTGCATCGTGAGACTTTCCTCCACGAAACGGCCGCGCTTGAGGTACGACGCGCCCACGCCGATGACCACGAATGCGGTGGTGATGAAAAAGGCCATCACGGTATGCGTCAGCCGGTAGGGAAACGACGGATTGAAGATGACACGCATCCAGTCCTGTGCCACGAACCTGCCATCGACGATCGCGTGCCCGGTGGGTGTTTGCATCCAGCTGTTGGTCGCCAGTATCCAGAAGGTGGAGAACAGCGTCCCGGCAGCGACCATGATGGCAGCGACGAGATGCATCACCGGCGGCACGCGTTTCCTGCCGAAGAGCAGAACGCCGAGGAAACCCGCCTCGAGGAAGAACGCCGTCAGCCCTTCGTACGCCATGAGGGGCCCCACGACATCCGCGGTTGCGTCCGAATAGCGGCTCCAGTTGGTGCCGAACTGAAACGGCATCACGATTCCGGAGACGACGCCCATCCCGAAAGACACGGCGAAGAGCCGCAGCCAGAACCGCGAGAGGCGAAGGAACACTTCGCGGCGCGTGAAGAAGAAGACGGCCTCGAGTACTGCAATGTAGGCGGCGAGGCCGACCGTGAATGCGGGAAGCAGGATGTGCAGCGCGACGACCCACGCGAATTGCAGCCTGGACAGGAGAAGTGCATCCAAAGTGAGTTCGACCTCGATTGCGGCACGCTGAAGGTGGCATGGTACCGCGCGCCGGGAGATCTCCTGGCCTTGGGCATAATGGCCGAATGATCGACGTGTGCGCAGCCTGTCCGCGAGTCGAACTCGTGGGCATCTCGAAGGCTTACCCCGGTGTCCTCGCCAACGATGCGATCAGTCTTTCGGCGATGCCGGGAGAGATACACGCCGTGCTCGGCGAGAACGGCGCCGGTAAATCGACGCTCATGAAGATCGTTTGCGGCGTCCTGCAACCCGATTCGGGGTCCATCCTCTGGAACGGCGAGCCGTTGCCTCAGCTCACGCCGGCCGACGCGCGCAGGCTCGGCATCGCGATGGTATTCCAGCATTTCGCGTTGTTCGAGACGCTGACGGTCACCGACAACATCGCGCTGGCGCTGCCGCCGGGACAGGCGCGTCGGGGACTTGCGCAGCGCATACGCGACGTCTCGACCTCGTACGGCCTGCCGCTCGAACCCGAGCGACACATCGATGCAATGTCGATGGGCGAGCGGCAGCGTGTCGAGATCGTGCGCTGTCTTCTGCAACGACCGCAGCTGCTCGTGCTCGATGAGCCTACGTCGGTGCTGACCCCGGCGGCAATCGAGCGTCTCTTCGAGACCTTGCGACGGGTCGCTGCGGAAGGCTGCAGCATCCTCTACATCAGCCACAAGCTCGATGAGATTCGGGCGCTGTGCCATCGTGCAACGGTGTTGCGCGACGGCCGCGTGACCGGCAGCTGTGACCCACGCCAGGAGACGAATGCAACGCTCGCCCGGATGATGATCGGCAGCGATCTGCCGCATCCGCGTCATGGCGCCACGGAGCCGGTCGGCCGGGCAGCACTCGTGGTGAGTGGCCTTTCGGGCGCCGCCGACGATGTCTTCGGCACTGCGCTCGACGACGTACACCTCGAAGTGCGAAGCGGCGAGATTCTCGGGATCGCCGGGATCTCGGGCAACGGGCAGCGCGAGCTCGTCGCTGCGCTGTCGGGCGAGGCCGTGTCGCGTAACCCAAGCGCGGTGTTGCTCCATGGCGAGCCGATCGGCCATCTCGGTGTCGACGAGCGGCGGGCACGCGGCCTCTCGTTCATACCGGAGGAGCGCTTCGGTCGCGGGGCTGTGCCGGAGATGACGCTCGCGGAGAATTCGGTGCTCACCGCACGCGCGCGCCTTTCATCGCACGGATGGGTCGATCACAAGGCAGCGAGCGCCGACGCGGCCGCGACGATGGGCGAGTACAACGTCAAGGCGCGGAGTGCGGATGTCGCGGCGAGCAGCCTCTCCGGCGGCAATCTGCAGAAGTTCATCGTCGGGCGCGAACTGCGGCAGCGACCCAGGGTGCTGATAGCAGCGCAGCCGACGTGGGGGGTCGATGTCGCGGCCTCGGCGCAGATCCGGCAGGCACTGGTCGATCTGCGCGATGCAGGCAGCGCGGTCATCGTGGTATCGGAGGAGCTCGATGAACTCTTCGAGATCGCCGACCGCGTCAGCGTTTTGTCGGGGGGACGTCTCTCCGCAGCGAAGCTCGCGAGCGAAACCGATGCGCACGAGATCGGCATGTTGATGAGCGTTGCGTCCCGCACGTCTGACGCGTTGGCGTGACGTCGATGCGTGGTCCGCGGTGGCGGATGGCACTCGAGCTGCGGCCGGAGCCTTCGGCGATGGCGGCCTGGCTGTCTCCGCTGTGCGCCGTGATCGCAACCGTGCTCGTCGGCCTCGCGCTGTTCACGTGGCTCGGCAAGGACCCCTGGCAGGCGATGCACGTGTTCTTCGTAAAGCCTCTCGAGACGCGTTACGGCGTCGGCGAATGGTTGCTCAAGGCAGGACCACTCATGCTGTGCGCGATCGGTCTTGCGGCCGGTTACCGGGCGAACGTCTGGAACATCGGCGCCGAGGGCCAGCTCACGATGGGCGGCATCGCTGCCGGAGGCCTCGCGCTCGCATCGACCGACCACGCCGGTGGGTGGCTGCTTCCGGCCATGATCGTTGCCGGTGCGCTGGGAGGCATGCTGTGGGCAGCGATACCCGCATGGCTGCGCACGCGCTTCAACGCCAACGAGGTGCTGACCTCGCTCATGCTCGTGTATGTCGCCGGTCACGCGCTTTCGTATCTCGTTCACGGACCATGGCGTGACCCCGAGGGCTTCAACTTTCCACAGACACGCATGTTCGCAGAAGCCGCCATGTGGCCGATCGCTTTCGCGCAAACGCGCCTCAACGGCGGCTTTGCTTTGGACCTCATGCTGCTCGCTGTCATCGGAGTCGTCATGAGCCGTAGCGTGATTGGCTTCGAGATGCGCGTGGTGGGCCTTGCTCCGGCAGCCGCGGCGTATGCAGGGATCTCGTCGCGCCGCGTGCTGTGGATCGGAATGCTCGTCGGCGGCGCGTGTTCGGGCGTTGCAGGTGTCAACGAGATTTCCGGCCCGCTGGGGCAGCTGCAGCCTGCGATCTCCCCTGGGTACGGTTTTGCGGCGATCATCGTCGCATTCGTGGGGCGGCTCAATGCGGTGGGCATCGCGCTGGCAAGCCTCCTCATGTCGTTGCTGTACCTCGGCGGTGAATCGGCTCAGCTGGCGCTCGCCCTGCCCTCAGCGGTGACGGGGCTGTTCCAGGGTGCCTTGCTCCTCTTTCTGCTCGGCTCCGATGTCCTGATCCGCTACCGGTTGCGCTTCGGCGCGGGGGCACCCGCAGCGTCGGCAACATGATCGAACACTGGATTGAGCTCGCGGCACTCACGGTCGCTGCCGGCACGCCGCTCGTGTACGCAGCCTTGGGCGAGCTCGTCGTCGAAAAGTCGGGCGTGCTGAACCTCGGTGTTGAAGGCATGATGCTGGCCGGCGCAGTCATGGCGTTCGCGGTGGCGGCGAGCACCGGGTCGCCGTGGTTGGGGGTCGCCGCCGGCGCCCTGGCCGGGGCGGTGCTGGCGCTGGCCTTCGGCGTGCTGACGCTTTCGCTCATGGCCAATCAGGTCGCTGCGGGTCTCGCGCTCACGCTTTTCGGCGCCGGCCTGTCCGCCTTCGTGGGCAAGCCCTATGTGAGCCAGGTGATCGCCGGGATTCCCGCCGTTCACCTCGATGCGTTGTCGGATCTGCCGATCATCGGCCATCTGCTTTTCTCGCAGAATCCTCTCGTCTACGTCTCGATTGCATTGCTCGTGGCGACGCATGCGTTCCTTTACCGCACGCGTCCGGGGCTCGTGCTGCGCGCTGTCGGAGAGTCACCGGCGTCGGCGCATGCGCTCGGCTATCCCGTCGCGCGGGTGCGCTATCTCGCCGTCATGTTCGGCGGAGCGTGCGCCGGCATCGCAGGCGCGTATCTGGCCGTTGCGTACACGCCGTTATGGGCCGAAGGCATGACCGCCGGCCGGGGCTGGATCGCGCTTGCCCTCGTCGTGTTCGCGACGTGGAAGCCCTGGCGGTTGATCGCGGGAGCGTATCTGTTCGGTGGTGTCACGCTGCTGCAGTTCGAGGCGCAGGCGTCCGGGGCGGATATTTCATCCGAGCTCCTCTCGATGTTGCCGTACATCGCGACCATCCTGGTGCTCACGATCATCTCGCGCGACACCACCCTCATCCGGCTCAACGCCCCGGCATCACTCGGCAAGCCGTTTCACCCCGAGACGTAGCGCGGCCGGAATCGCCGCGCCGTACTGGCCGGTTGCGTGAATCGCCAAGCCGAACGCCAGGATCGCGTGCGGTGCGTCGGCTTCGGCATAGAATTGCGCGCTCTGGCGTTGCTACCTCATTGCAGGAGACATCATGATTATCGTTCGCCGCCGCACGCTGCACCTGCTTGCAGGGTGCGCCCTTGGGCTCGCCCTCGCGAGCACAGCCGCTGCTCAGCCGTCCGGAGCCCCTTCGGCACCGTACAAGGTGGCCTTTGTTTACGTGAGCCCGATCAGCGACGCCGGCTGGACATTCCAGCACGACACCGCGCGCAAGGAGATGGAGCGTGCGCTCGGAGGCAAGGTCGTGACGCAGTTCGTCGAGAACGTCCCTGAAGGCGCGGACGCCGAGCGGGTGATCCGCGAGCTCGCCCAGGCGGGCAACCAGCTCATCTTCACGACCTCGTTCGGATACATGAATCCAACGCTCAAGGTCGCGAAGTCATTTCCCGCGACGCATTTCGAGCACGCAACGGGATACAAGACCGACACCAACGTGGGGATCTACAACGCGCGTTTCTACGAAGGACGTTACCTCGCGGGCATGGTCGCCGGGCGCATGACCAAAACCAATGTGGCAGGCTACGTCGCCGCGTTTCCGATCCCCGAGGTCGTGATGGGGATCAACGCATTCACGCGCGGCATGCGCGCGGTGAATCCCAAGGCCGAGATGAAGGTTGTCTGGGTGAATTCATGGTTCGACCCCGGTCGCGAGCGTCAGGCCGCGGACACTCTTGTGGCACAAGGTGCGGACGTTCTGACGCATCACACGGATTCGACCGCTGTCGTTCAGGCCGCCGAGGCGAAGAAGGTTTACGCAGTGGCGTATCACTCGGACATGTCGAAGTACGGTCCGAACGCACAACTCACGGCGGTGACGCATCAGTGGACCGCTTATTACACGCAGCGTGTGAACGAAGCCATCGCGGGCCGCTGGAAGCCGGACACCGTATGGGGCGGCTTGAAGGAAGGTATGATCAGGATGGGTCCGTTCAATAAATCCGTGCCGAAGGACGTGCAGGACCTCGTCACGCGAACCGGGGGCGACATCGCAGCCGGGAAGTTCCATCCATTCGCGGGGCCGGTCAGGGACAACGAAGGCAAGGAGCGCCTCGCCGCCGGAAAAGTCATGACCGATGATGTGCTGTCGAAGATGGACTATTACGTCGAAGGTGTGCAGGGCAAGTTGCCGAAGTAGCTGCGGCTTCGAGCCTCACGCAGATCCAGGGTGCAATCGCTCCTAAGCCGCCGCTGTTTCGCGGCGCGCTGGTCGAAGCACACCCAGCGTGCCGGCGATCACCAGGGCACAACCCAGCACCATCGACACCGTGATCTTCTCGTCCAGGAACATCC
>JALYXY010000033.1 GCA_030946875.1 Pseudomonadota bacterium | reverse complement strand
TTCCACGCGTGCGTGCGCCAGCTCTCCGGCATTGGTTTCAAGATCCTGCTCGATATCATCGCCTCCTCACCGGAGCCGATCCGGTTCCGCGAGCTTCCTTATCAGTTCCGCGAGCGCCGCTCCGGTGCAAGCAAGCTCGATTCTCGTGTGGCCTGGGACTATCTGATGCTGCTCCTCGACAAGCGCATCGGACGCTTCATACCCGTGAGGTTCGTCTCGTTCGCAATCGTTGGCGGCGCGGGTGTCGTCATGCACTTCGCGACGCTGACGCTGCTGTACATGCTGATCGGCGTTAACTTCGTGGCGAGCCAGGCTGTGGCGACCGTTTCGGCGATGGTCTTCAATTTCGCCGTGAACAACGTGCTGACTTACTACGACGTCCGTTTCACCGGTCTGCGCTGGTTCGCAGGGCTCCTGAGCTTCGTCCTGGTATGCAGCGTTGGTGCGGTCGCCAATGTGGGGGTCGCCGACTTCCTGTTCCACAACCACACCTACTGGGCACTGTCGGCGGCTGCCGGCATTCTCATGAGCGCCGTCTGGAACTACGCAGTCACCTCCATCTACACGTGGAAGGTCCGCTAATGGCTTCTGCGAAGCGCCCATAGAGGGTGACCGCAGGCAGAGTAGTCGCCCCAGCGCTCCGGTACGTAATCACCACCGGCGGACGCGATCATGAACGATTCATATTCGATGGTGGTCCACTTGTCGAAACATGCGACCACGAGTGCCGGTCTTCGTGCGAGAGCCTTCGCGATCTCCTGCCGGGTATTCGTGCCCATCTTTGCCAGAAACGCGTGCGCAAGAATATGCATGCGTTGCGCAGTGAAGCGGCTCGCAGGCTCGGTGTCGGTCAACACATAAAGCGTCGGGTCCACATCGAACAACAGCATGCGATCGCCCGGCACGGTCAGATGTTTGATACGGTCGGAGACCGCCAGCAGCTCGCGCTGCGGCTTCAAATCATCGCGCAGGTCGCGAATGCCGATGGCCCATGCTCCCATCCACAACAGGATCCCCGCCGCTACTGCGAGACCGAACCGCGCACGCACGAGCGTCGGTTCATCGAGCTGCTCGATCAGCATCATCGTGATGAGTGCTGCCGGAACGACTCCGAAGTTGAAGTAATGCGGATAGAAGTGATTCGATGGTGCGATCACCAGGAGCGTGATGCCCCACGCGGCAAACGCATGGACACGCAAGCTGTCTGCGGCCGATGTCCCACGGCTCCATGACCAGCCCCGGCGCGCACACGTAGCGAGAAGGGCGATCGTCAACAGATTCGGGTAAGCAAAGGCTTTTATCGCCCGCAGAACGCTGCCTGATTCGAGTGGCACCCTGTACACCGAAAGATAGGCGTATTGCAGGTTCAGATACTCGATGAAGCTACCGGTGATGATGAGCGGCAGCAGCATCACCGTCGAAACCAGAAGGAAGGCGAGCAGCGACTTCAAGGCCGAAGCCGCGGCGCCCGCAAACGCCGCACGGTTGGATAACGGAGCGCACTCCCGCGCCCACAGCACGGCCGTGGATGCCGCCAGGATGGCTCCGCACAGATAGTTGATCTGCGCGCCAAAGGCTACCAGGGCGCCCAAAGCCAACCACATCGAGGGCGGCTGCAGACAGGCCATTCGCCACCACGCTGCAATGACGGGCATCGCCACGATCTCCGTGTTCGTCGCCTCGCCGTTGTTGCCGAAGCTGCCACAGATGGCCAGGAACATCACAGCCGCGAACGCGGTCGGCCTCCTTGCAGGCCCCACGTATTGCGCGACCACGTCCTTCAACAACAGCACGGTCAGGATCACTGCCGCGATCGCGATGAGCCGAATGGTGAAAACGGAATAGCCGAACATCGAAAAGAAGAGGGCGAACACGTAGTACAGGCCGATTGGCTTGTGATCGAATGCGCCGGTGTACGGAAGCTCTCCCTGCATCATGGTGCGAGCGACGATCGCGTACGTCATCTCGTCCCAGTCGTTCCTGGGATTTGCCAAGTCGATCAGCCGCAGCGCAAGGCCGATGACGGTGGCTGCGATGAGGATTGTTCTCGGTTGAACGTGCGGCAATCGCCCGCCGAGCATCAGGAGCGTTCCCGTCTCGGGCTTGCGCTTTGGGCCGGGCGGGAAACCGCCGCCGACGGGGCTGCATGGAACATCATCGGCTCACTTATGCTTCGCAATCGGGGACCTGAGTAGTCGAACCTGAAACGTTATGTCAATTCCAGGGCTTCGGGGGCAAATCACTGCGTCTCTCGCCCCAGCACTGTGCCCGGCCGGTGAACTTGGACCTGCCGTGCCGGTCAGCACAGCGGCGCAACTGGCCATTCACCTCGGTCTTGCCTTGCGGAGCATGCCAAGGGGAGAATGCCCCCATTCAAAAGGAGGTATTAATGAAATCCACGCTCGCCGCCGTTCTTCTGTTCCTGGCCACGACCTCACGTGCACTCGCGTGTGACTGTTACTGGAGCGAGATCAGTCACGGAACCTTTGGAGCGATCCTTGCAGGCGCCACAACCGCGGGCGTCGACCGCTATTGGCCAGAGCAACGCGAGCATCGTGCGCTCATCGGTTTCGGCGCATCCGTTTTTGTAGGTTTCGCGGGCGAAGGTATCCAACGCCTCAACGGCGGCCGCTTTTCCCTGCTCGACGCCGGCAGTCACGCGGTGGGTTCGGCCGTGGGCGCATTCATCACCGATCGGTTCATCCTGGCTCCAGTCGTGTCGCGCTCCGCCAGTGCGCGGTATATCGGAGTGAGCGCTGAATTACGGTTCTAGCAATGTGAGACATCCTGGGCGGTTGTTTCGCCCGGCACGTTTGCACCAAGGGTCACCAGCGAAACGGACCGTCTCCATCGCGGTCGTGTTCGGGGCATTCGCCCTGTCCGTATGGACGCTCCTTCGGCTGGCGCTCTGGCTGAGCGTCGGCCCCTCGAATGCCGGGTGGGAGAACTCGGCAGCGATATTCGCGGTCGGGCTCTTTTTCGACGTCGCCACTCTGGCGTTTCTGCTCGTCCCCTTCCTTTTGCTCAGCGCCGCAAACCGGCGAGCCAACAGCGTTGCCGCCTTGCACCTATGGCGGTTCGCCCTGCTGTGGCTGCTGCTGTTTGCGCTGATCTTCGACGTCGTCGCGGAATTCCTGTTCTGGCAGGAGTTCACCACGCGGTTCAACTTCATTGCGATCGACTATCTGCTTTACACGCACGAAGTCGTCGGCAATGTCTTGAGCTCGTATCCGCTGAGCAGGATCATCATCGGCATCGCGGTGGCCACCACGAGCGTGATCGTTGCCACCGCGGGCTCGATCCGGCTCGGGCGGGCTACGCCACCCAGCGGCCGCCAGCGCATCGCGCTTCTGATCGCCGCACTGCTGCTTCCGACGGCAAGCTATTCGCTGGCCAACCTTGATATCACCGATCGAATTGCGAACGCTCACGCCGGCGAGCTCGCGTCCAATGGACTGTTCACGCTCGCAGCGGCGATGCGCCGCAACGAGCTCGATTACGAGCGCAACTACCTGACGCTCGGTGAGAGTGAAGCCCAGACCGAGCTCGCGCAGATGCGGTCCGTGACTGGCAAGCCGGCTGGACGACCTGCAGCACTCGCCGGGTCCTTTGTTCGCGAGCCACGGCATGTCGTCCTGATCACGGTCGAAAGCCTTTCTGCAGAGTTTCTGGGCGTCTACGGCAACCGTGAAAACCTGACGCCCAACCTCGACCGGCTTGCCCGCGAAGGAGTCCGCTTCGAGCACATGTATGCGACCGGCACGCGCACTGTACGCGGCCTCGAGGCCCTGTCACTCGGAACACCGCCGATTCCAGGGCAATCGATCATCCGCCGGCCCGGCAACGAGCACTTGATCACGCTGGGCGAGCTGCTGCAGGAGCGCGGCTTCAGCACTTACTTCATCTATGGAGGGTACGGGTACTTCGACAACATGAACGCGTACTTTGCGGGCAATGACTACCGGGTAGTCGACCGCACCGACTTCGCACGCGACACGATCCCGTTTGAAAACATCTGGGGTGTTGCCGACGAAGCACTGTTCACCAACGTCCTCCGGACACTTGACAACGCGCACGCGTCGGGGCGGCGCTTCTTCGCCACGGTGATGACGACCTCGAATCACCGACCGTTCACGTATCCGGACGGACGTATCGACATACGGTCGCCGGGAGGTCGCGAGGGCGCCGTGAAATACACCGACTACGCGATCGGTCGTTTCATCGCCGAAGCCAGCACCAAGCCGTGGTATGCCGATACCTTGTTCGTCATCATCGCGGACCATTGCGCTGCCGTTGCGGGCAGGACGAAGCTCCCGGTCGAGCGGTATCGGATTCCGCTGATTCTGTACGGCCCCACGCTGGTCAAACCGCTCGTGTACCCGGGCCTGGTCAGCCAGATCGACGTGCCGCCCACACTCCTGGACATTCTTCACGAACCTGGCGCTGAACGGTTCTATGGACGATCGCTGATGGCGGGCGAGCCTGAACGTGCGTTTGTCAGCAACTATCAGGAGCTCGGATATTACGAGTCTGGCGTGCTGACGGTACTGTCGCCGAAACGTCGCGCCAGTGCGTTTGCGATCGATCCGCAGAGTTACGCGGCCGCCGAGCGGCCCGTGGACCCGGCCCTGCTACGGAAAGCCATTGCCTACTACCAGACGGCTTCGCTGGATTTCCGCCGCGGCAAGCTGAAGCTCGGCACAGCGTCGCCGATCACGACCTCAGGTCTGCATCCGTAATCGAATACTTCACCCAAATGGGGGATGCGACGCCCTGTAACCGAGCTTACCGTTGCCGGAGCGGTTCTGCTGGACTGCACTTTGCGGTGGCGACGACATTTGGTAATCGCGGGTCTGATGTCGGACCTCAATCAGGGATTGCTCAACCTCGTAATTGGTAGTGGAATGCAGTGGTCCGTAAGCGTCGGGTCCGCGCCTCGGAAGCCCGCATGACGTAGAGATCAGCGCGATCCGGATTTTCTGCAGAGGACCGTTCGGCATCGGAGCTCCTCGTGGAAGAGGCGGTATTTGACCTCATAGTCTCCGGCATCTACGACGCTGCAGCAGGCAGGGTCGACTGGCGATTGCCGCTCGACCAGCTGGCTTCGGCCCTGCAGCTCTGGATGTGCCACATCATCGGTGTCGAGAAGCGCACCGGCACACTGATGTTCAGCCACGAAGGCGGCCCTTCGCCTGCAGCTGTTCCGCTGGACTACCTGCGTACTTATCACGATGTGAATCCGCGCATCGCGCCCGCACTCGCGCTCGGAGAGCAGGAGTGGCTCCATTGCCATGAGTTGTTCCCGGAAACGTTCGTTGCCAACGACCGGTTCTATCAGGAGTACCTAATCCCCTATGGGGGCCGGTATCTCTCGGGAACGAAGATTATCGATGACGATCATCTGCTCGTGCTATTCGCGACCCTTCGACCCGTGGGCACGCGACCTCTGGATCGAGATGAAGTGGCTGTGCTGCATCGGATCAAGCAGCATCTGACCTCCGCGTTCAGGATTCATCAACACCTGCGTGAAACCTACGCCGAGTTGCAAGTCGGCCGCGACGTGCTGAACGAGTTTGCCTACCCCATGGTTATGGTGGACGAGCACCGCAATTTGCGGCTCAACAATGCTGCTGCCGCAGGTGCACTGTCCGCCACCGATTACATCGTCAATCGAGGCGGGGTGCTTGGCTGCCGGGATCCGCGCGATGACCGCGAGCTCACGATCGCCATCCATGAGCTCCAGCTACACGCTGCAAGCCCGGCGACGAGGACGCCCCGAATGTGTATCCGGTTGCAACGGGCGTCGTCAGGAGCTTCGGTTGCGGTCTTCCTGTCGCGAATGCAGCCCAGCACCGCAATGAAAGCATTCGGGCATCAACCGCTCGCGCTGCTGATATTCCACGACACTGGCCAAAGCACGTGTTTCGACCCGCTACTCATCGCGGAAATGTTCGATCTGACGCCTGCTGAGGCTCGTATCTCGGTGCGATTGGCGGCTGGCGCATCGCTCTCGCACATCGCTAAGGAGGCGCACGTTTCGCAAAGCACCGTACGCACACAGATGAAAGCGATCATGGCCAAGTTGGATGTTCATCGCCAGTCCGATCTGGTGAGGATCCTGTTGAGCCTGCCCGACCTTCCATGGCTGCGCAAAAACCGGTGATTCCGGTGCTCGGTGCTCACAGCATTGCCTGAGTCCAGGGGCGTAAATCACCTATTTGGAGGATGCCCGGCACACCGGGTTTGGCTACATTGCCCAATGCCGGGATGTGCGCATCTGTTGCACGCCGCACAGAAAGCGAGCACCTGGAAGCGTAGCTGCCGATCGGGCGGCTTTCGGATGGTGACCAACTTGCAAGAGGAGAGTCGACATGCAGCAAACTGCTGAATATGGTCAACGTGCATGGATCATGGTAGCCGCGAAAGTGGCAGGTCTGGCGGCCGCCGCTTCATTGATGGTGCTGGTCGCCTTCAGCACCGATCACGCGTCACAGGAATTGATGGCCGCAATGCAGTCGGCTGTAACCCCCATGTGATCGCGCGTGAACGGTCAGCACCGGACGGGTGAGCATCCGACCCGCGAATCGCCCGGTGAGGCGAGAGATCGCTTTTAGCATCGGCCGCATCAACGCCGATCCGCTGACACGACGTGTGGGCCCGATCGCGCAGCAATCCACGCGATGAGCGCGAGCAGCGCAAGTTGCAACGGCAGGCGGCCGATCAATGCCCAGTAAGGCACCTGGAACAATTCGGGTCGCTGCAACATGTAAACGTGAACCGGCGTGACCGCGACCGTCAAAGCGAAAAGCCCGACGGCCGCGGCGCGCCGTGTTGGCCGCCACAGTAGCCCAACCGCACCGAGCAGCTCGAATACGCCGCTGATCAACACGGCAGCGCGCGGATACGGAATGTACGGCGGAACAACACGTGTCTCGGCGTTAACCGCTACGAAATGTGCGATGCCACCCAGGAAGAACCAGAGGAACACGACTGCAATGGCAATCAATTCCGAGCGGCTGAGTTTGCCGCGTCTTGTCGAATGATTACTGAAGCGGCTCTTGGGCATCGAAGTAAAGCGTGGGTGACGCCCACGGCCAACGCGATGCCCGAAAGCTCTGGTCAGGCTGAACAGAAGACCTGCCAATGCCTGCGCATCCCCTGCGGCTAGCCGGTGGCAGCGATTCGTTGGGACGATCTGTTGGCGATGTCTCCGGACCGTACAACCAGGAGATGGCGGATCAAATAGTCCCTCACAGAATGCCCGAAATTGGCTCTACTACCCGGGATGCAGCGGCGTTGCTGCGGCGAATCGACGCCGCTAAACCGTCCCCGATGAAAGCTTCACCTCGCGTCTGAGTGAAGCGCTCTTACCTCCCCTTCGATACCGGCACTATCGCCTACGTCTTTGGGCCAATGCAGCGCTGGCCGCCAACAGTAGCGCAAGCATCCCGAGTGCCCACTCCGACATTGTCGGGATCGCGCTCGGCGGTATCGCCGGGGGAGTCGCAACGGCGTTGACCAGCTGACTTACCACTGCCGAAGTGCTCGCCCCGTTGCTGGTGTCGCCGCCATATACAGCGGTGATGGAATGCGGCCCCACCGTTAGGGACGAGGTTGCCACCGCGGCAGTGCCGCTGGTCAATGCCACCGGTGCACCCAGATTGGTCCCATTGTCCTGAAACTGAACCGTGCCGGTAGGGCTGCTTCCGCTCACGGTTGCGGTGAACGTGACAGACTGGCCAAAAATGGAGGGGTTGAACGATGAACTGATCGTCGTGGTCGTTGGTGTAGGTCCGATGGCGCTAACGCTGAAACGGACGATGCTGTTGGAGCTGCTCGTGACCCACAGGTTGCCGTCGGGTCCGGTCACGACAAACTGGCCGCCGGACGGGAGCGGAAACGTAGTAATGACGCCGGCCGGAGTGACGCGGCCCATCACGCTTCCGGTGAACCACAGGTTGCCATCGGGTCCGGTGGTAATGCCCGATGCGTTGGCAGAAATCGGAAACAAAGTCACTATGCCCGCTGGAGTAATGCGCCCAATCGATCCCGTGTGAGTGAACCACACGTTGCCATCGGGTCCGCCGGTGATTCCGAAAGGCTGACCGACGCCACCGATGGGGAATTCCGTGATCACACCGGCAGTGGTGATGCGGCCGATCTTATTCACGTTGGTTTCGGTGAACCACAGGTTACCGTCGGGACCGACAGTGATATTTATAGGATCACTGCCTGCCGTGGGGGTCGGGAATTCCGTGACGGAGCCGGACGTGGTAATGCGCCCGATCCTGTTCACGTTCTCCTCGGTGAACCAAAGATTCCCGTCGGGTCCCGCCACAATGCCGTTTACGTGACTGTTGCCAGTCGGCACCGGGAATTGCGTCACCACGCCGGCCGTCGTGATCCGACCGATGGCGTTCGGCACTTCCAACGTTGTCCACAAATTGCCGTCCGACCCTGTGGCGATCTGATTGGGTGCCGAGCCTGCGGTGGGCGTAGAAAACTCCGTGAGCACTCCACTCGTCGTGATTCGGCCGACCTTATTGCTGTTACTTTCGGCGAACCAGAGTGCACCGTCGGGACCAACGGTGATGCCGTATGGCAGGGCGGAGGTCGTGGGTATGGTGAATGTGCCTGTTACGCTCTGCGCGCCCGCAACGCCAAGCAGTGCGAGGAAGACGAAGACGCTAGCGACTGTAAAGCGTGGGAGGTTCATGCAAAGCCTTGTTGTGAAAAGTCACACGAAACCGCCCGGCCCGCTCCATACACGCGGGAAGGCGCTCGATCAAAAGTCGTCGCACGAACAAAACAAAGAACCTGCTCCTGTGCTTACAGGCCGTGGCTGAGCCCTAGCATTATGAGTACGGTAAATTGCGAGGTCAAGGCGTTAGCGCTTGCCCAAATCTGCGTTGCCAGATTGCAACACTAAACATCCGGTCGGTGCAGTGCCTACATTTCCGGGTGAACATTGAGAGGCTTCAGCGGCACACGAGCATTGGATTTTGACAGACATGCGGAGGAACGCCTGAATCGACCGACCTACAGGCGCGTGGCACGATTCGGGTGCAGTAGCTTGGGTTCTTCGGCGATCAATGCAGGGTTGTGCCGCCGTGACAGTGTTGTACTTCTTGCCTGAGCCGCAGGGACATAGCTCATTGCGGCCGACTTTCACCGTCGGCCGACGACCCGTTCCCGCGCCGCTGGTCTTTACGACCGCAGACGCCAGCAGACAAGAGGGTGGCGGAGAGATAGGGATTCGAACCCTAGATACGCGTAAACGTATACCTGATTTCGAGTCAGGCGCCTTCGACCACTCGGCCATCTCTCCGGGCCACAAATTATAGCCGCTAGCCCGGTACCTCGCCCCTGTACCTTCACGATTCGTCGGGTCGGCGTGTCCTCCTACAATTCCTCACTCGCCGGGCTTACGCTTGCAGCAAGTCGACTGTTGCAAGCTGGCATCCTTCGGAATACCGCCGAGGTCATCGCTTGAGCTTCTTGCGCGCACTCTGCATTGCGTTTGCCACCGCTATCATCGCTGGATGTGCGAGCATTCCCCCGGGGACGGACTATCCCCGCGAGCGCTCCACCGCTCTGGCACAGCCCGAGACGACCGCTCTCGGCAGGGCATTCGCAGGGCCCATCCAGCAGCATCCCAGGCTTGCCGGCTTTCGTCTGCTGCCCACCGGCACCGATGGCTTCATCCTGCGTGCCGAGATGGCAGCGGCCGCAGAGCGCACGATCGATGTTCAGTATTTCATCTTCCGCAGCGACATCACCGGGAAGCTCCTGATCGACGAGCTCTTGCGCGCGGCGGACCGCGGCGTGCGCCTGCGCATCCTGCTCGATGATCTGAATCTCAGGGGCGACGATACCCAGATCACCGCGCTTGCTGCCCATCCGAACATCCAGTTGCGGATTTTCAATCCCGCCTCGTACCGCGGGCCGTTCACGCCCATTCGGACAGCGGAGTTTGCGCTCGGATGGACGCGACTTACGTACCGCATGCACAACAAGCTGTTTCTGGTCGACAACACCATCGGCATCGCAGGCGGGCGCAACGTGGGCGACGAGTATTTCTCGACGGCCAAGGACTTCGAGTTCGGCGACTTCGACATCTTTGCAGTAGGACCTGCAGTGCGAAGCTTCTCAACGAGCTTCGATGCGTACTGGAACAGCCCGCTCGCCATTCCCTCAGCCGCCCTCGCCAGCGCGCCGACACCACGCGCTCTCGAGGCGTACCGCGATGAGCTGAAACAGCACCGGCAGAAATATGCAGAGGAAGAGTACGTGCGTGCCGTCGAGGCCGGCAACCCTCTGTCAATGATCGTCTTGGGCAAGGACCCCCTGATCTGGTCCGGCTACCAGGTGCTTTACGACAGCCCGGAAAAGGAGAAGGTCGAGAGCGGCGAGCTCGGTGGACGCCTGTTGCGCGACCGTCTCCTGAGCGCGATGAGCGAGGTCAGGAACGAGCTTCTGATCGTGACGCCTTACCTGGTGCCGGGGCCGTCTCAGATGAAGCTGCTCTCGGATCTGCGCGAACGCAACGTCCGCCTGCGCATCCTGACCAATTCGCTCGAATCCACTGACGTTCCCGTCGTGCACGCCGGCTATCGCAAGTACCGCGTTGGTTTGCTCGAGCGCGGAATCGATCTTTACGAGGTGCGCAACGAGCTCGGCAAGCCCACTGTTCCAAATGCGCGCGGGCGCGCCGCCGTGCTCAAGGGCAACGAGTCGGAGCTGTATGCGCTGCACGCGAAGGTGTACGTGATGGACCGGAGCAAGGTCTTCGTCGGCTCCGCCAATTTCGATCACCGGTCATTTCGTCTGAACACCGAGATCGGAGTGATGATCGACAGCCCCGAGGTCGCGCGACAGGTGGCGCTGCGCTTCGAGGCGATCACCCAACCTGCCAACAGCTATCACGTGGTGCTCGCACCTGACGCCAGCGGCGCGCGTCATCTCACCTGGGTGACGGAAGAGAAGGGGCAGAAGGTCGAGTACACGAGCGAGCGCGGCAGCGCGCTGCGCCAGCTCGAGGTGGGAATCGTATCGGTGCTGCCGATCGAAGAGCAGCTCTGAGGCGCGGCTCGCGCGTACACCGCGCGCGACGGGCTGCTACTTCTTGTTGCTGTCCTTCGACGCGTCCGCGTTGGTCGCGGGCGCACTCGACCCCGGCCCTTTGGTTTCTGCGGACTGGCCTGGTGCAGACGTTGCCGGCGTGTTGCCCTGCGCAGTGGTCACAGGCGCGGCTGGCGAGGCAGCAATCGGAGTGGGGTGCACGGTCACACCTTTCGCGCGCTGCTCGTTGATGTAGCGCTGCGCGACGCGATCCTCCGCGCGAGCCTGCGCGGCTTTCTGGGCGTCTGCGGTCGCGGCGTCCTTTGCCTTCTTTTCCTCAGCAGCGGCCTTGGCCTTGTCATCCATTGGCGGAGCGGGCGGAAGCTTTGCCACTGCGAGCCCGAAGCTTGCCACCACCAGTCCGACCACCATGAGTGCACGCCACGTCGTGTTCATCGGGATTCTCCTGTCAGGCCGCTCGGGCCTCGGGCGCTGGCGCCGGGGCGGGTGCATCGAGGCCCCGTTGTGCCTTGTCGGCGACGACTTCGTGATACCAGATCTCGTGATGCTCGCGAGCCCAGCTTTCATCGACGTAACCGTGGCGCATCGCGCTGTAGGCGCCCTTCATTCCGATCGTGCCGAGATAGATGTGCGCAGCGGCGAGGGTGACACCCACAAGGGCCGCCACCAGATGGACGATGTTGGCGACCTGCATCGTCTGCCGCGTCTGATTGAAGTTCGGAAAATCGAGAATCAATCCGCTGACGACGAGAGTGATGCCCGACGCCACCACCATCAGCCAGAACAGCATTTTCTGGCCGGCGTTGGCTTTGCCCGACGGCGGCTCGCGACCGTTGCGGTCCAGCATCCCGCCGAAACGCTTGACCCAGGCCCAGTCGTAGGCGCGCGGCAGGTTCTCGTGAATGAACGTCACGATCATGATGGGCAGCGCCATCGAGAAGATCGGGCCGACGAAATTGTGCAGGTTCTTCGAGAGGATCGCGAGCCACGAGAACAGCGTGTAGCCGATGAGCGGCAACAGCACGCCCTTGCCGAATGTGATGACGAGCCCCGTGATGCCCTGAATCACGAATGTGATGGCCACAGTCCAGTGCACGATGCGTTCACGCGTCGTGTAGCGGCGAATCAGGTGACCGGTCGGCGCAGCGTGGGTAATGATCGGACCACGCCAGGTGTAGAACAACACGATACCGAGCAACGCGAGCGCGAAGACCAGTCCACCGGTCGAGTACACGGGCACGCGCAGCGCACGCCAGGTCTGGCCCTCCGATTGAACCAGGACGTTGGTCTCGCGACCTGGCACCGTCGTGAATTGCGGCAGCCCGGAGCGAACCTCCTCCCACAGGGGTGAGTTGTTCTGCGGCTGCGACAGCTGTCGCTGCTGCTGCGCGCGTGCGTAGTCGGCATCCTTGCTGCTCACCGCCGGTGTTTGCGCGATGACAGCGCCGGAAAAAACGATTGCCGCTGCCAAGCTCAAAAGATGGCCCATGCGTCGGCCGATGCTCCGTGCGCCCCTTGCTGCGCCCTGCCCTTGCGCGGGTTTGATCATCAGCTCGTCCGTCTGTACTCGTTCTGGTTCTGCTGGCGGTTGTGG
>JALYXY010000053.1 GCA_030946875.1 Pseudomonadota bacterium | reverse complement strand
GGCGAGGGTCGCGGGGTGATCATCGGCGACGTCGATCCCGCACGCATCGCGCAAGTCCGCGCGGAGCTGCCGGCCTGGCGGCATCGCGTGTTCGTGTAAGCGCCCCCTTGGGCAGGTTCGATCGTTCCGCGCTTTCCGAGCGGCAGCGAACGATCCGGTCGAGATGAACGCATTCGCGCATGCGCAGCCTGCTTGCGTCGACGCCGATGCGCTGCGGCTTAGTGCGTTGGCAGGCGATGACCGCGGAACTGCTCGCGCAAGGTCTTTTTCGACAGCTTGCCGGTGGCGGTGTGCGGCAGCTCGTCGACGAAGACCACGTCGTCGGGCGCGGCCCACCGCGCCACCTTGCCTTCATAGAACGAGAGCAGCTCCTCGCGCGTCACGCTCGCGCCATTGCGCTTCACAACGATCAGCAGGGGCCGCTCGTTCCAGCGCGCGTGCGCCACACCGATGACCGCGGCTTCCATGCCCGCCGGATGGCCGACCGCCACGTTCTCGAGCTCGATCGAGCTGATCCACTCGCCCCCCGACTTGATCACGTCCTTGGAGCGGTCCGTGATCTGGAGATAGCCATCCGCATCGATCGTGCCGACGTCACCGGTAGGAAACCAGCCATCGGCTGAAAGCGGGCTCGGCGCATCGTTGAGAAAGTAATCGCGCAGCACCCAGGGTCCTCGCACCATCACGTCGCCCGCGGCGATGCCGTCGCGCGGCAGCTCGTGCCCCGCACCATCGACAATCTTCATCTCGACCCCGTAAGGCGGGCGCCCCTGCTTCAGCGAAAGGGCAAACCGCTCGTCCGCGGAGAGGCTCGCGTGCTTCCCCTTGAGGCTCCCGATCGTGCCGACCGGACTCATCTCGGTCATGCCCCAGCCATGCATGACCTGCACGCCGAAGTCGTGCGACAACGTCTGCATCATGCTGGGCGGACAGGCAGCGCCGCCGATCGTGATGGTTTTGAGCGACGAGAATTTGAGTCCGTTCTGTTTCATGTACGCGATCAGTCCGAGCCAGACGGTCGGCACGCCGGCCGACGTATCGACGCGCTCCGCCTCCATGAGCTCGTAGAGGCTTTTGCCATCGAGGCCCGGCCCCGGAAACACGAGCTTGGCGCCGACCATCGGCGCGGCATACGGAATGCCCCACGCATTGACATGAAACATCGGCACGATCGGCAGGACGACGCTGCGCGCCGAATAGGCCTTGGCATCCGGCAGCGACACGGCGAGTGCATGCAACACCGTGCTGCGATGACTGAACAGCACGCCCTTGGGATGGCCGGTGGTTCCGGACGTGTAGCAAAGCCCCGCGGCACTCGCTTCGTCGAATTCGGGCCACTCGAAGTCGTCATCCTGTGCCTCGAGCAGATCCTCGTAGCAGAGAAGATCGAGCGGCGACGAAGGCATGTGCGCGCGGTCGGTCATGGCGACCCAACGCGAGACCTGGGGGCAGTGCGGTGCAAGCCTTTCGACCAGAGGCAGGAACGTGAGGTCGAAGAAGACGATGCGGTCGCCCGCATGATTGAGGATGTAGACGAGCTGCTCATGGAAGAGGCGCGGATTTCCGGTGTGGACGATCGCGCCCATGCCAGAGATGGCGTAGTACAGCTCGAAATGTCGATAGCCATTCCAGGCGAGGGTTCCCACGCACTCCCCGGGCTTCACGCCCAGTGCGCGTAACGCATTGGCGAGCCTGCGTGCGCGCACGTGCGCCTCGCGATACGTATAGCGATGGATCGGCCCTTCGACCGTTCGCGACACGATCTGTGTGTCACCGTGGCAGCGATCCGCGTGGGCAATGAGCGACGAGATCATCAGCGGCCACTCCATCATGAGACCAAGCATCGAATCTCCTCCTTCGTGTTCAGTACTGAAAACGGCTTGTGCTGCAGTGCGTCAACGGCGTTCTGCGAATCGCCTCTTGTAAGGCGTAGAGCGTACCGTTAGGATCGCCTGCCAGGCGGGCCGGCGCAAGCCTGCCACGTCAGCCGCATTCAACTCGCATTCAGGAGGGTCCATGAACCGTGTCAGGCCGCTCGTCGTGGCGCTGTCCGTGCTGTCGGTGCTCACGTCGGTGTCCGCGCTCGCGGACGTGAAGATTGCCTTCATCGATCCGCTGTCCGGTGGCGGGGCAAGCACCGGGATTCTGGCGCAGAAGACGCATCAGTTCTACATCGATGCGATCAACTCGGCGGGCGGGCTCAATGGCGAGAAGCTCGAGCTCCTGTCGTACGACAACAAGGTGAACCCGCAGGAGTCGCTGATCCAGATGAAGCGCGCCGTCGACGAAGGCGCGCGCTACATCGTCCAGGGCAACGGCAGCGGAGTCGCGCTCGCGCTCACCGACGCGGTGCAGAAGTACAACGAGCGCAATCCCGGCAAGGAGGTGCTGTTCCTCAATTACGCTGCAGTCGATCCCGCGCTGACCAATGAGAAATGCAACTTCTGGCATTTCCGTTTCGACGCCGATGCCGACATGAAGATGGCGGCCATGGTGGACGTGATCGCGCGCGATCCCAAGATCCAGCGCGTGTACCTCATCAATCAGGATTATTCGTTCGGCAAGGCGGTGGCGGCCGCGGCGACGCGCATGCTGAAGGAACGACGCCCGGACATCAAAATCGTCGGCGATGAGGTGCATCCGCTGCAGAAGGTGAACGACTTCTCGCCCTACGTCGCCAAGATCAAGGCGTCGGGCGCCGATACGGTGATCACCGGCAACTGGAGCAATGACATGACGTTGCTCATCAAGGCCGGCAAGGACTCCGGTCTCAAGGTCACGTGGGAGACGTATTACGGCGGCAGTCCGGGAGCCGTGACTGCCATCGGTGAGGCGGGCGTCGATTCGCTGAAGCAGGTCTCCGAGTGGCATCGCAATGCCACTCCCGAGCTCGATGCGACGGTCGCCGCGTTCAACAAGCGCTTTCCGGGCAAGGAAAACGAGTACACCTACTGGCGCGCGAAGACGATGTGGGAGATGTTCGCGGCAGCCGCGCGCAAGGCGCAGTCCAACGACCCGGTCAAGGTGGCGCGCGCATTCGAAGGCTTGCGGATGAGCACGCCGCTCGGCGAGGTGGAGATGCGCGCCGACAATCACCAGATCCTGCAGCCGCTTTTCGTGTCGACGCTTTCACGCGGAACGAAGTACGACAGCGAAGGCTCGGGCCTCGGATGGAAGACCGACGCCAAGATCGACGGCAAGACGACGTCGCTTCCCACTACGTGCAAGCTGGACAGGCCCAAGTGAGGTGATGCAAGGTCGAGGTCCGGGCGCGCTGTAGCGGCGCCCAGCGCGTCTGCGATGCTCGAGCTCGTCACCGTCTCGCTTCTGAACGGCGTTGTCTACGGGCTCCTGCTGTTCATGCTTTCATCGGGGCTCACGCTCATCTTCAGCATGATGGGGGTGCTCAACTTCGCCCATGCGAGCGTCTTCATGCTGGGCGCCTACCTATCGTATCAGGTGGGGCGCTGGGTCGGCTTCTGGCCCGCGCTGGCGATCGCACCCGTGCTCTGCGGACTGCTAGGCGGAGCGATCGAGCGGTACGGCCTGCGTCGCGTGCACGCGAGCGGGCACGTCGCCGAGATTCTTTTCACGTTCGGTCTGGCCTACGTCATCGAAGAACTCGTGACGATGGTATGGGGCCGCAACGCCGTCGCCAACAGCGTGCCGCCATCGGTCGATTTCGCGCTCCTCACCGTGTTCGGGAGCACGTTTCCCGCTTACAAGGGGCTCATGATGGCGATCTCGATCGCCATGTTCGTGTTCCTGTATCTGGCGCTCAAGAAAACGCGACTCGGTCTTGTCATCCAGGCGGCGCTCACGCATCCGAAAATGGTGAGCGCGCTCGGGCACGACGTGCCTAGCGTGCTCGTGCTGGTATTTGCCATCGGCAGCGGACTCGCCGGCCTCGCCGGTGTGATCGGCGGCTTCATGCTCCTCACCCAGCCAACACTCGCCCACGCCATCGGACCGATCGTGTTCGTGGTGGTCGTCGTCGGCGGGCTCGGCTCGCTGGCCGGCGCGCTGATCGCGTCGCTCCTGATCGGACTGCTGCAGACCTTTGCCGTCGCGATCGACTACTCGCTCCTGGATGCCCTGCGCCCGATGGGCATGGTCGTCACACGTGCGTCGCCGTGGTACGAATTCCTGGCCATCAAGCTCGCCACTGCCGCACCTGCAATTCCTTATCTTCTGCTTGTCGTCATGTTGATCGTGCGCCCGCGCGGCCTCATGGGCACGCGCGACGTATGACCGAGGTGGCCCTCGCAGGGAGTGCACCGGCCGTCCGCGGCGGAGCGTTCCTATCCCGCCGATGGCCCATCATGCTGGCCCTCGCGACGATGCTCGCATTGCCGCTCCTTCCGGGGCTTTCTTCGGACTTCGGGCGCTCCTTGCTGACGCAGATGGTCATCGCGGCGGTGTTCGCCCTCTCATTCAACCTGCTGTTCGGCCACACCGGCCTGCTCTCGTTCGGACATGCGGTTTACTTCGGCCTCGGCGCGTATGCCGCGGTGCACTGCATGCGCGCGATCAACCACGGGTTTCCGCTGCCGATGGCGCTCGTTCCCCTTGCAGGTGCGGCGGGCGGACTATTGAGCGGGATCGCTTTCGGCGCGGTGACCACGCGCCGCGCGGGAACCATCTTCGCGCTCATCTCGCTCGGTGTGGGGGAGCTCGTCTACGCGGGGACCTTCATGCTCCCCGGGCTCTTCGGGGGCGAGGAGGGCATCACGGCGAGTCGCACCCGAACAGCCCTCGAAGGCGGATGGACGATCGGATCCCAGCTGCAGGTGTATTACCTGGTGGTCGTGTGGGCCGTTGTCGCCGCGGTGCTCCTGCATGCGTTCACGCGCACCCCCGTCGGACGCATGTGCAATGCGGTGCGTGACAATCCCGAGCGCGCCGAATTCGTCGGCTACAGCGCGCAGGCGCTTCGCTTCATCGCCTTTGCAGTCGCCGGGCTCTTTGCCGGTCTCGCCGGGGGACTGCATGCGCTCAACTACGAGATCGTCGCGGCGGATGCCGTGAGTGCGCAACGCAGCGGCACGGTTCTCATCATGGCGTACATCGGAGGCACGGGACAATTCGCCGGCCCGGTGCTGGGTGCGATCGTCATCACCTGGCTCCAGAGCAGCCTTTCCGCGTACACGTCGGCCTGGCTGCTCTATCTCGGCCTCTTCTTCATGGCGATGATCCTTTATGCCCCGGACGGGCTAGCGGGAATCGTCCTGCGCCATCGCGCCATTGCACGCACGGCTGCATTCAGGCACGTTCTGACGGCGTACGCCATCGCCATGCTGCCGGCCCTGGTGACCATCGCCGGCGCCGTGCTGCTGATCGAGATGAGCTATCGCCTTGCAACCCAGCCGGAGCTCGGCACGCGCATGCGAATCCTCTGGATCAGCGTCGACGCGGCCTCATGGTGGCCATGGGGCCTCGCCGCGATCGCGGTGATCGGCGGACTCATCACGCTGACCGCTTCGTGGCGACTCGTCAGGCACGCGTGGGATCGCGCGCTCGTCCTCTCACAATGACCGCTGCGGCGCTCGAGCTCCTCGACATCGAGAAGCGCTTCGGACTGACGCCGATCCTGCGCGGCGTCAGCC
>JALYXY010000029.1 GCA_030946875.1 Pseudomonadota bacterium | reverse complement strand
GGGACGCGCCCCTTTACGCCAGCGCGGACCATTCAGCCGCCGCGCAGGCGCGCGGTGGCGTCATTGATCGCGCGCTCGAGATAAGCACCATAGAAATCGGGCGTCATGAGCCCCACGAGCGGCTTGCCCAATGCCTCGCCGCGGCCATCGACGAGCCAGAGGGTGGGTGTCACCTTGACCTTGAATCGCAGCGCGAGATCACGGTGCGTGATGTTCTGACCGCCGAAATCGACGAGCGACTCCGCCTTGTCGATTTCGACCTGACGGTAGATGGCTCGCGACCTCCATTCAGCGCCATTGGCCATGGGCACCAGGAACTCCTTCAGTGCGCGATCGCAGTACGGGCAATCCCACAGGTCGAAAAACAGCAGCACGGGAATCCTGTCGCGGAGGCTGCGGCTTCCGTCCTCCTGCAGGTTCTTCACCGCGGGCAGGTTCGAGCCATGACCGTTCACGCGCGGCGGGCGCTCGGGTGGCTGAGCGCTGACCGGGGTTCCTTCGAAGAACGGGTCGTCAGCTTCCGCGGGTGCCGCTGTTTCCGGTGCCGCAGCAGCGTAGGCGCGCAGCACGGGAGCACTCATGCCGCATGCTAAGATCGCTTGCAGCAGTTGCCGCCGCACATCATTGATGCCTGGGGCTGCCAACTGACCGGCTCGGCGCTTCAGTACCCTCCTCATGGCTTCCAGCACCTCGCATCCGCACCGGCTCGTGATCGCAACACGCGAATCCGCGCTCGCGATGTGGCAGGCGAAGCACGTTAGAGCGCGACTCCTCGAATTGTATCCATCGTGCGAGGTGGAGCTTCTGGGGGTTAGCACGCAAGGCGATCGCGTGGTCGACCGGCCGCTTGCCGACATCGGCGGCAAGGGACTCTTCATCAAGGAGCTCGAGACAGCGATGGCCGAAGGTCGTGCCGATCTTGCGGTGCATTCGCTGAAGGATGTGCCGATGGACATGCCGGAGGGGTTCACCCTCGCGGCGATCACCGAGCGCGAGGATGCGCGCGACGCGCTGGTGTCCAATCACTACATGGACATTGCCGCTTTGCCCGGCGGCGCCCGCATCGGCACATCGAGCCTGCGTCGCGAGGCCCAGCTCCGCGAGCGTGATCCGTTGCTCACGATCGAGCCACTGCGTGGCAACGTCAACACGCGTCTCAAGAAGCTCGATCAAGGCCACTACGACGCGATTGTCCTGGCGGCCGCCGGCTTGAGGCGGCTCGGCTTCGAGACGCGCATTGCCTACACGCTCGATCCCGAAGAATGCCTGCCCGCCGTCGGGCAGGGTGCGTTGGCCATCGAATGCCGCTCCGATCGTCCCGAGCTCATCGACGCACTGGCGCCGCTCGGCCACATTCCGACGACCCTCGCGACGGTTGCCGAGCGTGCCTTCTCGCGGGCACTGGCAGGGAGCTGTCAGACCCCCATTGCAGGCTATGCGATGGAGCGCGCCGACGAGCTGTGGTTGCGCGGCTTTCTGGCAAGCCATGATGGCAGCCGCATCATGCGCGGATCGCGTTCGGCAGCCATCAGCTCGGTGCAAGAGGCTGACGCTCTCGGCCTCGGCCTCGCGCAGGAGTTCATCACGCGCGGGGCCCGCGAGCTTCTCGAGTAGCGATTGCCGGACAGCGGCCTCGCTGCCGTGACGCTCACCGCACGATGACTCGCGCATGAAGTCCAACGAAGGTCCGCTCCGTGGCGCGGGGGTGCTGATCACCCGGCCGGCGCGACAGGCGGGGGCACTCGCGCAAAAGGTTGCCGCGGTGGGCGGCACGCCAGTGACATTCCCTGCGATCGTGATTCTGCCGCCGGCCGATCCGGTTGCGTTGCGGCGCGCGCATGACGCCCTTCATCGCTTCGACTACGCGGTCTTCGTGTCCGCCAATGCGGTGGAATTCGGCGCCCCCGATCCTGCACGATGGCCAGCATCGCTCGTGCCGTTCGCGCCGGGGCAGGGAACGGCCGAGGCGCTTGCAAGTGTCGGAATCACGAACGTTCGCGTGCCTGTCGCAAGCCAGGACAGTGAAGGGTTGCTCGCCCTGCCGGAACTGATGCATGCCGATGGCAAGCGAGTCCTGATCTTTCGCGGCGACGGCGGCCGCGAGGAGCTCGCGCAGGGCCTGCGCGCACGCGGTGCGAAGGTCGAGTACGTGGCCTGCTACCGGCGCGACACGCCCGCGGACGCGCATGGATTGGACGAAGCATTCGCTCGCTCGCGCATCGATGCGGTCACGATCACCTCGAGCGAAGGCATCGACAACCTCTGGTCCATCGTCGATCCCCTGACGCAGGCGCGCTGGTCGACGCTTCCGACGTTCGTCCCTCACCCGCGCATCGCCGAGCACGCACGCAAGCTCGGGCTCGAAGCCATCCTCACCGGGCCCGGTGACGCAGGCCTCATGGCCGGATTGCTAGAATGGTTCGCAGCGCGACACTGAACGCGCACGAGCCTGCGAATCCCGTCGCACCGTTCGATCCGTCCGTCCGAAGGAGTGCCATGGCTGTCGACATCATCGTTACGGCGCCGCTGCCGGAATTTCTCTACGGTCCGCTGCGCGCCGATTTCCGATGCCACGATTACGTGCAGGCAGCCGACAAGCAGGCGTTGCTGCGCGAGGTCGGCGCACGCGTGCGTGGCCTCGTGCAGGGCGGCGGCACGGTTACGCCCACCGCGCTCCTCGACTCCTTGCCGGCGCTCGAGATCATCTCCGTGTTCGGCGTGGGCTACGACGGCGTGCCCGTCGAGTTTTGCCGCAAGCGCGGGATCAAGGTCACGAATACCCCCGACGTGCTCACCGATGACGTGGCAGACGTTGCCGTGGGGCTCATCCTCATGACAGGCCGTGGCTTCGTTCGCCTCAATCGCTTCGTGCACGCGGGCGAATGGCTCAAGCGGGGTGTGGAGCTCACCACGCGCCTCGGCGGCAAGCGCGTCGGCATCCTCGGCCTCGGCCGGATCGGCAAGGCGATCGCGCAACGCGTGCAGGCGATGGGCATGCAGGTCGCGTACACCGGACGCACGCCTCAGGACGTGCCGTATCGGTTCGTGCCCGAACTCAAGGCACTCGCCGCAAGCTCCGATTTCCTGGTGGTGGCCTGTCCCGGAGGGCCAGGCACACGCAACCTGGTCGATGCCGAGGTGCTCGCTGCCCTCGGCAAGAAAGGTATCGTCATCAATATCGCACGCGGCAGCATCATCGACGAGCCGGCGCTCGTGAGCGCGCTGCAGCACGGGGTCATCGGAGGCGCGGGTCTCAACGTGTTTGCCGATGAGCCGAATGTGCCGGAGCCGCTGCCGCACATGGACAACGTCGTGCTCCTGCCGCACGTCGGGAGTGCCACGCGCGAGACCCGTCAGGCCATGGGCGATCTGTGCAAGGCGAACCTCGATGCATGGTTCGCGCAGAAGCCTTTGCTGACGCTGATCACGGAACTCGCGTAAGCGGGCGGCCCAGCGGCAGCAGAAGTGGGCTTTCAGGCCGTCATTGCGACGGCACGCGGCAGCGGTTTCTTGCGGTTGCGTCGCTCGAGCGTGCACAGCAATTGCGCAAGCTCCACCGCCGGTCGGGGCGTGCTGTAGAGGAAGCCCTGCGCTTCAGTGCAGCCCTCCGCGTGCAGCCACGCAAGCTGCATTTCGGTCTCGACGCCTTCTGCGGTGGTCGCAATCTCGAGACTCCGCGCAAGGCTCACGACTGCACGCACGATTGCATCCGCTTCGGGACGCGTGCCGACATCCTTCACGAACGTGCGATCGATCTTGATCTTGTCGAACGGAAACCGGAGCAGATAGCTCAGGCTTGAATAACCCGTGCCGAAATCGTCGAGCGCGATGCGCACGCCAAGTCGCTGCACGTCGTGCAAGGTGTTCAGGGTTGCTTCGTTGTCCTGCAGGAGCACGGACTCGGTGATCTCGATCTCGAGGCGCTGCGGATCGAGCTTGGACTGGTTGAGCGCGCCCGTGAGTGAGCGCATGAGCGCCTGACTGCGCAACTGCGAGGGCGACAGGTTGACACCCAAACCCAAACCCTTCGGCCAGGTGGCGGCGTCGGCACACGCGGTGCGCAGCACCCAGTCGTTGATCGGTGCGATGAGTTCTGTCTCCTCGGCGACATCGATGAACTCCCCGGGAGCGATCACGCCCCGCTCCGGATGGCGCCATCGGATCAAAGCCTCGAACCCGGTGACGCGGCCCGTGTCGAGCGACACGATCGGCTGGTAGGCGAGCTCGAACTGGTTCTCTGCCACGGCATGACGAAGCTCGACCTCGAGCTTGTGTCGCGCCTTGAGCCGAGTGTCCATTTCCGCCTCGAAGAAGCGAAACGTTCGACGCCCCTCGTTCTTCGCACGGTACAGTGCGACGTCGGCATTGCGCAGCAACGTGTGCGGCGCCATCCCTTGTTCCGTGGCAACCGCGATACCGATGCTGGCGCCGATCATGGCCTCGTGCCCATCCACCCGGAACGGCCGGTTCAGCGCAGTCACGATGCGGCGTGCGGCGACTGCGACGTCGTCGACGCAGCCTAGCGCCCGGGCAATCACCGCGAACTCGTCGCCGCCCAGGCGCGCGATGGTGTCGCCTTGCCGGACGCATCCGCGCAGTCGCTCGGCGGCCATGACGAGCAGCTGATCGCCCGCGGGATGCCCGAGGGTGTCGTTGACTTCCTTGAAACGGTCGAGGTCTATGCAGAGCACGGCGACGGTCTCACCTCGCGCGGCATTGGCGAGCGCACCTTCCATCTCCTCGCGAAACAGGAGCCGGTTGGGCAATCCGGTGAGCGCATCGTGACGCGCCATGTGGGCAATCTTCTGCTCGGCCTTGCAGCGCTCCGTCGCGTCCTCGTGCGTGGACACCCAGCCGCCGTCGGGCATCGCGCGGTGCACCACAGCGACCATGCGCCCGTCGCTCAGCTCGATGGTGGACTCGTCGTCCATATTCGCGGCCGCGACCTCGAGCCGGCTCCTGACGTACGAGGCCGCTCCGTTGTCGGCGTAAACACCCGAACTCACCCGGTGCTGCAGAAGCGCGAGCTGGGTGGTTCCCGGACGCGTGAGCTCCGGCGGCACCGAATAGATCTTGGCGTAGCGCGTGTTGCACACGATGAGGCGACGCTCGGCGTCGAACATCGCGAGCCCCTGCGACATGTTGTTGAGTGCGGCGTTGAACCGCGCGTTCTGCACGGCCAGCGCCTGCTTGCCCGCGCTCAGAAGACGGTTGTCGCACTCGATCTGCTCGCGGAATTCCATGATGGCTTTCATCATCTCGCCGATCTCGTCCCGGCGTTCGCTGAGCTCGACGGCGATGGCGTGATGGCCGGCCGCATCGGCCCGCAGCGTGCGGCTGACCGCCTCGATCGGCTTGACCACCGAACGAATCACGATGACCGTGGCTCCGACGCCCAGCAGCATCGCAAGGAGTCCGCCGCCCGCGATGAGCCACTTGCTGCGATCGGCGTCGCGCACGAGATCCAGCGTCGCGGCGGTGGTATCGCTCGTGACGCGACTTGCAAGGTCGTCCAGTACCTTGGCCACCCGCCGGTAGTCTTCGTCGGTGCCTCCGAGCATCATGGTGCCGAGCGCGGGGTCTGTTGCCGCGATGTCCATGGTGTCGTCGAGAGCGGTCGTGTAGCGGTCCCATTTCGCGAGTGCATTGGAGAGCGCGCCCTGCTCGTCTTTCGACAGGTCGCTGCGAGCGGCCAATGCGGCCAGCGTCGTCCGTGCATTGCGCGCGTCCCGCCGGATGTCGTGCATCAGGGCGTCGAGATTCGCCGCATTGACGCCGCTACTCGACCAGGCGACGAAGCGATAGATGTTGACGTGCGTTGCGATAGCATCGCTCTTCACCGCCAGCGCAACCTGCTGCTTTGGAAGCTCCCGCGAGCTCAGGTGCCGCAGGCCGGCGCTCAGGTTGCCCATCGCGAAAAGCGCATGCGCGCTGAGTGCGCCCAGGCAGAGAAGGAGCGTGCCGGAGGCTGCAAACGCCTTGATGCCGATCGGCAGGTCGCGCAGCGCACGCGCCGCCCGGCGGGCGTGGAGCACGAGAGGATCCATCGTCACGCGCTTCCTCGCGAGTGAGTTGCCCGACACGACCGTCGTCTCGTCATTTCAGTAGCGATAGACACCGACGCCCACGAAGTACCGATCGCCGAGTTTCTCGACGTACGCCGATTTGTCGTGAATCTTGTGAGTGATCGGGTTGGGCCACTTGTAATTCACCCAGCCCCTGCCGGGCCCATTCGAGATGGTGACCATCTGCTGAATCAGAAAATTGCCATCCTGGTCCTTGATCGAAATCCACAGCTTGCCGACCATCTTCGGATTCGTTCCATGGGCGACGCTCCAGCCGTCGAGGTCGTACACGAATGGATAGAGATCACGATCGCGAAATTCATCGGTCTCGGTGATCGCCTTGAAGGCCGCTTCCGCTCCTTCCCTGGTGAACTTCTCCTGGACCCGCTTCACCATGGCAATCGCTTCGGCACGCGTGCCGAACGCTCCTGCGAACGCGGGCACGGATGCGAACAATGCGAACAGCACGATCCACTTCATATGCATTCGCAAGCCGTCCTCCTTCGACACGCGCCAGGGCACCAGTGGCATACAGGTCGACGGAGATGCGCGAGCTCGCGTCGGATGCCGGGGCATAGCGCAAAGTCCATGCCGAAAGCATTCGCTGCGGTCGCGGCCTCGCATGATCGCGCCGGTCTGCCGGCGTGCGTCACCAAGTGACCGGGAGGGCGGCCGCGGCGCGGCGCGGCGGAAAGCGAGGCTTGGGGTGTGCGCTAGCTGCGCACCGCGCGCCAGGCCGCCTGGGAGTGGCCGGTCGCACCTTCGAAGTCGCCGCGGACACCCTTGAGCGCGTAGCGTTCGCGCTCGATCTCACGTTGCGTGCGCACGCCGAGCCGCCGCAGAAGCTGCACGGGAGGCGATCCGCGGTGCAACGCGTGCCATCCGAGAACCGACAGCAGGAGCCCGGGCACGATGAGCCAGCGCCGATGACGGACCATGGCCAAGGCGAGACCCGTCAGGCCGATCGCGGCGGCGTTGACCTGTAGCACGCGGTGGATGTCCCATTCACTGTCGAGCCGCTCCAGCTGCTGTGCGATCGAGTCGGGGCTTCGATCTGCATGCCGGCGCAGACGCTGCAGGGTTTCGCGGTCGAGGCGCTCGTTGACCGCAGGAGAGCTGTAGGCGCGGACGGGGTCGCGGGTGGCCATTGCAAGGGGCGAGTGAGGAGGATCGGGTGTGCAGCAAGTTTACGCGATCGAGCGGCGGCGAATCGATCGACGACGCATGTGCAAGGCTTTGTTCAGGCCTTTGCTCAGGCGCTCTCCGCGAGGCGCGCGACCAGCCCCGAGTGGCGTCGGGTCGGCGAAAGTATGCAGGTGCGGAGCACATCGGCCGAAGCGAAGAGCTGGATCTTGCGTTTCGCACGCGTCACGGCCGTATAGAGCATCTCGCGCGTCAGCACCGGCCCTGCATTGATCGGGAGCACGAGTGCGATCGCATCGAACTCCGATCCCTGCGCCTTGTGAACGGTTGTCGCAAACGCCGTTTCGTGCTCCGGCAGGCGCAGGGGCGCAACGCAGCGGAACGAGCCGTCCCCGCCGCGAAAGTAGACCTGCACATCGCCCGCGGCATCAGGCAACGCGATCCCCACATCCCCGTTGTAGAGCTTCAACACGTAGTCGTTGCGCAACACCATGATCGGCCTGCCGACATACCAGGCGGAGCGCGCAGGTGCCGGCCACGCGAGATCCATGGCTGCACGACAGTACTTGCCCAGGACATCGTTGAGCGCGCGCACTCCACGCGGGCCCTCCCGTTGGGCGCAGAGAATTCGATACCCGTCGAAAGCCTCGAAAGCTGCCTTGTGGTCTCGTGCGTTGGCTGCCACGGCATCGATATAGGCGGCATAACCGGCGACGAGATGCGTGACGGCATCAGCTTCGAGCGACGGCGCGCCGCTGTCGAGCCAGGTGGCGGACGAATCTCCAGCCGCCCGAAGCGTGTCGAGCACGAGCTCCGGGTCTCCTGCGTTGATGCCACTGGCGAGGCGACCGATGGCCGAGTCGGCGCCGAACCGGAAGTTGTGCGTGAACCAGATCACGCTGTCGCGGAGTGGCGATGCATCGCGGGCGGGAGGTGGGTTGATCGCTGCGGCCGGCAGGTGGCACACGCGGGCAAGGCGCTGCTTGCAGGCGGTGCTCAACGCAGGGCCTGCGGACAACTCGGAAAACACCGCACCGGACTCGACCGCCGCGAGCTGGTCCTTGTCGCCGAGCAGGATGATGCGCGCCGACTCGGCAATTGCATCGAACAGCTTCGCGGCGAGCGCAAGGTCGAGCATCGAGGCTTCGTCCACGACCACCACATCGTAAGGCAGAGGATTTCCGGCGTGATGCAGGAAATCGACGTTGCCGGGCGCGAAGCCCAGCAGGCGATGAATCGTGAATGACTCGGTGGGCAGCCGTTGCTGCATGTCCTCGGAAAGATGGACCGCGCGCTGCCGTACGGCCTCCTGCATGCGTGCCGCCGCCTTGCCGGTGGGCGCGGTGAGTGCGATGCGGCATTCCGGCTCCAGATCCAGAACACACGCGAGCATGTTGACCACCGTCGTGGTCTTGCCGGTTCCGGGACCTCCGCTGATCACGGTGAGCGAGTTCAGCACCGCGAGCGCTGCGGCCACTTTCTGCCAATCCGTCGTGGCGCCGAGAAGCGGAGCGTCGGATATGAAAAGTGCGGTGAGCCGTGCCGCGAGTCGCGTCTCGCTCGATGCATCGAGGTCGCGCTCTCGACAACGCATCAGCCGTCGCGCGATGCGCCGCTCGTAATCGAAATAGCGATGCAGGTACAGCCGCCCGTCATGATCGAGGACGAGCGGCGCCGAACCCGGTGCTTCGGCACTGCCGACCACCCGCGAAGTGATGAGTGCCTCGCGCAGTGCGTGGACCTCGCTGTCGCTGGCTGCGACATCGCGCAGGCGAATGCACGCGTGGCCGGAAGCCGTTGCGATGCTGAGGTGCCATGCCGCATTGCGCACGAGCCCGACGCCACTCGTTGGGGCGCCGCTTTGCTCCATCCAGCGAACCACGTGATTGGCAAAGCCTTCGGCAAGCGCGGCCTGACCCGCATCGATGCCTTGCGGCGCTGCCGACCGCTCCTGTCCCGGAGTTGAAAGCGGTTCGGGTGCCAATGCGCTCGCGAGCTCGGATAATGTTGCGGCCGACTCGAGTTCGGGCTCGGCGAAGAGCGATCCGGTCGTCGTGTCCGCGACCCGCCGGGATCGGGAGATTCTCCGCGTCACGATGCGACCGCCGTTTGGGGATGCCCGAACAGGTGCTCGAGCTCGGCCAGGGTGCCCGCGTCCAGCTTGTCGAACCACACGCCGCTCGGAGTGCCACCCTGGGTGAGCCAATGCGGCCGCACGCCACGCACGAACAGGTACAGCACGCCGCCGAAGTGCTCGTCGAAACGGTAATGCGCGAGCCGTCGCGCGAGATAGCGATGCACTGCGAGCGTGTACAGGAGATGCTGGAGGTGATAGCCGTGCTCGACCATCGCACGGTCGAGGGCTTCGCGTGCGTAGTCTTCAGGACGGTACCCAAGGTGGTTCGATTTCCAGTCCACGATGTAGAACCGCTGGTCGTGCTCGATGACGCAGTCGATGAAGCCCTTGAGATAGCCTTCGAGCTCGGCGAAGACGAGGCGCGGTACCCCGTACCCGCGTCGCGCGAGCATTGCATTGAGCGCCGCTGCGGTGAGCCGAGGTGCGGGCAGACTGAACTCGAGCTCGGTCAGACGCCGGGACAAGGGAACCTGGGCAAGGCGCATGGCCTTACACAGCGGCGTCGCAACGACGTCGCGCACCATGCCCGCAATCATCGCTGTGCGCAGGGTCGCGGTGGCGCGATCGCCGCGATACTCGGAGCCGGCAAGCGCATGCTCGGCTGCACTGCGCCAGGTGTCCGGCCGCGTGAAGTCGCTCCGCTCGAGTGCGGCATGCAGGCATTCGCCGGCGAGTGGTCCACGCGGAAAGCGCAGGATGTCGTCGCCCGCCACGTCGACTGGCGGAGAGAGATCGACGATGGGCGCCGCAAGGCGCACATCATGATCGGCGGCCGCCATTTCGCTGCCGGCGTCAAAGGCAAGTCCGCTGTAGCTGCTGATGCGCCAGCCATGGACGATCTCGGCCGGAGATGGGCGCGCGCTCAGGGTTTCGGGAGCAGGGATGAGCTCGTCGAATGGCTGCGGTGCGTCTGTAGGCAAAGGAGTCACCGTGAACGCACCCCCCGCCGGGGATCCAAGCGCCGACCATGCCGCAGTGATGGCAGGAACCGAGGTGCTGGAATCGCACCACGCATCGGGCAAGGTGTTGTCCCCTGCGACCAGCCAGTTGAGCATGCTGCGCGTGCTTTCCGTGGGGGCGAGCTTGCCGGCCGAGGTCTTGTTGCCGTAGCAGCCAGCGACGAGGTAGCACCGGTGGCTTGCGCGCGTCAACGCGACGTAGAGCAGGCGCACGGTTTCGGCCGAGGATTCGGTACGCGCCTGGGCTTTGATGGACGGCGCTGCCGTGCCCTGCTGCACCTCACTGCGAAAGTCGACCACCGCAGTGCCGTCCGGGTCGTGATACGCGCACGCGCCGGGCCACTCGCGTTGCGGAAAACGGTAGCCGTCCCACAGGAACGGACAGAACACGATGGGGTACTCGAGTCCCTTGGCCTTGTGCACCGTGACGATCTGCACGAGGTTGCGATCGGACTCGAGACGCAGTTGCGCCACTTCGTCCGCCGCATCGGCATTGCGCTGTGCGTGCAGCCAGCGCAGCAGCGCATCGGGCGCGACATTGAGCTGCGCTGCGTCATGCAGCCGCTCGCCGAGATGCAGCAGGTTGGTGAGGCGGCGCTCGCCGTCGGGTCGCGCGAGCATGCGCGCAGTGACCGCCATCTCGGACAGCAGCTTGCGGTACATGACGCCGAAGCCCTCGCGAAGCCAACTGTCGCGGAACCGCGCAAACGACTCCATGTGCGTGACGAGCTTGGCTTCGTCAGCGACCAGGCGCTCGATCGCTGCTGCGTCGAAACCAAGAAGCTCGGTGGCGAGCGCGCTTTTCAGGTAGCGCGCGGAGGCGGGTTCGAGCACGGCGAGGAGCAATCGCTCGATGTCTTCGGCATCCTTGCTCGCGAAGACGCTGGCCTGTGCAAGCTCGACACTTCCGATGCCGAGGCTGCGCAGCTGCTCGCGCATGCGGGTTCCCTGCGCATGACTGCGCACGAGCACCGCCATGTCACCAGCCGCCAATGCACGCCCATCGTAGGTGATGCGTCCTGCCCTGGCTTCGCGCAAGAGGCGCGCGATCTCGCCCGCGGTGGCGCGCATCGCCGCGTCCGAGGCTTCGCGTCGCGGCAACACTTCACCGCTCGCTCCCGTTGGCAGCAGCCACACGCAGGCATCCGCACGCGGGACGGGCGACGTGTCGCTGAATGCCTTGCGCCCCCGGGCTCCCACCCGCACCGGCTGGTAGTCGAGGTGGGGAAGCATGAAGGCGCGCGGATTGTGGCCGAACAGCGCATTCACCGCATCGATCAGAGGACCCGTCGAACGCTGATTCTCGGCGAGGGTGTGCTCGGCGCTCGCGAGCTTGCGTGCCTCGAGATACGTGTAGAGATCGGCGTTGCGAAAGCTGTAGATGGCCTGCTTCGGGTCGCCCACCACGAAGAGCGGAACCTCACCGGAGCCGTAAAGCGTACGAAAGATGCCGAACTGCACAGGATCGGTGTCCTGGAACTCGTCGATCAACGCAGCGGGAAAGCGTGTGCGGAGTCGCGCGGCGAGGGCAGCCGAGTCGGGCTTGGCATGCAGCGCGTCGTGCAGATTGTAGAGAATGTCGTCGTAGGCGAGCACGCGGTTGCTGCGCTTGCGTTTGCGCACCTCATCGGGGCCGTCACGCAACAGATCATGGATGAGGAGCAATCGCGCGCGCGAGAGCTCGGCATCCAGCGCCTCGCGCGCCACGAACAGTGCCTCGACCTCGTCGAAAAACCGGTGCATGGGCGTGAGCCGACCCTGGTTCGTGCATTTGTTGAGCCGTGATGCGCGACAGAGCTCGAGCCGCGCCTTGCCCGGTTTCAGGGAGGCGAACGGGTTTCCCACAGCGAAATGCTCTTCCCATTCCGCGAACGACCGCGCGAGCCGGTCCGGCTTGTAGGTGGTTTTGCTGAGAGCCTTGAGACCGTCGAGCAGCGTCTGCTCGATCTCCTGTCGCGCGCGCATCCATGTGGCACGTGCGCTCGTATGCGCCGCCTCGAGCGCTCGGGTGTCGAGCATCACCGGCGCGCGGAGATCGTCGGGCCAACGCAGCAAGGCCAGCGGCTTGGCGATCCTTTTGCCGAGCAGGAGCTTGAATCTTTCCGGCTCGTCCTTTTTCTCGGCGAGAAGCGAGGCGAGCGCGGGATGACAGTCGCGACCTGCGACACGCTTGCGCCAGAAGTCCTGCGCGACCTCGAGCGGGATGGCATCGTCACTGGGCAGGAGCTCGACCTCGAAGGCGGCCCCGGCGGCGAATGGCGCATCGGCGAGCGCGCGCTGGCAAAACCCGTGGATCGTGAAGATTGCGGCCTCGTCGAACGATTGCAGCGCGAGCTCGAGCCGGTCGATCATGCTTTGCGTCGGGATGCAGGCGCGCTCGAGGGCACGCACCAGGTCGCGCACGAAAGGGTCGTCGTGGTGGGGGCCCCGGGCGGTCACGTATCCCAGCGTCTGCGCGATGCGCTTGCGCACACCCTCGCGCAGCTCGGCCGTGGCGGCATTGGTGAACGTGACGACGAGGATCTGCTGCACGAGCAGTTGCCGTTCGAGCAGGAGGCGCATGTACAGCGCGCAGATGTTCCAGGTCTTGCCTGTGCCGGCTGAGGCCTCGATGAGATTGACGCCCGCGAGTGCGCAGCCGAAGACGTCGAACGATGCAGGTGCACTCATGCTGGCTCGAGGCGCAGATCCTGGATGACGGCCACGAGCGGAGCAAACACAGTCCGGGCGCAGCCTTCGAATGCCTCATCGAGCGGATTCTCGACGCCCCGCAGGCACAGCTGGTAGGACGCGTCCCGGTCTTCACCGTACCGGTGTGAAACGGTCGAGAACCACTGGCGCTCCGCGCCAACCCTGCCGCCCTTGGTGACCAGGCACCAGGCCGACTTCGGGAAGAAGTGCAGGGGCGCGCGCAGACCTCGGCTGTAGAGCGTGAGGAGCTCGTGCAGGCGAGCCCGCGCATCGGCGATGGGTGGCAGCAGGTAGGAACCGTCGCGTGACTGCCACAGGGTTCTCGGGTCGGCAGGGGTGTCGAGCGCATTGAGGAAAAGATGCTCGATCCAGCCTTGCACGTAGTCGACGGCACGCACGTCGTCATAGCGATAGCGCACGAGGCCATTCGTCCGCAGATCGCTGATGGCACCTTGCAGACGCCACACGTGGCCGCCGATCTCGAAGGCTATGTCACCGCTGACGGGATCCAGCACTGGAGCACGCGTGTGCTGGCGGATGCTCGAGGCGAACACGTGCAACGAGGCAAGCTCCTGGTCGAGGAGATGCTCGCCATACGCTCCAGGGGGATACTCGATACCCGCCCGCGCCAGCGCACGCACCTGCCCCGGGTCGGCGCCTTCGAGCAGGTCAGCCAGCACGCGACTGGCGAGCGCGCCCGGCGCCCGCCAGTCGGGCAGGAAGGGCTCGTCGTCTTCGAGCTCGTCCTCGGCTGCCGGGAGCCCGAGGCCGAGGCGCTGCTTGAGTAGATAGCGGCATGGATTGCAGAAGAACTGGATCAATCGATGCACGGGTACGACCCGCCATTCGTCTCCTGGCTCCTCGAGGCATTGCTTGAAGAAGGCATCCTCGGGCTCACGCGCGATTTCATCGGCCTCGTCGATGTCCGGTCCAATCCGCGCGCTGTGCAGCGTGGCGAGTCGGCCCACGCGCTGCTGCAGGGCCTCGCAGTACTCGTGGTTGAAGCTCCTGATGCGCGGCTCGCCCGCAACCTCGAAGTATCTTGCCGAGAAGGGCTGCAGTGGGTGCTCGACGACGAGCCGCGAGCGTGCGGCATCGATTGCACCTTGTGTGCGTGGATCGTCGGCGATGGCCGGAAGCAGCACGTCGAGGAGATCAGCCAGCAGCACCGAAGGCGGCAAGCTCGCGTTGTCGCGGATGTTCCGACCCGTATGCGAAAGATAGAGTCGCTCGCGCGCCGCGAGCACGAGATCCAGGAACACATTGCGGTCCTCGGCGCGGCGCTGACGGTCGCCCGGCCGGGGAGCCGCCGCGATGAGGTCGAACTCGAGCGGGCGATCGGTCGACGGAAACGCGCCATCATCGAGCCCGATCGCGCAGATCACCCGGTACGGCAGGTTGCGCAGGCTCGCCATGGAGGCAAACGTGACCCGACCTCCCGGCACCCCCCCGCGCACGGGATCGTCGAGGGTGCGCACGAGAGCAGCCCGGAGCACATCGAGGCCGATGAGCGTCGTATCGGCTGCCCCGCGAACTTCATCGTGTAACATGCGCAAGCCGCTTTCGAGCTCGCGCATGTCGTCCATCTCGTCGTCCTCGGGCTGCAGGAACGAGCCGGTGAGCCGCTGCACGATCTGCAGCCATTGCGCCATGCTCCTGGGTCGCGCGGCATCTTCGCGCACGTCGTCGAGCATCCGGACCACACGCCAGAAGTTGCCCAGGTCGACGGCTTCGCTGCCCTCGACGTTGCCTGCAGGCAGTGTTTCGGCAAGTGCTGCCTGCATGCCTGACGGCAGTGCATAGCCCAGGAATAGCCGATCCAGACCGTCGGCAAAGCTGTGGCGCGCGAGGGCGGGCAGATCGAACGCAAGCCGGTGCTCGCCATCCAGCGCCCAGCGAATGCCCGCTTCGCGCATCCAGCTGCGGATCCGGTCGAGCGCGCTCGCACCGAGATCGAAGCGTCGCGCAACAATGCCTTGCTGTAACAGGTCGAACACGGCGCTTGCATGAAAGCGCGATGTGGCGAGCGTGAGGAGGTCCAGCAAGGCGCGGGCTGCCGAGTTGCGGGTGCTGCGTGCGCGACCGGTGATCTCGAACGGAATGCGACGTGCGCCACCCACGTTTTCGAACACCGCCTCGATCAATGGCGCCGCTTCCTGCAATGCCGGAGTGACGACGAGAACATCGGAGGCCTCGAGCGAAGAGTCGGCGACGAACATCGCAAGAAGCTGGTCCTGCAGCACCTCCAACTCGCGCGTGAGCGAATGGCAGACATGGACCTCGATGCTTCGGTCATCATCGCGAATGCCCAGGGAACCGGGCTCGAGCTCCGTGAGTTCGAGCATCGAACGCTGCAAGCTGGCGAGAAGCGTGTCCGAAGCCGGTGTCACGTAGGCGGAAGCTTCTGCAATGGTCGCGCCTTCCCATGTCTCGAGCATGACGCGGAGGCTTGCCTCGGTCTGGCTGCCCCACTGCGCGAGCAGACGGTTGCCCACCTCGTGATGATCACCCCGGCGGCGCACCTTCTCTTCGGCGAGACGGCGTGGCGCGATGATCTCCGCCCAGTATTCCTCGCAGGGATTCATGATGTACACGTAAAGATCCGTCCAGCGTGCGAGCTCCCGCAGCATCTGCGCGTACAGGGGAGGGATCGAGGGCAGGCAGAAGACATGGGCGAGCTCGGGAAGCCCGACCGCGCGGGCATCGATGGTGCCGCTCCGCATTGCCTTGAAAAACGCAATCGACGGATGCTGGCGTACCGTGCCGAGTTCCATGGCGAGGCGCCGCCACAGTGCCGCCTGCCACGACTCGTGCTCGAACGCATCGGCAGGAGCGTCTCCCGCGACGAGGCGATTGGCCGACCACGCATCCAGCCACCCGGGCCGATACGTGATGTACTGATCGAACAATGTGGCGATCCGCTGCGCGAGCTCATAGCGCATGAGCTCGTCGGCGCGCTCCAGATAACGCGCCAACATCGGATGCGCGCCGGAAAACGCCGAGTCTCCGAGCGCCCTGAAAATGCGCCACGAGAGACGGGCGGGAGCGAAGGGCGAGGTCTCGTCGACCCCGGGAACGACCTTGGCGATCTGCTCCCAGACCCACTGCGCGAGAAATCGGAACTGCACGTTCGCGCAGATGCCGTGACGATCGGCCGCGGCGAGCTCGATGGTTCTTCGCACGCCCATGGCGGGCACGATGATCCGCTCGGGCTCGAAAGCCGAGTTGCCCCCGCGCGCCATGCGTGCGAGCAGCGTTTCGAGCAGCGGTTCGAAGCGGTTGGAGGAGGTGAGATGCAGAGGCATTGTGCGACGGACGTCATTATGCGGACCGGCACTGCGTCGGGCCAGTGCTTGTCTGCCCCGCAATGGTACGCATCAGGTGGCTCACGGCGTGAGCCAGACCCGGGAAACGCGTCACGAGACCGCGACACGCGCAGAACGCGCGCCCCGCGACGCCAGGCTCACCTCTTGAGCTACCGCGCCCCGCATCATGCTCGAAACACTACGGGAGAGCACGATGCCGGCCCACGCTTCAGGAAGTACCGCCACCAACCTGTTCAACTTGAAAGTCGATCTGCGCCGCGCTGCCTATGCCGCCGGAGCGTCGCAGGCCACCCTCGAAGCCCTGGTTCGCCTGCAAGCTCCTTCGAGCGCGCCGTCGGTCACGCAGCAGGACGACGAAGGGGCCATCGCACTGGCCGGCAGCGGGCCGTCCAGCGCGGATTACTCCTGTGAGGCTCCCCAACCTGCGTCCGAAAGCACCATGACACCGCCCGCAGGCCTCTGTGCCTGCGGCATCGTGCTGACGGTGAGTGCACCGAAGGGAGTCCTGATCGCGATGCGCAACCGTCATCCACG
>JALYXY010000023.1 GCA_030946875.1 Pseudomonadota bacterium | reverse complement strand
GTACGACAGTGAACCTGATGGCGGTGCGCAATCCCGATCTCGCCGCTGCGGTGCCGTTTTACGGCGGCCAGCCCGACGCCGCTGACGTGCCGAAGATCAAGGCGCCTCTGATGCTGCACTACGCCGGGCTCGACGAGCGGGTCAATGCAGGATGGCCTGCCTACGAAGCGGCGCTCAAGAGCGCCGACGTGCGCTATCAGATGTACATGTATCCCAACACGAACCACGGTTTCCACAACGACACCACACCGCGCTACGACGAGGCCGCCGCGAAGCTTGCCTGGTCGCGCACGGTGGCTTTTCTGAACGAGAACCTGCGCACCAAGACCTGATCGGTAGCGGGTTGCACATGGCGCGGGTCCCGCGCCATGTGCCTCGCCGATGCGCTGCGACGGTGCACGGTTGGGCGGGCTCGCAGATCATCCTTCGCCGATCGCGCGGCCGGCGTCATTGCGCAGGATTCGTCCGCGATCTTCGATGCCTTGACCTGCGGGCCATTTTGCGCTGGCGGCTGGAGCTTCGTCCGGAGAGTCGACGGGACCGCTCCCCAGATAAACAGCCTGGACTCGCGCATCAGCGCGGACCTCCGCTGGCGCGCCACTGGCAATCACCTCGCCCTTGTCGAGCACGATCACGCGATCGGCGAAGGCGAAGACCACGCCCATGTCGTGCTCCGTGAAAAGGACTGCGATCTGCGAATCGCGCGCCACCGATCGCACGAGGTGCATGAGGCGCGAGCGCGACCCGGGTGACATTCCAGCGGTCGGCTCGTCCATCAGCAGAAGGCGCGGCGCAGCTCCCAGCGCAATCGCGAGCTCGAGCCGCTTTGCGTCCCCGTAAGCAAGCGTTGCGCATGCTTCATCTGCCAGAGGATCCATGCCGGTACGCTCGAGGAGGCGATTGGCAGCTTCGCGATCGTGGAGCGTGGCACGAGAGCCGAGCGACATCTCTTCGCGAGCACGCGCCAGCAACGCGAGTTGCACGTTCTCGCGTACGGTCATCGAGGGAAACATCGCAGTCACCTGGAACGTGCGCGCGACACCGCGGCGGGCAATCTCGCGCGCAGGCAAACCGTCGATGCGTACCCCGTCGAGCTCGACGCAACCGGTGTCCGGCGCAAGCTGACCGTTGAGCAGGTTGAAGCAGGTCGTCTTGCCCGCGCCATTCGGGCCGATCATTGCGACCAGCTCGCCTGCAGCGACCGCGAGCGACACGTCACGCACAGCCTGCACGCCCGCAAAGGATTTTGCAATCCGCGAAACCTGCAAGACGGCTGTCACGCCGTCCGCCGTCGCGTCGCCCGCCCGATGGCACCGGCTATGCCGCTCGGAAAGACGAGCACCACCAGAAGGATCACGGCGCCGACGCCGGCGCGCCAGAACTCGGTGACGCGTGCGAGGGTGTCCTGCAACCAGGTGAAGAGGGCGGCACCGAGCAGCGGCCCGGCCAGCGCGTTGAGCCCACCGAGAAGAACCATGACGAGTGCATCGACCGAACGCGGGATCGCGAGCGTTTCGGGCGAAATGCTTCCCTTCGAGAACGCATAGAGACCGCCCGCGCATCCCGCAAACATTCCGGCGAGCGCAAAGGCCAGCCACCTCACCTGACGCGAGTCGATGCCCATGGCCTCGGCCCGAAGCGGTGAATCGCGGGCACCGCGCAGCGCGTAGCCGAAAGGCGTCTGAGTGATCCACACGATCAGGGCGAAACACGACGCACAGCCCGCAAGCGTGAGCTCGTAGTAGGCCGCCTTGGTTGACAGGATGGCCGCGGGCCACACCCCCACAAGACCGTTTGACCCCCCCGTCACCGCAGTCCACTGGAACACGATCGACCATACGATCTGCGCGAACGCTAGCGTGAGCATCGCAAGGTAGACGCCGGACAGCCGCACGCAGAACCAGCCAAAGACGACGGCCGCGGCGCCTGCGGCCAGCGGAGCAGCCAGGAGGGCGAGCGGCATGGTGCCTCCATGCGTCGCCGCGAGCGCTGTCGCGTAAGCGCCAAGGCCGAAGAAAGCAGCGTGGCCGAAGGAAGCCATGCCGCCGGTGCCCATCATGAATTGCAGGCTCGCCGCAAAGAGCGCAAAGATCAGCACTTCGGTGGCGAGGATCAGCGTGTAGGTGTCGACAACCCACGGCAGCGATGCACTGAGCACCAGCCCCGCGACCGCAATCGACACGACGCGCCTGCTCACCGGCCGCACCAGCTCGCGTTGTTCCGCGAGCACGGTGACTGCGCCGCCCGCCTCGGGCGTGCCCAAAAGGCCTTGCGGACGCAGGCTCAGGACGACGGCCATGACGATGAACTCCGCCACGAGGGTGAGCTTCGGGAGCTCCACCGCGAAGCTGCCGATGGTGACGGTACCCAGCGCGACACACAGCGCCCGCGTGAGCCCGATCAGAATAGCCGCAATGAATGCACCTGGAACAGACCCGAGCCCGCCCACCACGGTCACGACGAAGGCTTCGGCGATCACGCTGATGTCCATCCCGAGGTTCGCGGGCTGGCGTGGAAGCTCGAGCGCACCGGCCAATCCGGCGAGGGCGGAGCCGAGCGCGAATACGGCGGTGAAGAGCGCCCGCTCGTCGATGCCGAGCGCAGAGGTCATCACGCGGTTCTCCGTTGCGGCACGCACGAGCACACCGAAGCGGGTGCGCCTGAGTACCCACCACAGGCCCGCGAACACCATCGGTGCGACTGCGATCAGAAAAAGCTCATAGGTCGGAATCGCTCGACCGGCGATGTCGATGACCCCGGAGAAACCGGGTGCACGCGGACCGAGAAGATCCTCGGCGCCCCAGATCGCAAGCGCCGCGTCGCGCACAACCAACACAACGCCAAACGTCGCCACGAGCTGCAGAAGCTCGGGCGCGCGATAAAGCGGCTTCAGCAGCGCACGCTCGATCACCGCACCGAGCACTGCGACGGCGATCATCGCGATGATCACGCCGGCCCAGAACCCAGGGCCAGTCGCGCCAAGCGCGTGCATCGCCGAGTAACCGATGTACGCGCCCAGCATGTACAGCGAGCCGTGAGCGAAGTTTACGACACGCGTGACGCCGAAAATCAGCGTCAGCCCCGCGGCGACGATGAACAGCGCCGACGCTCCCGCAAGTCCGGTGATGAGTTGGGCGGCGAGGGCGCCGGCAGAGAGGCTGGACAAGAGTCGGCCGCGGGTGCGTGGCCGCGATTCTATCCGTTCGTCACTGGCGGCGCGTCATCGCCGGTTCTTCATCTGCCGCGCATTGCCGCATGGACCGAAGCGACCGTGCGGTCGTCATTGAGCCGGCCGAAGCTTGCGCACGACGTCATCGGTCGGCAGGTAATCCTTGCCATCGGCATAGCGCCAGTCGACCATCACACCTTTGCCGTCACGCAGCGCCGTGCGCCCGACGAATGCACCCATCGTGGACTGGTGGTCGAGCGCCCGGAACATGACGCGGCCGAATGGTGTATCGAAATTGAGCCCTGCGAGCGCGTCGGCGAGCTTCTCCGAATCGGTCGAGCCGGCGCGTTGCAGCGCGGCCGCCGCAGCGCGCACCGTGCTGTAGCCGACCACCGATCCCAGGCGAGGGTAGTCCTTGTATTTGGCCTGATACGCATCGAGAAACGCCTTGTGCTCGGGCGTGTTGATCGCGTACCAGGGGTAGCCCGTCACGGACCAGCCGACTGGCGCTTCTTCCTTCAGCGGATCGAGGTACTCGGGCTCGCCGCCAAGAAGATTCAGCACGGGACGGTCCTTGAACAAGCCCCGCAGTTCACCTTCGCGGACGAACCGCGCAAGGTCCGGGCCGAAGAGCGATGAGAAGATGGCGTCGGGCTTGGCGTCGATGAGCGCCTGCACGACCGGACCTGCGTCGATCTTGCCGAGCGTTGTCGCCTGCTCGATGAATTCAACGTTGCCTCCCTGCAGGGCTGAAAGCTGCTGCTTGAAGGTGGCCGTGGCAGCCTGGCCGTATTCGTAGTTGGGATACACGATCGCCCAGCGCCTTTTCTTGAGCCGCGCGGCCTCGGGCACGAGCATCGCGGTCTGCATGTACGTCGATGCGCGCAACCGATAGGTGTACCTGTTGCCGCTGTCCCACACGATCTTGTCGGTCAGCGGCTCGGATGCGAGGAACACGGCCTTGCGTTGCTTTGCGAGATCAGCGACGGCCAGCCCGACGTTCGATGCAAAGGTACCCATCAGCATGACGGCCTTTTCCCGGGTCAGCAGCTCGTCGGCCACGCGGACCGCGTCGCCCGGGCTGCCGTTGTCATCACGGGAGACGATCTCGAGAGGTCGCCCCAGGACTCCGCCAGCGCGGTTGATCTCCTCCACAGCCAGATCCATGCCTTTGCGGTATGGCTCGAGAAAGGCGGGAAACTGCTTGTAGCTGTTGAGCTCGCCGAGCCGAATCGCCTGGGCGTGCGCCGGCGCGTGGACAGCGAGGAGCCATGTGGCACCGACAAGCGCGAGCACTGCACGTTTCATTTGTGTTCTCCGGACGACTGCCGCCATGGGGCGGACCGCCTCAACGCCTGTGGCAGTGGAAGGTTGACCTGATCGCAAGAGATGCAGGCTCGCCAATGGATGGAATGATCATAGAACGAATGCGCCTGAGGAGATGCAGTAACAGCCGGTAAAATCAGCGGCTTTGCGTCGTTTGTTGCATCACGCTCGTCGCGCGTGAGCAAGCAAGCAGGCCCGTCACATCCCATGCCTCTCGATCCGCTTCCTTCATTATCCCTCGCCTTCGACTTCCGCTTCGATGCGCTCTACAGCGTTCAAGGTGCGGCGGCGATAGACGAGCGATTCGTCGCGGCCTTGCGCGACTGCGATGCTGCGCTCGCCGAACGCCTCGTGACGGCGAGGATGGATCCTGCAAAGCTGTCGGCGAAAGAAGAGGCTGAGCTTCTGATTGCCGTCGGGCCTCACGTCGAGGATTTCATCGCCGAGCTCTTTGGCATCGTGCCGGAGGTGCGCGATCTGCAGGCTGCGCACCATGAGCTTGCGCCACTCTTCGCGGTCAAGCGGCAGTTCGTACAGCGCAAGGCGATGAATGCCTACAAGGCCGACGTCGCGAGCACTTTCGACGGGCCCGAGCTACGGGCACAGCTCGCGTCGCTGATCGGCATCGATTTCAGCGAGCTCGGGTTCGCCAACGCCGTGACACGTTGGCAGCGCGACGCCGGAGCACACACCAAAGAGCTCGAGCTTGCGGCGCGCTATGCGGCCTGGGCTGCGCACTCGGAAGCAGGGCGCTCTGCACATCGCACCGGGGTTCTCTTCAAGGCTCCGCGCAAGCTCGACTACATGCGGCTCGTTCCCATGGAAAAGACTCGCGTTGCCGAAGTCGATGCGTGGAAGCTCGCCGGTGATCACGTGCGACGCCGTGACGGCTTCGCCTTGACGGATCACGGGACCAACCTCGTTGGCGGTCTCGACCAGGCGCATTACTGCATCTGGTGTCACGAGCAAGGCAAGGACTCTTGCTCTCGCGGGTTGCTCGAGAAGAAGTCCGCGGATGGGTCGACCGTGGCCGACCCGTTCAAGAAAAGCCCGTTCGGCGTCACGCTCTCAGGCTGTCCGCTCGAGGAGCGTATTTCCGAGTTCCACAAGCTTCGCGCGGAGGGCTGGGCTGTCGCCGCGCTCGCGATGATCTGTGTCGACAACCCGATGGCGGCGGGTACAGGTCACCGCATCTGCAACGACTGCATGAAATCGTGCATCTACCAGAAGCAGGATCCGGTCGACATTCCGCAGTCCGAGACGCGCGTGCTGAAAGACGTGCTCGAGCTGCCCTGGGGCTTCGAGATCTACAGCCTGCTCACACGGTGGAATCCGCTGAATCTGCGGCGCCCCGTGCCAAAGCCACCGACCGGCAAGCGCGCGCTCGTCGTGGGCATGGGACCCGCGGGACTCACACTGGCGCATCACCTGCTGAATGACGGTCACACGGTCGTCGGGGTCGACGGGCTCAAGATCGAGCCTCTCGACCCGGCACTGTCCGGTGTCACGGCCACCGGCGAACGCGTGCCGTTTGCGCCGGTGCACGAGATCGCGGCGCTGCGCGAGCCCCTCGACGAGCGCGTGATGGCGGGCTTCGGCGGTGTGGCGGAGTACGGCATCACGGTGCGCTGGGACAAGAATTTCCTCACTGTTCTGCGTCTGCTGATCGAGCGTCGTGACCGCTTCGCCCTGTTCGGGGGCGTGCGATTCGGCGGCACCGTGGGCGCTGCGGAAGCATTCCGGATGGGTTTCGATCACGTCGCGATCGCCGCGGGCGCCGGACGCCCGACGGTGCTCGATCTCCCCAACGGCCTTGCGCCCGGTGTTCGAACCGCTTCGGATTTCCTGATGGCGCTGCAACTCACCGGCGCAGCCAAGCGCGATTCGATCGCCAACATGCAGGTGCGCTTGCCCGTCGTGGTGATCGGAGGCGGACTGACGGCCATCGACACGGCAACGGAGGCGCTGGCTTACTACCCGGTGCAGGTCGAGCGGTTTCTCTCGCGCTATGAGCGACTCGTCGCGCAGCGTGGCCGCGAGGTCGTGGAGTCGGCGTGGTCGGAGCCGGAGCGCGCGACCGCGCAACAGTTCATCGAGCATGCGCAGGCCATTCGCGCCGAGCGCCTCGAGGCTGCGCGGGCGCAGAGACCCGCACGTGTCGTCGAGCTCCTGCAAGGGTGGGGAGGCGCCACGATCGCCTACCGTCGGCGCCTGATCGACAGTCCGTCGTACACGCTCAACCACGAAGAGATCGAGAAGGCACTCGAAGAGGGCATTCGCTTCGCGGAGGGGCTCACGCCCATGGCGGTCGAGGTCGACTCGCAAGGGCATGCACGAGGTCTCGCCGTTTCGGTGCATTCGATCGATGACGCGGGCACATGGACCGAGACAAGGCGCACCGTGCTGCCTGCGCGCACGATCCTGGTTGCGGCGGGGACGCAGCCCAACACCGTGCTCGCACGCGAAGACGCGGAGCACTTTCAGCTCGATGGCCGGTACTTCCAGTTGCAGGACGAGTCGGGCGAGCTCGTGCGGCCGCTGCGTGGCCTCGCCAAACCCGATGTTCCCGCAGTGGTCACCCGACGCTTACCCGACGGCCGTGCGATCAGTTTCTTCGGCGATCTGCATCCGTCCTTTCACGGCAATGTGGTGAAGGCCATGGCGAGCGCGAAGCAGGGCTTCCCGATCGTGTCGCGCCTCCTTGCCGAACTTGCGCCCCGCACCGAGCCATCGGTCGATGGGTCGATCAGTCTCGACGATCAAGATTTTCTGCGCGTGTTGAATGACACATGGCGGGCGAGCGTCGTGCGCGTCACGCGACTCACTCCGACCATCGTCGAGCTCGTGGTGCGCGCGCCGGCGGCGGCGCGTCAGTTCCAGCCTGGCCAGTTCTATCGGCTGCAGAACTTCGAGAGCCTCGCGCGAATCGTCAACGGCACGCGCCTCGCGATGGAAGGCCTCGCGCTGACCGGAGCGTGGGTCGATCGCGACCAGGGTCTCGTCTCGCTCATCGTGCTGGAGATGGGCGGATCCTCGGATCTCTGCGCCATGTTGCGTCCCGGCGAGCCGGTGATCCTCATGGGGCCGACAGGTACGCCCACCGAGATCGAGCCCGGCGAGACCGTGGTGCTCGCCGGCGGTGGCCTCGGCAACGCGGTGCTCTTCTCGATCGGCCAGGCGTTTCGTCGTGCCGGCTCTCGCGTGCTCTACTTTGCCGGCTACAAGAAGCTCATCGATCGTTACAAGATCGACGAGATCGAGGCGGCGGCCGATGTCGTGGTGTGGTGCTGCGACGAGGCGCCCGGGTTCGAGCCTCGACGCGAGCAGGATCGCTCGTTCGTCGGGAATATCGTGCAGGCGATGCGCGCCTATGCAGTCGGTGAGCTCGGTGATCAGCACGTGGCGTTTGCCGCATGCGATCGCCTGATCGCGATCGGGTCCGACGCGATGATGTCAGCGGTCGGCGCCGCACGCCACACCGTGCTTGCTCCGCATCTGCGTCCGACACATCGGGCGATCGCGTCCATCAACTCGCCGATGCAATGCATGCTGAAGGAAATCTGTGCCCAATGCCTGCAACCGCAGCGCGACCCGGTGACGGGTCAAGTCCGCTACGTCTTCTCATGCTTCAATCAGGACCAGCCGCTCGACGCCGTGGACTTTCCGGCACTTCAGGGCAGGCTGGGGCAGAATCGGGTGCAGGAGAAGCTCACGGCGCAATGGGTTGCGAGCTGCAAGGCTGGGGCATCCGTCTGAGGTCACGCAGCGCGCACGCGGAAAGCGCAAAAATTGCAGCTATCCCCGCGGTACTGTTCCCCGCCGCCCGCGCGCGCCAATCGAGTCGATCTCGACTGATGTGTCAACGTCGAGGCAGGGCATAGCGTTTGCTCTTCATGGGCTCGGCCGTCAGCGCGAGCAGACACGAGTCATGGAGAATCCCATGCAACGCATCAATCTCGCGCGCTGGTTCGCGCTCCTCGCCGGCATGCTGCTCGCCGCTGCGGCGATGGCGGTGCGCGCCGATCCTCCGGGCCGTGTGGCACGACTGGGGTTCACCGCGGGCAACGTGTCCTTCTCGCCAGCAGCCGATCCGGAGAACTGGGTGCAGGCTCGCCTGAATCGCCCGGTGTTCATCGGTGACCGGCTGTGGACGGGTGACGGCGCGCGTCTCGAGCTCGAGCTTGGCACCGCAGCCATCCGCGCGGGCGATCGCACGAGCCTCACCATTCTCAATCTCGACGACCGCATGGCGCAGATCGAGTTGAGCGATGGCCGCATCGTTGTACGTGTGCGTTCGCTCGGGGGCAACGAAACCTTCGAGGTCGACACTCCGAATCTCGCTTTCTCGATCCGGCAGCCGGGCACGTATCGCATCGAAGTCGATTCGCAGCGTGAGACCACGGTGGTGGCGCTGCGCGATGGACGCGGCGAGGTTTACGGCGATGGCGCTTCGTACGTGGTCGAACGCGGGCAGTGGTATCGCTTTTATGGCGCGCGCCTCGAGAACGACTTCGGGCGCGTCCCCGGCGTTGACGACCTGGATCGCTGGTCTCTCGGACGGGAAGCTCGTCACGATCGCGCGGCGAGCGCACGGTATGTGTCGCGGGCGATGATCGGGTACGCCGATCTCGACGACTATGGGACGTGGACTGTGGTGCCTGATTACGGAAACGTCTGGGTGCCGCGCGCCGTTGCCGCCAACTGGTCGCCTTATAGCCAAGGTCATTGGGCATGGATCCAGCCGTGGGGCTGGAGCTGGGTCGACGACGCACCGTGGGGCTTTGCTCCATTCCACTACGGCCGGTGGGCATTCGCAAACGCGCGGTGGATGTGGGTCCCGGGGCCGGTGAACGTGCGGCCGGTGTACGCGCCGGCGCTCGTCGCCTTCGTCGGTGGTAACGACTACCCGATCAACTCGCCTTCCGGTGCCGTGCGCGCGGTCGGTTGGTTCCCTCTCGGTCCCGGCGAGGTTTATCGGCCGGCCTATCAGGTCACGCGCAATTACTTCACCGAAGTCAACGTCACGAATACGCGTGTCGACAACGTGTTCGTCAACAACATCTACAGCGATCGCAACGGCTTGCGCGATGTGCATTATCGTTATCGCGACGTGCCAGGGGCCGTGACCGCGGTGGCAGTGACTGCATTCATCGAGGCACGTCCCGTCGCGCGCGGTGCATTGCCGGCTGCCGCAGTGGCGCAGCTCATACAGCGCGCGCCGGCCTTACCTTCGCCAGCCGTTGCGCCTGCGCACGCAAGCGTGCTCGGCGCCGTGGGTAGCGCTTCCATGAGGCCCCCATTGCCGGCGGCGCGTCCGGTCTTCGCGCGAATCGCTCCGCCCCCAGCCCCGGTGTTCACACCCAACCAGCTCGACGTGAATGCCGGGAATGTCGTGGATGCCAATCCGCTTCGGGGCGGGCGATCACGTTCCGACCATGTTCGCCTGATTGCGCCAGGACAGGCGCCCGTGGCGGCGGCTCCTCTGGATCGTCGTGGCGGCAACACTCAGGATGGCCGCGGTAGGGTCGCGGCGCCCAACCCGGAGGGGCGTCCCGTACCCCCGAGCGACCCGGCCGCGGGTCCGGGTCGGGCGTCTGATGCGGCGGTCCCCGGTCGCGGCTTTGCAGGCGCTCCGCCCCCGCGTGCAGCCGCACCTTCAGCGCCCGCGCTGCCCCAAGCGCCGGCGACGGCAGCATCACCCTCGAGAGCACAACCTCCGGGACCGCCAGCGGCACCAGCGCAAGGAGCAGTGGCATCTCCGCCGCCTGGCGCACGCGCTCGCTCGCCGCAGGCCCCATCCGCGC
>JALYXY010000274.1 GCA_030946875.1 Pseudomonadota bacterium | reverse complement strand
GCACCGTCATGAACACGAGGTCGCCGGAGTGCGTCCAATACGCGAGCTCGGGGTCGGCCTGCCCGGTGTTGATGGCGAGAATCACGCCACCAACCGCGCCGTAGAAGGCCGAGATCAGAAAGGCGATGAGACAAAAGAGACGTGCGCGCACGCCCAGATATTCGGCCTTGCGTCTGTTCTCGCGGATTGCCATGAGATGCAACCCGAACGGCGAATGCACCACGCGCCACATGAGGAAGCTCATCAGCACGAGAAGGCCGAGACAGTAGTAATAGAACGGTCCCACCAGGAATGCTGTCTTGTCGAGTTCCTTGAAATCGAAACCGAGCAGAGACGGTCTCAGCACGCGAAGGCCCGTATCGCCGCCGGTGATGTCGTAGAACTTGAACAGGAAGGAATGAAACAGCATCCCGAAGGCCAGTGTGAGGATGCCAAAAAAAATGCGTACGTAGCGCACCGACAGAAGGCCCACGGGAATCGCCACCACGACGGCAGCCAGTGCCGACACGAGCACCACGAGCTCGAAATTCTTGACGCCCAGCTTGCTCGTCATCACCGCCGCGCTGTAGGCGCCGACGGCGACGAACAATGCATGGCCGAAGGAGAGCAGCCCTGTGTAACCGAACAGCAGGTTGAAACCCAGCAGCGCGATGCCGTACGCGAACGCCGGCAGAACGAGCGTCACGTAGTAAGGCGCAATCACTTGCGGGAGCACGAGCAGCACCAGGAGCGCCAGCAGCGCGACGACAAGACGCCCCGAGCTCATTCGACCGGCTTTCCGAACAATCCGGCTGGACGTGCGATCAGCACGGCGATCACCACGAGATAGATCGCAAGCATCTCCAGCTCTGCGTAATAGCGGATCGCCAGTGCGCGCATCACACCGACGATCAGCGCGCCCACGAGCGCGCCGCGCATGGAGCCCAGGCCGCCAATCACCACCACGGCAAAGGCTTCGACGACGAGCTCGACCGGCATGTCCAGCGAAGCCGCCGCGGTGGGGACCACGAGCGCACCGCCGACCGTGCCGAGCACGGTACCGAGGGTGAACACGCTCGCATAAACCCAGCGCACGTTGACCCCCACCGCCTGGCTCATCTCTCGATTCTCGGCGGTCGCGCGCAGCACCCGTCCGAAGCGCGTGTGCTGCAGGAATGCGCCGATGCCGAACGCAATGATGATGCTGGCAAGGATCACGAGCATGTTGTAGGTGGGTATGTGGACCTCGCCTACGCCCACCTTGCCGTACAGCATCACGAGGTCACCGAGCTGCTGCGGATTGGCACCCCAGAAAAACCGCAACACATCCTGGAACATGAGCACCAGCGCGAACGTCAGCAGGAGCTGGAAAGCTTCGTCGCGGTCGTAAACCGTGCGCAGCAGCGCCTCGATCACCGGCCCGATCACACCCAGCACGACACCCGCCACAAGTAGGACCGGCAGGAACAGGTACGCCGGCGTGCCGGCCGCGGCAGCCCAGTTGACTGCGCTGATGCCGAAGTACGCGCCCAAAGCGTAGAACGACCCGCACGCGAGATTGACGATCTTCTGCACGCCGAACACGAGCTGCAGCCCGGCCGCGACCAGAAAAAGAACGGCGGCGTGGAAGACGCCGCCGAGGAGAACATCGAGAAAGGCCGTCATGGCGCAGTCATGTCCGCACAAGCACGCGCACCGGAGGAACCCGGAGTGCGCGTGCCTGCGTCATTGAGCCTACAGCTTGATCTGCGCCGTTTCGATCCACTTCCAGAAATCCGCTCCCGCGGGCTTCTGCAGCTGGTCCGAGTACATGGTGTCGATCTGCCCCAGCGTGGGGAAGTCGTAGCGGTTCTTGTGGGTGGTGATGCCCTGATAGAAGGTCTGCTCGGCGATATGGTCGTTGCGCATATGGCCGGGGCCACCCAGCGAATCGATCTTCACGCCTTCCATGGCGTTGATGATGTCCTCCTGCGAAGGCCACGCATTCTTGGCCTTGAACGCGGCTTCTACTCCGGCCTTGTAGACGTACATCGCGAAGTACGCCCGATCGGCCTCCCAATGCGGGTAATCCTTGTACTTCGACTCGTACTCCTGCACGAACTGCTTCTGCAGTGCGCTCGCATTCGGATGATCGAAGTAAAGCGTGTTGTGGCCGAAGATCATGCCTTCGGGCGTGAAAGACTTCTTGAGACCCGTGTGCTGGAAGCCCGCCGCCGGGAACACGAACTTGGTGCCCCCATCCATGAGGCCGGCACCGTGCGCCGTGCGCATGAAGATCGGGAGATCCGCGAAGAGCAGCGACGAGAACACCAGGTCCGGTTTTGCGGCCTTCAGCGCCGCGACGTGGGAGTTAAGATCCGTCGTGCCCACCTTTGGCCACTGGTCGGCGACGATCTGGTGCTCGACGCCGAACTTTTTCAGCAGCGCCTGGAACGCCGCGAAGTTGTTGCGACCATAGGAGTAATCGGGATTGATACCGGCGACTGTCTTGAACTGGCCTTTCCAGTGCTTCACGACGAGTAGCGATGCCATCACCGCTTCGCACTCGTTGTCGGTGCTGCGGAAGACGTAGCGCGGCTTGGGCATGGTCTCCTTCACCCCGTCCTGCGTGGTGCCATCCCAGAAGATCGTGAGCGCTTTCATTTCTTCCGCGACGGGGCCCATGGCAAGGCTTACACCCGACGAGATGATGCCCTGCACGCAATCCACCTTGTCCTGCAGCACGAGCTTGCGCAGGCGTTCGATGGAATCCTTCGGGTTGGTCTCCTCCTCGACGATCAGCTCGATCTTGCGACCGGCGATACCGCCGCCTGCGTTGATGCGATCCACGGCGAACTGACACCCGCGCAGCCCGCATTCACCGATGGTGCCGGCGATGCCGGCTTTGGGCGTGATGATGCCGATGCGCAGGGGTCGCGCTTGCGCAATTGCGGGGAAGCTCACGTAGGGCTGCGCCGCGAGCACGGCACCGGCGCCACCGACCGCCTTCAGTACTTTCCTTCGGTTGCTGTTCATTTCGACTCTCCTCCTGGGCTCGTTGGGCCAATACCTTTTGCACGTCGCCTCGCCTGGATGCGCGTGCATGCCTTGAGGCATGCAATTTAGCCGATGTCCGCATTCACTGCACGGCCGCGTTGTGTGGCCTCGCGTGAGGGGCATTTACGCGGGTGCGAGTGGTGCGAGCGGTTGTGGGTTGATCGGGGCTGAACCGGCCGAGAGTCACGGCAATTTGACAAGCAACTGATCGACCACTAATATATCAGCCCTCCGAACGCATAAGCAAGCCACTCCTGCGGAGTCTGCCCATGATGACCGAACGCCAGCGTCGATTCCGTGAAAAGTACGTCTCCGACATCAGCCCCTGGTACAACGGCCTCGTCCACATCGGGGTGATGTACACCGCGGGCATCGCGGCCATATGGTGGTGTGTGAGCCGCATGCAGGACCCGACATGGGAATGGCTGCTCATCCTGCCGGTGGCCATTGCCGGGAATTTTGCCGAATGGGCCATGCACAAGCATGTCATGCATCGCCTGCGCGACCTCTTCGCCGTCCGTGCCATCTACGATCGTCACACGCGACAGCACCACCAGTACTTCACCGACAACGATGCCACCATCCACAGCGTCAAGGAATTCCGTATCGTGTTCTTTCCGTGGCGCGTACTGACCGTGCTCGCCGTGGGAGGTGGACTGATGGCCTACCTCGTGGGTCAGGTCATCAATGCCAATGCCGGTTACGTCGTGTTCGTGACCATGATCGGTCATTACATGGTGTACGAGACGTTCCATTTCTGCTGCCACGTGCCGGAAAACTGGTTCGTGCGAAATATGCCACTGGTGAACACCATCCGCCGTCACCACATCGCGCATCACAACATGGGCATCATGATGCACGTCAACATGAATCTCACCTTGCCCATCGCCGATTGGGCGCTCGGTACGAGCGATCTGCGGCGCGGCCTGCTCGGCCACGTGTTCAACGGCTATGATGAGAGCCACGTCAAGGAAGAGCTGAAGCCGGTGATCGCGCGCTTCAGGACCTCGGAAACGCAGAACGCGCGCTGCACGCTCGACGGACCGAAGCTCGAGCAGGACGAGATCAGCTCCATCCGGCAGGTGGTCAGCCACGCCTGATCGGTGCCCGAGCTTGTCGAGCACAGGGGCGCCGCGGCGCCCCTTTCGCGTTTCAATGACGCGACACCACGACGGCGGGAGCCCCTGAATGCAAGTCCTTGACTGGAAGCTTCGCGCGCGGGTCTTTCTGCAACGTCTCTGGCAACCCACGTGTGCGTGCATGACCTGCATGAGCGCGCCGGGATTCGCCAATCTCATCAGCGCAGCGCATTGGAAGATCGCGTTGCAGACGGGACTGGCCACCGGCCTCCTGGCCCTCCTACTCACCCTGACACCGATCGGCAGCCTATTCAGGCACCGCTACGGTAACGCCCTGATGGTAGGTGCGCTCACGGCACTCGCCGACGGCTGGTCACATCCCGGCCGTCTGAGCTTCGTCTACGGTGAGGCGCTGCTCACCGGGGTGTTGTCGGGCCTGATCGCTCTTGCGGCGTCGTTCGTTCTGGAGGACCGAGCGCGGCGCGTCCGGCAGCTTTGGACGTGGATGCGCGCCGCCAGGTCAGGCGCTTGAGGGGCAGCTTGTATGACGCTCGCCCAACTCCACGCTCTTTGTGCGATCGTCGATCGCGGCCTCTCGGTGTCACGCGCAGCGGAGACCCTCCATCGTTCGCAGCCGGCCGTCACGCGACAGTTGCAGCAGCTGGAGACGGGACTCGGGCTCACGCTCTTTGTCCGGCAGCGCAATCGCATCCTGAAGCTCACGCCAGAAGGCGAAGCGATCGCGCGCGTCGCGCGCAAGGTGCTTGCCGACACACGTGACCTCGCACGCATGGCGGAAAGCCTGCGGCAGTCGGAACGTGGCGAGCTGACCCTCGCCACTACCCACACGCAGGCACGTTATACGTTGCCTCGGATCATCGGCGCATACATGGAGCGCTACCCCGACGTGGCCTTAAGCCTCCGCCAGGGTACGCCGGCGCAGTGTGCGGCGATGGTCGCGACCGGTCAGGCGGACCTTGCGATCTGCACCGAGACGAGCGATACGCCGGGCGAGGTGGTACAGATCCCCTGTTATCGCCTGCAACGCTGCGTCGTCACGCCGGCGGACCACCCTCTGCTGCGCGCGCGCCGGCTCACGCTCAAGGGGATCGCACGCTATCCTGTGATCACCTACGCCGAAGGGTTCAGCGGCCGGGCAATCGTCGATCGTGCATTCAGCGACGCGGGGCTCGCGCCGAAGGTGGTGCTCTCCGCCATCGACGCTGATGTCAGCAAGTCCTATGTCGAGCTTGGATTGGGAATTGCGATTCTCGCGTCGGTCGCTTTCGACCCGGATCGCGACCACGGGTTGCGTCAGATACGGGCGGGCCACCTCTTTGCACCGAGCCGCCTTTCCGTGGTCGTCCGTCGCGGTGCCTACCTGCCCGCATACACGCTGGCGTTCATCAGGCTCTTCTCACCCGCACTTCCTGAGGCGGAAATCCGCAGCGTGCTCGCAGGCGCCGCCGTGACGCCGCGCACCCTGCACGATCTCTGAACCTGGTGCAGCCGATTTGATGCGCGGCACTTCGAGTATCGAGCGCCGCCTACCCACAGTCGAACCCGTTGCTATGCAGTTAATGCATACTGGTTGCCGCTTTTGCATTGGCGCGAATGACCCCAAGTCACTAAGCTGACGGGTCACGCCGGAAGACCGGTGGTGGGAGCCATGCATGTACGGTCAGATCATCCATCGGCGCACCTTGCCCGATGCCGCGCTTGTCGAGGGCTTTCGGGGCATCTGGTCGTCCACCCTCGCCGACACCATGGGACGGCACGGGGTCATGAATGGCGAGCTGCGGCCGATCTTCCACGACATCTCGTTCGTCGGGGTCGCGCTCACGGTCCTCAATTATCCCAACGACAACATCACCACGCACCGGGCGCTGCGCATGCTGTCCCCGGGCGACGTGCTGGTGATAGACGAGGGACCGGGCAGCACGACGGGCGCTTTCGGTCACAACATGTCGCTCGAGGCGCGCAAGAACGGCGCCGTGGCGCTCGTTACCAACGGGCACATCCGCGATGTGAGGCTGCTGCGCAACGAAGGCTTTCCGGTGTTCTGCCGCGGCGTGTGTCCACGCTCGGCGCAAAAGCACACGCCCGGCTCCGTCAACGTTCCCGTCGCGGTGGGGGGGCTCGTCGTCAATCCGGGCGATATCGTGGTGGGGGATGACGACGGCATTGCGGTGATTCCTCTGGCCGATGCGCAGCAGATCCTCGAACGCGCACAGGCGCGCATGGCGATGGAGCACCAGCAGGCGCGCGACATCCGCAATGGCGAGAAGCCGCTCGAGATCGTGCACGGAAGAAATTGGCTCGAGACGGCGCTCGAAGGCAAGGTGAGGGAGATCGAGTGAGCGCGCGAACATCGATGACGGTCGAGCATATCGACGTGCTCGTGGCCGGCAGCGGAGCCGCCGGCATGCGCGCGGCGATCGCAGCGCACGACGCCGGCGCTCGCGTGGCGCTGATCGCCAAGGGCCCGGCGCGTGCGAATCACACGCGCATGTCAGGCGGGCGTTACAACGCGGTCAGCGGGCTCAACCCGGCCGACAGCACGGACGCGTTCTATCGCGACACCGTCGACTCCGGTTGCGGCATCAACGATCCCGCGCTGGCGCGACTGATGGCCGACGAAGCGATGGAGCGCGCGTACGACCTCGAGGCGTGGGGCTTGGCATGGGACCGCAAGGCCGTGCGCGAGTACTCCCTCTCCATGACGGGCGGCGGCAGCTTCGTGCGCACGATGGGCTCCGTGGACGAAGGCATCGGCATCACTGAAGTCATGCTGCACCAGGTCTACAAGCGTGGCATTCCGGTGCTGCCGTTCAACATGCTCGTCGAGGCAGTGCCGGATGCCGAAGGTCGCATCGGCGGCGCGCTGGTGCTCGATCTCGCGCGCGGACAGTGGCGGTTCATGACGTGCGGCGCGCTGGTGATTGCCACCGGGGGCACATCTCAGCTCTACGAAACGAGTTCCGGGCCCATCATCAACACCGGGGATGGCGTGGCGATCGCCCTGCGGGCAGGCGCAGAGCTCGTGGACATCGAGTTCATGCAGTTCATCCCGATCTCGTTCGTCTATCCGGCAAGCGCGCGTGGCTATACGCTTACCGAACCCGCGCATTACGGGATGCGCCACTACGAGCCGCAGGCGGACGCCGCACAGCTCGTCAACAATCGCGGCGAGCGCTTCATCCTGAAGCACGACCCGGTGCGCAAGGAGGGCAGCACGCGCGACGTGCTCGCGCGAGCCATCATGCTCGAGATCCTCGAGGGTCGGGGCACGCCTGAGGGCGGGGTTCTGATGATTCCGGATCCGCGCGTCTTTCCCTCGTTCTTGAAGGAACGCCCGATCTACGTGAAGCGCATTCGCGAAAACTACGGCGACGCGCAGGCGCGGCTCGAAGCGCCCATTCCGGTGATGCCGAGTGCGCTGTACACGCTGGGCGGCGTGCGCATCGACCCCTGGTGCGCGACTCGCGTCCCGGGCCTCTACGTCGGCGGCGAAGCAGCCGGCGGCGTGCACGGGGCCAATCGCCTCGGCGGCAGCTCCATGCCTGACATCCAGGTGTTCGGACGCCGTGCCGGCATGGCCGCGGCGGAGTTCGCGAAAAGCGCCGGCCGCGCATCTGACGCGATCGACGTCGCACGGGCACGCGCCGATGCGCTAGAAGGCCCCCTCGGCCGACGCGAGGGCGTTCGCCCGATCGAGGTGAAGAAACAACTGCAGAAGCTCATGTGGGATCACGTCGGGCTTGTGCGCAGCGGTACGAACCTCGAGCGGAGCCTCGGCATACTCGCGGACTTCCGACGCGAGATGCTGCCGCGACTTGCGCTGATGTCCGGCACGCGCATCCTCAACCGGGAATGGATGGAAGCGATCGAGCTCGAGAATCTGATCGACATCGGCGAATCCATGGCGTCCGCCTCACTCGTGCGCAAGGAGACACGCGGTGCCCACTACCGCACGGACTTTCCGGGGCTCGATCCCGGCTGGCGCGTCAATCTGCTGGTGCGCAGGACATCAGGAGGCAAGCTCGAAGTGACCCGGCATGTCATACCGGTGGAATCCGTGCCGCGCGCGCAACCCGAACCCGCGGTCATGTCGTCATGACGGAAACCGTCACCGTCACAGCGATCATCCGCCGCGAAAGTCCTGCCGAGAATTCGCCGGCTCGATATGAGCGCTACCAGGTTCAAGGGCCCGCCAACATGCGCGTGCTCGATGTCCTGCGGAGCGTGTACGAAGAGCAGGCAGGGGACCTTGCGTTTCAGTTCGCATGCCGCATCGGCCGTTGCGGTACCTGCGCAATGAAGGTGAATGGGGTTCCCGTGCTCGCCTGCCAGGAGCGGTGCAAGAGCGAGATGCGCATCGAGCCATTGACGCCCTTTCCGGTGCTGCGCGACCTCGTGATCGATCGCACGGAGGTCGAGTCGCGCTACGCCGAGCTCGACCTCGTGCCTCGCGCCGCTCCGGCGGGCGACCATCCTGCACCCATCGCTCCGGAGCGTGCCGAAGCGCTGTGCCACCTCGATTCGTGCCTCGCGTGCATGATCTGCGTCTCGGGATGCCCCGCGGTCGAGGAGCGTGCCTTCGATGGTCCGGCGTTCATGCTCAAGCTGCGGCACATGCACGAGCATCCGGCGAACGAGCGTCCGCGGCTCGAGCAGGCGCTCGAAGGGGGGCTGCTCGAATGCTTCGCGTGCGATCGCTGTACCGAACTCTGCCCGGCCGATCTTAACCCGGCGCAGGCGATCCGCGATTTCCGGCGCGATCTTCTCTTCGGTGCGCAGGTCAGGGCAGCATGAGGGCTTTGCGTTGTTCCGTCCGCTTCCGGTTTCGTCACGCGATGGTGCTGGAATGAGTGCTCCGCTCACTCTTCCGCGCGACACTACGCGCCAGGCGGACCGGTTCCGCCACGCCGATATCGGACGTGTCCTCCATCGCGTGAGCGGCACGATCCTCACGCTCTTCGTGCTCGTGCATGTCGCCGTGCAGATGGTGCGCAAGGTGCCGGCATTCGCGAGCCTCGATGCGCGAGTACCGTGGCTCGTACCACTTCAGCAGCAAGGGTGGATACACGCGCTGCTTTTCTTCAGCGTCGCGTTCCACACCCTGTACGGGTTGAAGCTCATGGCGGGGGACATCGGGATGCGCATCGATCATCGCCGGTCGCTATGGACGATCGTGGTGCTGTCGGTGATCGCCGCCGCCGCAATCGTACTGTGGGAGGGCACGCGCCATGTTCAAGCCTGAGCGTACCGTGTTTGCGCGGAGCTTCGACGCGACGCCACTCGCGCTTTGGTTGCTGCAGCGTCTGTCGGGGTTGCTGCTCGGGCCTCTGGTGGCGGTGCACGTGCTCTGGCCCGCGGTGGGCAAAAGCCGACCTTTCCTGGCCCTGCTGCTGATCTTCATTGTCGGCCACGGGTACAGCGGCGTGCGTCGCCTGCGCATGCGCAGCGGACAGGCGCGGGCCATCACCGCCGCAGCACTCGTCTGGTCGCTCATTGTGCTCGCGGCAGGGCTTGCCATCGTGATCGCAGCGAAGCCCGACTGACGCATCGAGCGCATGCGCATCGAACACATCGAGGTGCTGGTCACAGACCTGCCCGTACGGCTGCAGCGCACGTTCTCGAGCGGCAGCTACGATACGGGTCCGTCGCGCCAGCAACTCGGCAAGCCCGTGCTGGTGCGCATCCAAGCGGAAGGCGTGACGGGCATCGGACAGGTCAGGCCGATCAGTCCAGGTCATTTCGTCTCCGATACGACGCACAGCGTGGTCGCTGCGATCGTCGAGATCTATGGTCCGGCACTGATCGGCACGTCGATCTTCGACATCGCGGCGGCCCATGCGTTGTTCGACCGCCGCCTGGCCGGCAATCCCGCGGCACGTTGCGTGCTCGACATGGCGCTGCACGATGCCGTCGGGAAGGCGCTCGCCACGCCAGTGTCGACGCTCCTCGGCGGCTGCTGTCAGCCGCGCATCCCGCTCGAGTGGTCCGTCAGCCTCGCGACCGAACCGGCGGTGATGGTGGCCGAGGCCGAGCGCGCAGTGAGCGAGTTCGGAATCCGGGTGCTCTGCCTCAAGGCGGCGGATGCGCGCGGGTGGCGGCAGGATGTGCGCAACTTCGAGGCCGTGCGGCGTGCCGTCGGCGACGATGTCGTCATCGGCGTCGATCCCAACACCGGCTGGACAGTGCCCGACGCGATGCAGACCATTCGCGCTCTCATGCCCCACGCACTCGGCTACATCGAGCAACCGGTTGCGCGCCGTGATCACGCGGGCCTGGCGGAGATCCGGCAGATGGCCGGCGGCATCCCCGTGATGGCGGACGAAAGTCTCTTCACCCCCGAGGACGCGCTCGACCTGATTCGCGCACGGGCGGTCGATGCGTTTTGCATCAAGCTCTACAAGGTCGGCGGTCTCCTTGTCGCCAAGCAGATCGCAGCGTTGGCAAAGGCCGCGAACATCCTCGTCAATTGCGGAGGGCTCGCGGTGCAGTCGCAGCTCGAAGCAGCGGCCATGGCGCATTTCCACGCAAGCACACCGCCGGAGCGCATGCTCGGCGCCGCCGAATTCGTGTTCGGCGTCAACGCGGTGGCGCCGGATCCGATCGTGGGTGAGACGCAGTTCGTGATCCGCGACGGGCACGTCCAGGTACCCACCGGACCGGGCCTCGGCGTGTCGCTCGACGAATCAGCCCTTGCGCGCCACACGCTGCGGCGCGAGGTGGTGAAATGACAACCGCGTCGGGATCCATGTCCCGATGCCAGGAGGAAAAACCGATGCATGTCCCTTTCCGCCGTAGCATGTGCGGCGCGATTCTCGCCGGCATGCTCGTCATCGCCGGCGCCGCGTCTGCGCAAACGTCGAGCTACCCCAACCGACCTATCCGGATGGTGCTGCCGGTCGCACCCGGTGGTGGCACCGACATCATTGCCCGCACGGTCGCGCAGAAGCTCACGGCCTCGCTCGGGCAGCCGATCGTCATCGACAACAAGCCCGGTGCCGGGGGCAACATCGCCGAGGAGCTCGTCGCGCGCGCCCCGGCCGACGGCTACACGCTGCTCGTCGTCACCGCGAGTCACGCCACCAACCCGAGCCTGTACGGGAAGATGGCCTACGACCCGATCAAGGATCTCGCGCCAATCACGCAGTTGACCACCCAGCCGTACCTCTTCGTCGTGAATCCGAATGTGCCGGCGAAGACGGTGCAGGAGTTCGTGACCTATGCGCGCAGCAAGGACGCGATCACCTACGCGTCCTCCGGCGCGGGCCTGCTGGGGCACCTCGGCATGGAAGAGTTCAAGACGATGGCGAACTTCAGGACCATCCACATTCCGTACAAAGGCGCGGCTCCGGCGCTCATCGACATTATCGCCGGGCGTATCGACGCTTTCTTCCCGACCGTCGTGTCCGGATTGCAGCATGTGAAATCGGGCAAGCTGCGGGCACTGGCCGTGACGAGTGCAAAGCGCTCCCCATTGCTGCCGGATGTGCCGACGGTCGCCGAGTCGGGCTACCCGGGCTACGAGGTCAGCGGATGGTACGGGCTTCTCGCCCCCGCGGGCACGCCCCGGGAAATCATTCAGCTTCTGCATCAGGAAACTGTGAAGGTGCTGAATCTTCCCGACGTGCGGGAGAAGATCGCCGCCGACGGTGCGGAGCCTGTCGGCAACACGCCCGAACAGTTCGACGCCTACGTGCGTTCGGAGATGGTGAAGTGGGCCAAGGTCGTCAAGGATTCGGGCGCGAAGGTTGACTGAGCACGCGAGACCGCACGTGGACACCGACACGAGCCTTCGGCAGCGCTCGCGCACGGCGCTGCGCCTGCCGAGCGGGCGTGACGTGCAGTACCACGCCTTGCCGTCCCTCCACGCTGCCTACCCGCAACTGCGCCGCGCTCCGATCGCCTTGCGCGTGGTGCTCGAGTCGTTGCTCCGAAATTGCGACGACCGCCGTGTGCTCGAGCGTCACGTACACGAGCTCGCATGCTGGGCGCCGCACGGAGACCGCGACACGGAGATTCCGTTCGTGGTCGGCCGCATTGTTCTCCAGGACGTGGCCGGCATCCCGCTCCTCGGCGATCTCGCCGCCATGCGCAATGCCGCGCAACGCAGCGGGATCGATCCCGCGCGTGTCGCGCCGCAGGTGCCCGTCGACATGGTCGTGGATCATTCGATCGACGTCGATTTCCACGGAGTTCCCGATGCCGCCGTGCGCAATCTCGCGCTCGAGGTCGAGCGCAACCACGAGCGTTTCGGCTTCGTGAAGTGGGCGGTCGATGCGATGCCAGGGGTGCGGCTGATCCCGTCCGGGTTCGGAATCCTGCATCAGGTGAACCTCGAGTTTCTCGCGCGCGGCATGCTAGAAAACGACGGCGTCGTCTATCCGGACACGCTCGTCGGCACCGATTCGCATTCGTGCATGATCGCAGGGCTCGGGATCGTGGGGTGGGGTGTGGGCGGTATCGAGGCCGAAGCGGCGATGCTCGGCGAGCCCGTGAGCTTCGCGGCACCGGATGTCACGGGTGTGCACCTCACGGGCGCCCTGCGGCCCGGAGTGACCAGCACCGATCTCGTGCTCTTCATGACCGAGTTCCTGCGTCGGGCGAAGGTCGTGGGCGAGTTCGTGGAGTTCTTCGGCGACGGCGCCGCGGCGCTGACAGTGGCCGATCGCGCGACACTCGCCAACATGGCGCCCGAGTATGGCGCCACCATCGGCTACTTTCCGTTCGACGAGCAATCCGCAGCGTACCTGCGCGAGACCGGCCGTGATCCCGCGTGGGTCGAAGACGTGGTCGCATACCTGCGTGCGCAAGGTTGCTTCGGCATGCCGCTCGCCAAGGAGATCGATTACAGCCGCGTGCTCGAGGTGGACCTTTGCACGATCGGTGCAGCGGTGGCGGGTCCGAAACGGCCGCAGGACCGCGTGCCCCTTGCCGAGCTCGGCGACGCCTTCGTGCGGGCGGTCACCACGCCCGCGAACGAAGGCGGCTACGGCGCAACCCAAGTTCGATTGCGCGAGAGAGCGAGCGTCACGACCGAAGCGTACGTTCCATACGACGGTGATGTGCTCATCGCCGCCATCACCTCGTGCACCAACACGTCCAACCCGTCGGTGATGCTTGCCGCAGGCCTCCTTGCACGAGCGGCGGTCGAGCGTGGACTTGCACCGAAGCCCTGGGTCAAGACATCCATGGCGCCCGGTTCGCGCGCGGTCACGCGCTACCTCGAAGCGGCGGGACTGCTGGAGCCCTTGCAGACGCTTGGCTTCGGCGTGGTCGGCTACGGCTGCACCACGTGCGTCGGCAATGCGGGCCCGCTGACGCCTTCCATCGAGGCTGCAGTGCGCACCTCAGGAGTGGTTGCGTGCGCGGTGCTTTCGGGCAACCGCAATTTCGAGGCACGCGTGCACCCCGCATTGCGCGCCGCGTATCTAGCGAGTCCGCCGCTGGTCGTGGCCTTTGCATTGGCGGGCACGACGGCAGTCGATCTCGAGCACGAATCGCTCGGGCAGGATCGCGACGGCCGCCCGGTCTTCCTGCGCGAGCTGTGGCCGTCGGCGGAGACGATCTCGGAAGCCACTCGCATCGCCACGGATCCGCGCTTCTATCGTGATGTGTACGGCGAGGAACTCGCGCGCGGCAACCCGCTCTGGGATGCGCTCCCGGCGCTGCACGGCCCGCTGTATCCGTGGGATGCAAGCTCGACGTTTCTCCGAGAGCCGCCCTACTTCACCGACCCTGCACTGCGTGAGCCGGCACTGCGCGACATCGTCGATGCGCGCGCGCTGGTAATCCTTGGCGATTCCGTCACCACGGACCACATCAGCCCCATCAGCAACATCGCGCCGGACTCGACCGCCGGGCGCTACCTCATGTCACTCGGCGTGTCGCGCAACCAGCTTTCGCAGTTCGGGGTGCGCCGCATGAATCATGACGTGATGGTTCGCGGCGGCTTCGGCAACGTTCGCCTGCGCAACCGCATGGTGTCCGACCGCGAGGGTCCGTGGACGGTGCACCAACCGGACGGCGCGGTGATGTCGATCTTCGATGCGGCGATGCGCTACCGGGACGAAAACACACCGACCGTGGTGATTGCAGGCGAGGAGTACGGCACGGGGAGCGCGCGCGACTGGGCTGCCAAGGCGACGCGTCTTCTCGGTGTGCGTGCCGTGATCGCGCGCAGCTTCGAGCGCATCCACCGCAGCAACCTTGCCGGAATGGGTGTGCTGCCGTTGCAATGGCCCGCCGACGTGTCGTCCGAGAGCCTCGCACTGAACGGCCGCGAGCGCGTGTCGGTGCTAGGTTTCACCGAAGACGTCAGCTGTGGCGCGACGTTGCGCCTTGTCATCGTGGACGAGGCGGGTGGCACGCGCGAGGTGTCGGTGATCCTTCGTCTCGACACGCCGGTCGAGATCGAATACGCAAGGCGCGGGGGGATCCTGCCTTACGTGCTCGAGGCGATCACCCGCCGTTCGGCGTGATCGCAGCGGGCCAGAGTCATCTCTGCCGCGCTTTGCGCGCCGCATATTTCGAGTCGCGCGCGGCTTTCTGTTCTTTCTTGAGCGCTGCATCAGCCTCGATTTTGGCGATGCGTTCGGCTTCCTTGCGGGCCTTCTCTTCGGCTGCGGCCGCCGCGAGCCTCGCTTGCTCGGCTGCCCGCTGGGCCGCTCGCTGATCGGCATCGATCTTGTTGGCCTGTTTGCGTTCAGCCATACGGATCTTGCGCGCTTCGGCGGTTTCGACCCGGGCCGCCTGACGCTCGCCCGACTGCGCCTGGTTGGCGAGTGAGGTTGCGCGTATCTTTTCGAGCTGCACTTGCTTCGCCTTGGCCGCAGTCTTCAGGCGCTCGGCGAAACCAGGTTCTTTACTCGGCATATCCGCAATCTTTCATTTTGATGCGCAAGCGCAGCGCGTGCTGGATTGAACTGCAACTCTGCTCGTGCTCACGGGCGAGGCCTGTTTTTTTGCGGATTTTATCGCATGGCCCTGCTGCTGGCAGCCCGCCGGTTGACGCGCAATCGGCCGGCGCAGCGATCAGGTCGTGCCGTGCAATCGGGTATCTAGAAGCTTGTCACGAGCATCAACAGGACAGCCACGCCCATCACCAGCGTGGCGGCGCAGCCGAACGCGCGATGTCGCAGAGTGATCGTGAGCTCGCCCATGAGCTCCGGTGACTGTCCAATGATCATCATCGCGACCATGCGGAGCGATGCCGAAGCGCTGCTTCGGCGACTGCTTACCTCCCGCCGGATGGCCTCAGGCGCGGGAGTCGTGCAGTCGGAGACGGCGAGGACGGGCCCGGTCAGAGAGCGATTCGACGACTTGGAAGGTGCAACTGGGTGTCCCCCGGGGAGTTCTGGCGCGGCGCAAAATACGCGGGGCGCGCAGGGCCGTCAACGAGCCCGTGCTCGGGCCCTAGCTCGTCGCCCTTTTCGAGCCTTTCGACTTGCCACAACGGTTGAGCGCGATGGCTTCCAGCACGAGTGCCTTGAACGCGGAGGCGTCGATTTCATCTCCGTCATGGATGTCGATCGCGCGACGGACGTTGCCGTCGAGACTCGCGTTGAAGAGACGGGCCGGGTCCTTGAGCGACGCGCCCTTGGCGAAGGTCAGCTTCACCACGGCCTTGTAGGACTCCCCCGCGCAGATGATGCCATCGTGCGACCACACCGGAGTGCCCATCCACTTCCACTCTTCGATCACCCCAGGATCTGCTTCGTGGATGAGGTCACGCATTCTGCTGAGGGTCTTGCCGCGCCAGTCCGCGAGCTCGGCAATCTTGCGCGAGATGAGCTCCGACGGCGATGCGCCTTCGCTTGCCTGTGTTGCTTTCATGTGCTCCTCATCATTTCAGCCGCAGCAAAATGCTAAGCGGGTTTGCCATCGAGTCGCGGACTGATCAGCACCCGCCAGTAACGGAGTGCGTACAGGCCAATGCCGCTGCCCAGAGCAGTGCCGAAAGCTGAATGCTTGCCACATAAAGCCGGGGCGACACCATGCCACCGAAGACGCGCACGATCGCTGCGGCCTGGATCAGCAGAAACATGGCCAGTTCGGACTTGTCTGCCATGAGTGGCCGCGCCGTGTGGCCACGGGCGGTTCGGGTCATCATGCCGAGCGTCCCGCCACGGCTTCCAGAAGTACAGCCGCGTGCCATGCGCGAGCGCGCTCAGCAGGGCAATCGTCGCAATGACGGCGTTTGGCAGCTGAAGCAGATCCGGTCCAAACAGTACGATTACTGTCCCGAGCGCAAACATTTCGACGAACGAGTGGCGTATAGCCCTGGCGTTCGGTACGCCGTTGTTGGTGAACCTCGGGATCACGCGGCCACCCATCACCACCATCAAAACCAGGACGACATCGAGAGCCAGCTGAAGGCCCGCACGCGACGAGAGTTCGAACGATCCGCGCAATGCGACATGTACCGTCAGATTGAGACGGCGATCAGCATCAGCAGGCCGACGAAGAAATAGTTGCGCGCATTGCCGTGCTCCGGTTTGATGCTGCGCCGCCGTGAACCGACACGCACCCGGTCGTTCAACTCGAGCACCCCCGGCGCGACCAAAGACTTTTGAATGTTCAAACCACGACCCTCGTGAATGATCTCGCCGTGAACCCGCCCGCGCAACGGAGAGACGCTGGCGCGCGATCGGTTATCGCATGTTGCAGGTTGCACGTTGCCTCGGTGTGTCAGCGCCTGTGCCATGATGCGGCAATCCGACGCCCAACCCCTACCAAAGGTATTCCATGGCTTCGCCGCCGCCTGAGTCTGCCTCAAACACCAGCGGGCCCGCTGCAAGTCGCTCCGCTGGCACCTCCGGCATGTCGCTCCTCGCCGACGATGAAGATGCAAGGATCAAAAAAGCGTTTCAGCAACTTTGCGCGCTCCTTGTCCCGAACGAAACGGTCGACGCATTCGCGGTGCAACGACGCATCTTCGCCCTCGATCACCGACGGACGATCGTTGCTGCGACCTCCGGCCGTTTTCTGGGCGTGCGACGGCATCTGCTCGGCGGATTTGAGCCGCAAACCATTCGCTGGCAGGACTTGAAGGACATCCGGCTCCAGGTCGGGACTTTCGGCGCCGATCTGACACTCGTCGCATTGACCTCGCCGGACCTTGCCGTCACGTCTGCGACGCAAACTTCGGTGTATTCAGGATTGCGCAAAACTCAGGCGGAGGCTGTCTACCGACTTTGTCAGGCGAATGAACAGGCCTGGCGCGAAAAGCGCCGGATTCGCGAGCTCGAAGAAATGCGTGCGCAGTCGGGCGGAATCCAGCTGGGTGCCGCGCAAGGGCGCCCCGAGGGCGGCGCGCCGGCCAGCGATGAGGCGCTCGACCCTGTAAAGAAGCTCGAGAGAGCGCGGGAGATGCTCGCCAAGGGGCTTATCAGCGACTCCGAGTACGAATCGCTCAAGGCGCGCATCATCAGCAGCATGTAGGCTGCGCCGCCTTCGGCTCACTTCACCGTGCCGATGTAGCGCGTGCAGGATGCAGCGGAGGATCGCTTTAGTCGCATACCCTGGCCCATGTGGGAAATCGCTCTACTCATCGTGACGGCGCTCGTGGTTTGGGTCGTATTCGACGCACTGCGTGCGCGCGAAGCGGCGATCCGCACGGGCAAGGCAACATGCGGGCAGCAGGGCCTGCAGTTCCTCGATGACACGGTGCGGGGCGTACGCACGCGCTGGGCGCGCGATTCCGAAGGGCACGTCCGCTGGCGGCGCACATTCGTCTTCGAGTTTTCGGAGGACGGAGTGAACCGCCGCGGCGGCAGCATCACGATGCTCGGTGACGAGGTCGACTCGTTCGAGCTCGAGCCTTATCGTCTGGTGTAAGACGATTTCGAACACGCGATGCGCATGGCCTCGAGCCGCGCGCGGATCAGCGACCCGCATGGATACCCCGTCCTACGTGGTTCTCGGACGTGGGGACATATTCGTAAAGCGGCCAAGCGATTAGAGTCCATCGCTGTTCGAACTCTACGATTGAAACAATGAATCCCTGGACGAAGAAGAACCCTGCGCTGAGCCTATGGCTAAGCGGCGCCAATGCAGTTTTCGGCGCGACGCGCAATCGGGCAAAGGCCGAGATGGGCCGGCAGGTGGCCACTGCGAGCGCCGAGACCACCAAACAGATCATTCGCTTCTGGACCGGTGGGTCAGTTACGCCACAGCCGCTTACGAAGAAGAGGCGTAAATCTTCGCCCAAGGCCAGGTAAGCAACCCCATGACAATCTCCAATCGATTGAGCCGTGGCGGCGACCGTGGCCAACGCCGCAAGGCCACCTTGGGCGGTGCCGCCGTCGCTCTCGGCGCGCTTGCTATCTGGGTCGCGGACAGGGCGCGGCGCGCGGAGCTTTCGCATCCTCCGCGCGGAGCGCTACTCACCGTCGACGGGGTTCGGCTCCATTACCTGGAGCGCGGCCAGGGAACACCCGTGGTGCTGTTGCACGGCAACGTCGTACACGCCGAGGACTTCGTCGTAAGCGGGTTGATCGATCGGCTCGCCGCGCAGCATCGGGTCATCGCGTTCGATCGTCCGGGCTTTGGTCACAGCGCGCGGCCTCGTGATCGCCTGTGGACTGCGGCCGCGCAGGCGGCCCTGCTCGATCGCGCCCTGGCACAACTCGGCGTCGAACATGCTGTCGTGCTGGGCCATTCCTGGGGCACGCTCGTCGCGCTCGAGCTCGCGCTGCGGGCGTACACACGCGTGCGAAAGCTCGTTCTGGTCTCCGGATACTACTTTCCGACCGCACGCGCCGATGTCGTACTCGCGGCACCACCGGCCATTCCGGTCGTCGGCGACGTGATGCGGTACACCCTATCGCCGGTATTCGCGCGGGTCATGCTGAAGAAGACGATTCAAGCCATGTTCACGCCGCAAGTCGTTCCTGCGGACTTTTTGCCGGTGCTCGGGCGGGAGCTGCTGGTCCGACCATCGCAGATTCGAGCGAACGCTGAAGATGCGGCGTTTATGATTCCTGCCGCCGCCCGGTTGCGGAAGCGCTACGGAGAACTCAAGACACCCACCACGATATTCGCGGGCGAAACAGATCCCGTCGTCGATCCGGAGCGCCATGCGCGCAGACTGCACACCGAGCTCAGCAACAGTGAGCTGCATGTGTTGCCCGGTGTGGGACATATGCTCCATCACGCAGCGCCGGGAGCAGTCGTTGCAGCCGTCGGCGCCGGTTGAGAAGAGGTCGTAGACGGGCGGCCGATCTGCAGTGGATCAGGACGGTGAACGGAGCTGCCCCGGTTGCCCCGCCCTCGTGTCGATCGTCGCCGAGACTCAGCGCGGGCGACTGTTGCTAATTCAGCAAGGCGTTCATTTTCGGCAGCAACGCCTGCATCCGGCGCACGCTAAGCGCCATCGCACCCTGCACGAGTGCCGGGCCGTTTGCAAGGTAGGACTGACCGGCCGGCGACTCATAGAATGCGATGAGCGCATCCACTTCGGGCTCGTACAACTTCTACGCGCACGGTCGTGCCTAGCGCTTACGCAAGCGCAAGATCCGTTTCACGCGGCGTTGGCGGCCATCAGCCGATTCAGGATCACGCCGTGAACCGCATGCAGGTGAGCCCGCATTGCTGCCTCGGCACGCTCGGGATCCCGCGTCGCAATTGCTTCAGCTGCCGCCCTGTGCTCCTGGTCGCGCTGAGCGAGGCGATTGGGACACGCGGGGACCGCGTTCTGCACACGCACCCGCGAGTCGCCTCCCACCTTGCGCAGCAATGCGTACAGATCGGCAGCGAGCGCATTGCCACTCGCCGCGGCGACGAGCTTATGGAACACGAGATCAGCGCTGTTGCGCGGCATGTCAGGTGGCGTCGTCGCGGCCCGCAGGATGCGGGCGATCTCGAGCGGTGTCGCGCGTACCGCGGCGAGGCGCGCCAGCGCAGGCTCCAGCACCAATCGGAGCTCGATGACCTCGATGGGATTGGTCGAACGGATGAGCGATTCGCCCCTGGATCGAGCACGGCGCGACGGCACGAGATCGCCGTGCTCGCGCAGCGACGCGAGCGCCTGACGCACGCGGTGGCGTTTGACGGCGTACAGCTCGGCGAGCGCGCGTTCCGCCGGCAACGGTTCACCCGTTAGCAGGCGCGCGCGTAGCTGTCGCACCAGCTCGTCGACGTCGAGTTCGCGAACGTGTCCCATTTTTTTGAGGGTGCGCATTGTCTGCTGTTGAAACTCCTGCGCCCACACGATGACAGCTCGTTGCGCGTTGCGACCAATCTACAACCAAAGTGCGCATGGTTGCAATTGGTTGACACGCTCCGATTCAATCGGCACCATGAACGACGCTCGGAGATCGGGCTGTTTGGCATCTCGCTAGGAGTTTCGATGGGACATCACGGAGAACTGAAGCTTTCCGGCGCCGCCAGGGATGCGGCATTGCGCGACATGTACGCGGAGATCGGCGGCAAGAACATGTTTCCGTTCTGGGCCAAGAAATCCGACGTCGAGCATGACGAGATCCGCCAGTTGATGAACGGCCCCAAGGCCGTCCCATTCCGCTGGAGCTACAAGGACGACATCGAATCGCTCCTCAAGCGGTCGGCCCAACTGGTCACCGCCGAGGACACCGATCGGCGATCGCTCGTGCTGATCAATCCCGGCCTTGCGCCGCGCCGGGCGACGGTCAGCACGCTCTACACGGCCTACCGCCAAAACGATCCCAACGAATTGATGCCACCGCATCGCCATACCGCGAGCGCTGTGCGGTTCGGCCTGATCGGGGACAAGAATTTCACCGGTGTCGAGGGCGAGGACATCACCTTCGGCCCGGGCGACATGGTGCTCACGCCGCGCGATACCTGGCACAACCACGGCAATACCGGTGACGAGCCTGCGATCAACCTGTCGGTGCTCGACTATCCACTGGTCGAAAACCTCAATGCGCTCGCTTTCGACCACGACTACAAGGAAAGCGGCGTTGCGCTGAAAAAGCAGAGCGCCCGCTTTCCGACCGACTACTCGGCGCGCGTCTACGGCGCGGGCGGGCTGCGACCGCGTTTCGTCAATCATTTCCGCGGTGTGGGCGGCTCGTCACCGATGTTCGTCTACCGCTATGCGGCGATGCGCGAGCTGCTCGAGAAGCACCGTGATTACGATCAAAATCTGCACGAGGGATTGCTGGTCGAATACGTCGATCCACTGACGGGCGGGGCAATCTTCAAGACGATGACGTTCTTCATGCAGATGATCCGCCCTGGCGAAAGAACGCTGCCGGTCAAGCAGTCGTCGAACCTGCTCGTGGCGACATTCGAAGGCCGCGGTCATGCCTTGATCGATGGCATGCGTTTCGAACTGGAGCAGTTCGACACCCTTGCGGTTCCGGGTGGCACGTGGGCGGAATACATGAACGACAGCAAAGAGCCGCTGATCATGTTCGTGGCCAGTGACGAGCCCGCGCTTCAGGCCTTCGGCTTACTCACGCGCTATGGGCGAACCGCCGGCGGCGACGTCGTCAACCTGCTTTAGAGAGCGGACGATGGCGCGCGCATGGAACACCAGGCTCGTCGGGCAGATCGACTGCCCCGGCGGCGGCCAGGTATGGTGGGACAACAACATCCTGTACGTCGCGCACATGCGACCGCCCGACGGGACTTCGATCTACGACGTCGCCGATCCGCGCCATCCCAAGCTGCTCGCGAAACTGGACATTCCGATGGGGTGGCACTCGCACAAGGTTCGCGTCGCCGATGGCCTGATGGTCGTCAACTACGAGAAGTTTCGCGACGGCGCGCCGGAGTTCGGAGGGGGTCTCGGAATCTACGACGTCACCACGCCCTCAAAGCCGCGGCTCGTCAACAAGTGGCGGGTCAGCGGCCCGGGCGGTGGCGTGCATCGGTTCGATTTCGACGGGCGCTACGCGTACATCTCGCCGACCGCCGAAGGCTACGTCGGCAACATCATGATGATCCTCGACCTCGCGAACCCCGAGCTGCCGCAGGAGGTTGGCCGCTGGTGGATCCCGGGCCAGCATGCGGCCGGCGGCGAGGAGTATCCGTGGGGCAACTACGTCAAGCCGCGTTGCCACCACCCATTGCGCTACAACGACCGCATCTACGTGTCGTACTGGCACCACGGCTTTTTCATCCTCGACATCGCCGACATGTCGAAGCCAAAGCTCGTCGCGGGTGTGAACCACGGCCCCGCCGATCCGCATCCGACGCATTCGGCGTTGCGGATGCCCGGCAAGCTCAAAGGGCGCGACATCCTGCTCGTCGCCGACGAAGATGTCGCCAAGCTGCGGCCGTCACCACCGGCGCATGCGTGGGTGTACGACATCAGCGTGGAACAGCAACCGATGTCGATCGCAACATTCCAGGTGCCGGGCCTCGATACGGACGGCGCGCCCCAACCGCCGATGATGGGCTGTCATCAGCCGGCTGAACGCTTTTACGGCACCGTACTGCCGTTCGCCTGGTTCGCGCGCGGGCTTCGGCTGGTCGATGTCAGCGATCCGTTCTCGCCGAAGGAGGTCGGTTTTTACGAGCCCGACATTCCCGCCGGGTACCCTATGGCGTCATCGAACGATGTCACCGTGAGTCCGGATGGTTTGATCTATCTCGTCGATCGCCAGCAGGGCGTGAGCATCATCGAATCATCCGTTTCCTGAATGGGAATCAACAGCGATGAGTGAGCCCAAGATCCAGGTTTACGGCAAGAAAAACCCGAACCTGCCGTTTCACCCCGCCGTCCGCGCGGGCGACTTCGTTTATTTGTCGGGCCAGGTCGCCAAGGATGCCGAGGGCAACATGGTGGCGGGCACCATCGAGGTTGAAACGCGCGCGACGCTCGAGGCTGTCAAGCGCGTGCTCGCTGAAGCCGGCTGCGAGTTGACCGACGTCGTCAAGGTCACCACGTTCCTCGAAGACGCGCGCGACTTCGGTCGCTACAACGGCGTCTTCAAGGAATTCTTCCCCGAAGGCCGCATCGCCCGCACGACCGTGGAAGCACGCGCGGTCATCACCACGAAGATCGAAATCGAATGTATCGCCTACAAGCCGCTTTGAACGACACATGCACAGGAGAAATAGTCAATGATTCAGCTGTTGGGCCGGGCCACCTCCGGCAACGTGCAAAAAGTTATCTTCCTCCTCGAAGAACTAGCGCTGCCGTACGAACGCAAGGACTACGGCAAGCAGTTCGAGAACACCACGACCCCCGAGTATGCGGTAATGAACCCGATGAAGAAGGTGCCGACACTTGTCGACGGCGACGTGGTGATCTGGCAGTCGAACACGATCCTTCGCTACCTCGCGGGCAAGACGCCGAATGATCTCTATCCCGCCAATCCTGCGCAGCGCTCGCAGGTCGACCGCTGGATGGACTGGACGCTCGCCGAGCTGAACCCCGCGTACCTCGCTGGTTTTCGCGACGCCAAGAAGGCGGATGCAGAGCGGGCTCCGGACACGGCATCCAACCTCGGGAACGAGCTCAAGTTGCTGGAAGGACAGTTGTCGCGAAGCGCGTATATCGCCGGTGCGAAGTTCTCGCTCGCCGACGTCTGCCTCGGCCCCATCGTGAAGCGCTGCATCGCCTTTCCGCTGGGCTTGCCATCGTTTCCAAAGACGGCGGCGTGGGTTGCCTCACTGCAGACTCGTCCCGCGTTCCAGAAAGCCACGGCCACGGGCTGACCGAGCTGACGAACTTCGACGCGATGCTCACGAATGCCAGAGCCGCAGCGCAGGCGCCCGCTCATATCGTGGCGCAGGGTGTGTGCGTCGACTTCAGGGTAGGCAACCAGATCAACCGGGTGCTCAATGATGTCAGCCTGTCCGTACCGAAGGGGGGCTTCGTCTCGCTGATCGGGCCGTCCGGGTGCGGCAAGAGCACGCTCCTCAAAGTTCTGGCGGGCTTGCTGCCGCCCACGGTCGGCAAGGTGTCCGTAGGGGGCGTTGCGCCGATGGAGGCGGTGCGCCAGCGTCGCATCGGCATCGTCTTTCAGGAACCGACGCTCTTGCCCTGGAAGAATGCGCTCGACAACGTCGCGCTGCTGATGGAAGTCGCGCATGCCGGTCGCAGCAAGGACGAAATCCGGGCGCGTGCGGTCGAGATGCTCCGCCTCGTCGGGCTCGAGCACGCCTCCGACAAGCGTCCGGCCCAGCTGTCGGGAGGCATGCGGCAGCGGGTATCCATCGCGCGCGCGCTCGCGCTCGACCCCGAAGTGCTGATGATGGACGAACCGTTCGGCGCGCTCGATGCGATCACGCGCGAGGAAATGGGCGCGTTCCTGCTCGAGATCTGGGAACGGACACAGAAGACGATCGTGCTGGTGACGCATTCCATCGACGAAGCGGTGTTCCTTTCGCGCGAAGTGCACGTGATGGGTGCCAATCCGGCGCAGATCATCGAGGCGATGCCGATCGATCTTCCGTATCCGCGCACCGAAGAAAGCTATGGCGCGCAGGAATTCGCGCAAGCCACCACCCATCTTCGTCGACTGCTCAAGGAAGGACACCGGGCGCGGCAGCCGGCAAGCGCACGAAGAGTCGTGGCCGCATGAGTAGCGTGAGCAGCGTCATCGACGGCGGGATGGCCGCGCCGAGATCCCACGCAGGGCTGCGCGCCGGACTGAGCGCCCTGCTCCCCTCGGCAGCGCTCTTCTTCGGTACGCTGGCGATTTGGGAAGCCGCTGCGCGCTTGCTCAAGCTTCCGGAATTCGTTCTGCCGCCGCCGACAGCGATCTTGACGGTACTCGTCGCACAGCAGCGTGAATTGGGAATGGCCGCGTACGTGACCGCGTCCGAGGTGCTCGTGGGATTCGTTTTGTCGGCAGTCGTAGGCGCACTGGTTGCATTGGTCATTGCGCGGTTCACCGGCTTCGGGCGCGCACTGTATCCACTGGTCGTGCTGTTCCAGACCGTACCCAAAATCGCACTCGCGCCCCTGTTCATCCTCTGGTTCGGCTTCGATCTCGCACCCAAGGTCGCACTGATCGTCGTCATCGCGTTCTTTCCGGTCGCCATCAACATGCTCATGGGATTGCAGCGCGTGGATCCGAATCTCGTCACGCTCATGCGTTCTGTCGGCGCGGACAGCAACGAGATCCTGCTGAGAATCCAGTTGCCCAATTCGCTGCCGTACCTCATGGCGGGTCTCAAGGTCGCGGTGACGCTGGCGGTGATCGGCGCGATCGTCGGCGAGTTCGCGGGCGCGCAGGCGGGACTTGGATACCTGATCCAGTTTGCTTCGACTCAGATGCAGACGCCGCTTGTTTTCGCCGCAGTGCTCGAGGTGTCCGTACTAGGCGTGTTGTTCTACTACGTCCTCGAGTTCATCGAGTGGCGCTACCTCCGGTGGAGTCCGGCAACGACTTGAGAAGCAACCGCGTTAACAGCCGCAGCATTACACTCTTCATCGCTCGAAATTCGTAGTCAACGTAAGGGACACATCATGAACACTCGGAAATTGAAAACATGGCTGCTCGGCGCAGGCATGGCCGCGATGATCGCCAGCGCCAACATTGCGTCGGCGGCTGACGACGTGTCGGTTCAACTCGACTGGCTGGTGCGAGGCAACCACGCGATGTTCTTTGTCGCCAAGGAGAAAGGGTACTTCTCGCAAGGCGGCATCAATGTCACGGCTGTTCGCAAGGGCACCGGTTCGGTCGATGCGCTGAAGCTCGTCTCCAATGGCAATGCCGAGTTCGGCTTCGCTGATCTGCCGACG
>JALYXY010000214.1 GCA_030946875.1 Pseudomonadota bacterium | reverse complement strand
GTTCGGATGGCTGGTGTGGCGCGCGTTCATGATCGGGCGCCAGTCGTCGCGGCTCGACAAGCCATTTCCGGCGCTGGTCGCGCAGGGAATCGGCGTGTGGCTCGGTGTGCAGACGCTGATCAACATGGGCGTGAACATGGGCGTGCTGCCGACGAAGGGGCTGACCCTGCCGCTGCTGTCGTTCGGCGGGAGCGGCATCGTCGCGAACTGCATGGCGATTGCCATCCTGCTGCGCATCGATCTCGAAAACCGCCGCGTGCTCAGGGGCTTCGCGGTATGAGCGCGCGTATCGCCGCAATCGCCCCACCGCGCTCCTGCACATTTCGCGCTGACCACGGCAGCGCAAGTGCAATGGAGCCATGCGTGCGGAGCGTGCGGTCATGAGCGGGACGGTGATGATCACGACCGGCGGCACAGGGGGCCACGTGTTTCCGGGCCTCGCGGTGGCTGCAAAGCTGCTGGGACGGGGCTGGCGTGTGTTCTGGCTCGGCACCCACGAGGGCATGGAAGCGACTCTCGTCCCGAGCCATGGAGTGGAGTTCGAGGGTGTTTCCTTTCGCGGCGTGCGCGGCAAGGGATGGCGACAGCTCGTCTTCGGCCCGATTGCCCTCGTCACCGCGGCACTCCAAAGCTTGCGCATCCTGCGCCGGCGCCTTCCGGATGTCGTGCTGGGCTTCGGCGGGTTCGCATCGTTTCCGGGCGCGCTCATGGGCGTCGCGACGGGACGACCGCTCGTCCTCCATGATGCCAATGCGGTCGCGGGACTCGCCAACCGCGTGCTCGCATTCGGCGCAGACCGCATCCTGCTCGGCTTCCCTAACGCGCTGCGTGGACGTCATGCCGCGAAGGTGGAGTGGGTTGGCAACCCCATTCGCGAGGAGATCACCCGCTTGCCCGCTCCTGAAGTGCGTTTCGCTTCACGCACGGGCCCGATGCGCCTTCTCGTCGTGGGTGGAAGCCTGGGTGCGGCGGCGCTCAACGCGCGCGTGCCCGAAGCGCTCGCAACCCTTGCTGCCGCCGAGCGGCCGGATGTCCTTCACCAGGCCGGCGCGCGTCACATCGAGGCCTTGCAACAGGCCTACCTGCGCGTCGGCGTGCAGGCACGCTGCGTCGCCTTCATCGACGACATGGCGAGCGCTTATGCCGAGGCCGATCTCGTGATCTGTCGCGGCGGCGCACTCACGGTGTCTGAGCTCGCGGCCGTTGGTATCGGCGCGATCATCGTTCCGCTGCCGGGTGCAATTGCCGACGAGCAAAGTGCCAATGCGCAGTTTCTCGTCGATGCGGGTGGAGCCATCCGCGTGACGCAGGCCGATTTGACCGCCGAGCGACTCGCGAAGCTTTTGCGCGGATTGCAGCGCGACCAGCTTCTGTCGATGGCCGTGGCATCACGCAAGGTCGCGCGGCTCGACGCGGCCGACCGCGTTGCCGACACGTGCATCGCGCTGGCGGGACGATGAAGCACAAGGTCAAGCGCGTGCACTTCGTGGGCATTGGTGGAGCGGGCATGAGCGGCATCGCCGAAGTGCTCGCCACGCAGGGCTACAAGGTGTCCGGATCGGATCTCGCGGAGAGCGCGGTGACGCGGCGCCTTGCTAACCTTGGCGTCAGGATCTGCATCGGACACGAGGCCGAGCATTGTGCCGGCGCCGATGCGGTGGTGGTGTCGACAGCGGTTGCGCCGGACAACCCGGAAGTCACGGCAGCGCGTGCGCGCGGCGTTCCAATCGTCCCGCGCGCGCAGATGCTCGCTGAGCTCATGCGCCTCAAGCAGGGCATTGCGATCGCCGGCACGCATGGCAAGACGACGACGACGAGCCTGATCGCCTCGGTGCTCGCGGAGGGAGGCCTCGATCCCACTTTCGTGATCGGAGGGCGGCTTCTCTCGGCAGACGCCAACGCGAGGCTCGGCACAGGCGAGTTCCTGGTGGCTGAAGCCGACGAGTCGGATGCGTCGTTCCTTTACCTGCAGCCGGTGCTTGCGGTCATCACGAACATCGACGCCGATCACATGGAGACCTATGGCCATGACTTCAATCGGCTCAAGAAGGCCTTTGTCGATTTCGCACAGCGTCTCCCGTTCTACGGTGTGGCCGTGCTGTGCTGGGACGACGCCAACGTGCGCGAAATTGCGCCGCAGATCGCAAAGACCATCAGCACGTATGGCTTGAGTGAGGACGCGCGTCTGCGGGCGATCGACGTCTCGAACATGGACGGTCGCATGCGCTTCACGGCATGTGCGCCCGACGTCGCGGACTGCGCGGTCGAGCTCAACCTTCCGGGCGAGCACAACGTGCGCAATGCGCTCGCGGCGATTGCCGTCGCGCGCGAAGTCGGCGTTCCGGACGCTGCGATCGTGAAGGCGCTGTCCGAGTTCACCGGCGTCGGGCGGCGCTTTCAGCGGTACGGCGAGGTGCCAGTCGGTGGCGGCAGCTTCACCCTGATCGACGATTACGGCCATCATCCTGTCGAGATGGCCGCGACCCTCGCAGCGGCGCGCGAGAGCTTTCCCGGCCGCCGAATCGTGCTCGTGTTCCAGCCCCATCGCTACAGCCGCACCCGGGACCTTTTCGAGGATTTCGTGCGAGTGCTCTCGACGGTCGACGCACTCGTGCTTGCCGACGTGTATCCGGCAGGCGAAGCGCCCATCATTGCTGCCGATGGGCGTGCGCTTGCGAGAGCGTTGCGCGTCACCGGAAGGGTCGAGCCGGTATTCGTCGAAAACGCGCGCGAGATCGCGGCCGCGGTGCGCACCATCGTCCGTCCCGATGACGTGGTCGTCACCATGGGCGCCGGTTCGATCGGTCAGGTACCCGTGCAACTCGCGGTGGGCCCATGCTCATGAACGATCTGCCCGCGTCGGCGTATCGCGGCGAGCTGCATCTCGACGCGCCACTCGCGCGCTACACCACGTGGCGATGCGGAGGCAAAGCGGATCGCCTTTACTTCCCGGTCGACCGTGCTGATCTCGCCGCTTTCGTGCGCAGCTTGCCGGTCGGCGAGCCCATCGTTCCGGTCGGTCTCGGCAGCAATCTGCTCGTGCGCGATGGCGGCGTGCGTGCCACCGTCATCGTCATGCATCCGGCGCTTGGATCCATCACGCTGGAAGGCGCTCTCTTGCACGCCGAGGCAGGTGTGGCGAGTCCGAAGGTTGCGCGTTTCGCAGCCATGCATGGAAGGGCCGACGCGGAATTCCTGGCCGGAGTCCCGGGCACGGTCGGTGGCGCACTCGCCATGAATGCCGGATGTTACGGGGGCGAAACCTGGCGGTACGTGGCGACGGTCGAAGTGCTCACACGCGCTGGCGAGTTCGAGCGTCGCGATCCAGCGTCGTACAGCGTGGGTTACCGGACTGTGCGCGATGCAGGTGGCTCCGCAAATCTCGATCTCTTCGTCGGTGCGTGGTTCGACTTTCCGCAGGGCGATTCGGAGCTTGCGCGCGAGCGGATACGCAGCTTGCTCAAGCGCCGCATCGCAACCCAACCACTCGATCTGCCCAACGCCGGAAGCGTGTTTCGCAACCCGCAAGGTGACCATGCTGCGAGGCTGATCGAGGCCTGTGCGCTCAAAGGGGTCGCGATCGGCGGAGCACGCGTTTCGGAGAAGCATGCCAACTTCATCGTCAACCCGCATGGCGCGGCGAGTGCGTCCGATATCGAGCGCCTGATCGAGCATGTGCGCACAACCGTGCTCGATCAAACGGGTGTGTTGCTCGAGACGGAAGTGCGGATCATCGGGCAAGCGGACCCAAAGCAGGCCCCCCGTGCACAAGCGCAGCAAGGGAAGCAGGCATGAATCACCCGCAGGAATTCGGCAAGGTGGCGGTGCTGATGGGGGGGCGAGCCGGACTCGGTGTCGCGGAGCGAGGGTGCGGGCAGGCGAAGCAGGCCCCCCGTGCACAAGAGCAGCAAGGGAAGCAGGCATGAATCACCCGCAGGAGTTCGGCAAGGTGGCGGTGCTGATGGGGGGCCCCAGCTCTGAACGGGAGATCTCCTTCCTCTCGGGAAACGCCGTGCTCAAGGCATTGCAGGAGAAGGGCGTCGAGGCGTACGCGTTCGACCCTGCGGAGCGTCCAGTGCTCGAGCTGAGGCAGCAAGGTTTTGGCTGCGCATTCATCGCCCTTCACGGCCGGTTCGGAGAGGATGGCACGGTGCAGGGCGCGCTCGAGACGATGAAGATTCCGTACACCGGCAGCGGCGTCATGGCTTCGGCGCTGGCGATGGACAAGTGGCGGACCAAGCTCGTGTGGCAGGCGAGTGGCATTCCAACGCCTCAATACCGTGTTGCAACGGAGCACACCAATTGGGACCGCGTGATCGCCGAATTGGGGCTGCCGCTGATCGTGAAGCCGGTGCGTGAGGGCTCGACGATCGGTATCACCAAGGTGAGCGACCCGACCGACGATGCACTGCGACGGGCGTACCGCGGCGCAGCCCGCTTCGATGATCTCGTGCTCATCGAACAATTCGTCACCGGTGTCGAGCTCACGGCGTCGATCGTCGACAACCGCGCGCTTCCGCTGATCCGGATCGAGGCGCCGGGCGGCAACTACGACTATCACAATAAGTATTTCTCCGATGAGACGCGCTACTACTGTCCCGCGGGCCTGCCCGAGGAGAAGGAGCTCGAGATTCGCGAGGCGGCATTGCGCGCGTTCAAGGTCGTTGGCTGTACCGGCTGGGGACGTCTCGATCTCATCCTTCGTGATGACGGCGCGTACGAATTCCTCGAGGTCAACACCTCGCCCGGAATGACAGGGCACTCGCTCGTGCCCATGGCGGCGCGCGAGGCAGGCATCGACTTTCCCGATCTCTGCATGGAAATCCTGAGAGGCGCGCATGTGGGATAGACCACGTGAGCTCAATGCCGCGGCCATGGTGCTCGCGGCCATCGCAGCGTTGATGCTCGCGTATGGCGCCCTGAGTTGGGTCGCCCGCCGACCAGCGTTCGAGTTCCGCGAGATCGTGATCCAGCCGCCGCTCTCGCGCGTCAACGCGGCTCATCTCGAAGCACTCATCCGCGACGAGCTCAAGGGCACGTTCTTCACCATGAACCTGGATCGCGCGCGTGTCGCGATCACCGGCGAGCCGTGGGTGCGTCGCGCTTCGCTGCGTCGGCAATGGCCGCATCGCCTCGAAGTGACGATCGAGGAACATGTGCCGCTCGCACGGTGGAACGATGCCGGTCTGGTGAACGTGCAGGGCGAAGTCTTCGATGCGCGCTATGTCGAGCCGCTGCCGCGCTTTTCGGGTCCTGAAGGCTCCGCGCTCGAACTGACCCGTCGCTACCAGGACTGGGGCATCGCCATCGCTCCGCTCAAGCTCACCATCGACGAAGTTCGGGCATCGGCGCGAGGAGGTTGGCATCTGCGCCTCATCGCCCCGACGGGGCCGCTCGATGTCGAGCTCGGCCGTGACGATCCGTCGGCCGCAGTTGCTCGCTTCACAGATACCTACGAGCGAACACTCGGGGTGCTCGCGCGGTCGGGAACGCGCGTCGAACAGGTGGACCTGCGCTACCGGAACGGATTCGCTGCACGGGTGCCAGCGTTTCGCGAGCGCCCGCCAAAGAAGACGGCCTAGCAAGAGGATGCAATG
>JALYXY010000198.1 GCA_030946875.1 Pseudomonadota bacterium | reverse complement strand
GCTGTGGTAGATGCCCATTCCGGTATTCGAGCCGAGACCCTGCGTTGGCGACGACGAGCGTGGAGCGCCGCCGCTGCTTGCACACGAGGCGTCGTACTTGGCAGCATCGGCGAGAAGGGATAGCTTGGAAACGAGGTCCATCGGGATACGGGTGCTCGAGGATTGGACAGCGTCCCGGGCAAGGCATTCCATCGAACGCGCAACTCGTCCGAGGTGGGCGCCCTATTGCAGTTCGAGCCCCGCGTTCTTCACCAGCCGGGCATAGCGCGCCATCTCGCTGCGGAAGTACTGCCCGGCCTGCTCCGGCGTGGTGACCGTGATCGTGTTGCCTTGCCGCGCCATCGTCTCCTGCAGCTCGGGCGTGGCAAAGGCCCGCGCAAAGGCGTCGTGAATGCGCGCGACGTCGGCGGCCGGCAGCCTGGCGGGTCCGATCACCGCAAACCATCCTTCGACCCGATACTCCGGAAATCCCTGCTCGACCATCGTTGGAATATCGGGCGCGGCCGCGACTCGCCTGGCAGCCCCGACGCCGATCGCGCGCAGCGCGCCCGTTCTGAGGTGCTGCTGCACCGAGGGCAACGACAGCACGCCCATGTCGACCTGCCCGCCCAGAAGATCGGTGACCATCGGCCCCACACCCTTGTACGGCACGTGCGTCGCCTTGACGCCGGCCTGCTCAAGAAAGAGCTCCTGCGCAAGATGCAGGATCGTGCCGTTGCCCGACGATGCGTAGTTGTACGTGCCCGGCTTGGCCTTGAGCAACGTGACGAGCTCCTGCGCATTCCTGGCGGGTATCTTTTGCGGATTGACCACGAGCACCATGGGCGTCGCGCCGAGTACTGCGATCGGCGTGATGTCCGCGATGGGATCGAACGGTACCGACTTGTACACGCTGGGATAGATCACGTGATTGTTCGACACGATGCTGAGCGTGAAGCCATCCGGTGCGGCTTTGACCAGGGCCGAGGTGCCGACGATTCCGCCCGCTCCAGGTTGGTTGTCGACGATGATCGGGTGCCCGAGCGCTTTCTGCAGCGCAGGCGCCGCGGCACGGGTGATGGTGTCGACACCGGACGCTGTCGCCACCGGCAGGATGAAGCGGATGGGTCGATCGGCAATCTGCCCGTGGGCACCGCCGCCGACCATCAGCAGCATCGCCATGCCCGCGACGAACTGCCGGCGCGTCGCGGTTCGCATGTAGGTGTTCATCGCAGTGCCTCGCTTCTTCGTGGGTGGACCACTCCAGTGGTTCACGTCAGGCGACCGCGGCACGCGCCACCATGGCCTCGATGTCACCGCGCCCGTAACCGAGCTCCTGCAGCAACTCCAGCGTGTGCTCGCCCATGCGGGGCGGGTCGAGCCGTACCCCCAGGCGACGCCCGTCCATCGTAATCGGAAAGAGCGTGGTCTTGACGATCTCGCCGGCCTTGTCGCCATCGGGCAAGCGAATGTCCGCAAGGCCGCCGGTGGCGACGAGATGGGGATCGTCGTACAGGTCTTCCGGGCGGCGGATCGGCGCGAACGGCAGCCCTGCGCGTTCGAACAGCTCCGAGAGCTCGCTCGCCGCGCGGAACGCCAGGCGCTCGCGTAATTGGGCAAGCAGCCGCGCGCGTACCAGCACCCGCTTGTTGTTCGTCGTGAGATCCGGATCGGCCTTGAGATCGTCGAAGCCGAGCACGTCGCAGAAGGTGATCCACTGCGCGTCGCTGACGGCTGCGAGAAAGATCTGCTCGCCATCGCGCACGGTGAACACATCGTAGACGGCCCAGGGATTGTCGCGCGCAGGCATGGGCGCCGGGTGCCTGCCCGTCATCGCATACTGCAGCATGTGCTGGCCCATGAGAAACACGTTGTTCTCGTAGAGTGCCGACTGCACTTCCATGCCACGGCCGGTGACGCCCCGCTGGATCAGCGCACCCAGCGCGCCGATCGCGCCGAAGAGCCCGCCCATGATGTCGTTGAGGCTCGTCCCCGCCCGCAGCGGATCACCGGGACGTCCCGTCATATAGGCGAGGCCGCCCATCATCTGCACCACCTCGTCCAAAGCCGTGCGATGGTCGTACGGTCCTGGCAGGAACCCCTTGTGGCTCACGTAGATGATGCGTGCATTGACCGCCGACAGCGCTGCATAGTCCAAGCCGTACTTGCCCATCGTCCCGGGCTTGAAGTTTTCGGCGACGATGTCCGCGCCTGCGGCGAGCTTGCGCGCAACTTCGGCGCCGAGATCGTCGCGCAGGTCGATCGCGATGCTTTTCTTGTTGCGATTGAACATCGGAAAGAACCCAGCGCCGGCGCCGAGAAGACGCCGCGTGCGATCACCGTCGATCGGCTCGACCTTGATGACCTCCGCCCCCATGTCGGCGAGCATCATGCCGCACGTGGGGCCCATCACCATGTGGGTGAACTCGACTACGCGCAATCCCGCGAGGGGTTGCGGTACGGCGTTGCGTTCATCCACCCGGGCGTCTTGCGTGGCCACAGCCTGCCGCTTCATGCCGGCCTGGCCGGAGGTGGTGGGGACAACGTCTTCGGCAATCCTGCCCGCCATAAAGTGCCGTGCAGCGTTTCGCCGTGCAGCCAGCCGGCGACCCTTGTGCGTAACGCGAGCAGCGCGTCGAGGTCGAGCCCCGTCGCCACCCCCATGCTCGTGAAAAGATAGGCCACGTCCTCGGTCGCGACGTTGCCGCTGGCGCCCGGTGCATGCGGGCAGCCGCCGATGCCACCGATCGTCGCGTCGAAGCGTGTTGCACCCTCCTGCCACGCGGCGTAGACGTTGGCGAGGCCAAGCCCGCGCGTGTCGTGAAAGTGACCGCACGCGAGTCGGTCGCCGGCGATGCGCTTCGCCGATCTGAAGAGTGACGCCACCATGGCGGGATCAGCGTAACCCACCGTATCGGCGAGGCCCACGCGATCCACACCTGCGTCGAGCGCTGCACCGACGAGCCGCAATACTTCTTCCGGCGCCACCGCCCCTTGAATCGTGCAACCGAAGGCCGTGCTGATGCCCACCTCGACTTCGCAGGCCGATCGGGTGGCGTCGCGCGCGTGCACGATGGACCTGATGTCGTCCAATACCGCATCAGGGGTCTTGCGCAGGTTGGCGAGACTGTGGGCGTGACTTGCCGACAGCGGCAGTAACATCACGTCCGCACGGGCTTCGATCGCGCGCTCGGCACCCCTGAGATTGGGCACCAGCACTGAAACGCAGAGGCCCGGCAGCGTCTTCGCGAAGGTCACGAGCTCCGCCGTATCGGCAAGTTGCGGCAGGAGGCGCGGTGGAACGAACGAGCCGACTTCGATCTCGCGTGAGCCCGCCCGAAAAGCCTCCCGCAGCCATTGCAGCTTTTGCTCGGTGGGGACGGTGCGGCTGATGCTCTGCAGGCCGTCGCGAAGGCCGACTTCGCGGATGCTGACCGTGCTCGCGGGAGTGCTCATGGGTGCCACGATTTTACCCGCCGGGCGATCACATGGTGGTGCGCGCGGCCATCCTGCCGATCTCGGCTGTCACCTCGGCGCGCAGCGAGGCCGGCCCCAGCACCTCGACGTCGGCGCCGTACTTGAGCACGTCCATCATGAGCTCGCGGGGATCGGAGAACGGAACCTCGAGCACGTAGGAGCCATCCGCTTCGGATCGTGAACGCTGCTCGGGGTGCCAGAGCTCGTGCGCGACCCAGCGCGCGCGCTGCGGCGTGAAGCGCAGCGATGCCCATGCAGTGGCCGCACCCGAGAAGATGCCGTAGCCGCCACCCAGCGTGCGCTCGATCTGCTTCAAATCGACGGCCTTCGCCTTGTCGGCAAGCAGCTCCGGTTCCTCGATCGCGTCGACCGCAAAACGCCGAAGGTCGTTGCGCACATGGCACCACGCATCGACATACCAGTTGTCGCGATAGTGAACGAGGCGCTGCGGAGAGATCACGCGCTCGGTGCGTTCGCCGCTTCCGCGCGCACGGTATGCGAGCTTCATCCGGCGGCGGCGGAGCACAGCGGCCGCAACGGTCTCGAAGACCCCGACACGCACGCGGCGGGCCGCCTGGCGCAACACCCGAATCCGCTTGTTCACCTCGGCGGCCGCGACCTCGCCTTCCTCGAGCAGAATGGCAAGCCGGGCCTTCATCGGCTCGACATGGGCCGCGAGCAAGCCAGGCTCGAGGTCCGACAGCAGCTGCTGCATCGTCAGCAGCGCGTAGGCTTCGGACTGATTGAACCACAAGCCTGGCAGCTCGAACGTGGGGCTGACACCGTCGGGCGCGCCGAACTCGTAGGCGTGCTTGTCGGGATTCCACAGGATCGGAGCATGCAGCCGGTTGCGGAGGTATTCGAGATCGCGCTTCAGGGTTGCGAGCGAGACGCCGAGCGCCTCGAGGAACTGCTGTCGGGTGACCGTCTTGCGCTGAGTGAGCAACCGCTCGATCAGGTAAAAGCGCTCCGTGCGATCCATGCGCCATTGTAGCGGCGCATGACGGATCATTCAGCGCGTGACGCCCAGGGGAAGTGCGGGATGGTCGCCGCAAAAGGCCCGCGGTTAACGAGGCGGGAATTTCGCGCGCGTCGGCCCGCTATGCTTCAGCTGCGATGCACGCGCGCGTACCGATGGCCCGTCGTGATCACCGAATTGCCCGCAAGCACCAGATAGCAGCGCTTGATGCGCTCCATCTCGGACGGCGCCAAACGACGCTCGCGCATGAGGCGGCGTTGCGCCCGCTTGTCCATGAACACCACCACGGCCCCGCGACCATCGTGGGATTGCACGCCGAACTCGAGCAGGCACTCGACTGCCCGCTGCTTGATCCCGCGCTGCTGCATCCTGGCGCGTGCGTGGTCGGTATAGGTCATGTCCATCGCCAGGTGCACTCCTTGCCTGCCCCCATGGGGAGCTCGTTGGAAGGGTATTCGCAGTGCTACTGCAGACTGCCACTTTCGATTGCCCTACGTCAACTGAACAGCGAGCTGGTCCTTTTGTTCCTTACAAGGCCACTTCAATGCCGCGCCCGCTCCTTTACCTGGTCGACCATGCGGCGCAGGAAGGCGGGAGCGCCGAGATGATCGGGCGTCCCGTGCGAGGCCCCGCGAGCGCCGCCCCGGAATACCGGAAGAAGGCTCGCGCCAGCGGATTCCGCAGGGACCATGCGGTCAGGCCGGGCGATCATCCTGCGCATGGCCTCGAGGATACCCCTGCATGACTCACGCCCCCGGAACCGTCGCTGTGCCTGGCTCACGGCGATGGCCGCGGCCGCCCAGTGGCCATGAGCGATCAGGCGCCGGACGATCTCGAGCGTATCCACCGCGGCGAGCTCCTCCCTGCGTGATTCCACCAGCGGTTCCGGGGCCATCGTCATGAGGTCTGCCCGGCTCGTGCGGCGTAGCGGGGGCAAGTCCGCGCGGCGTTGCAGGACCCTCCGGCCGCCACCCAGGCCATCCACCGAGAACGTGACAGGCAGCCTGGCCATGGCATCGACCAGAAAGACGTTTGGAACAATGAGCTTGAAATACGCCCACACCTCGGAGTCGAACGGGAGATCCGGCAGCTTCCACGCGGTGCTTTGTGGATCTGCTAGTGGATGACGGTTGCGCATCGCGATCAGGACTCCCTTCGGTGCACTCACCGTCAGCACGATGCCGGCCCACGCTTCAGGAAGTACCGCCACCAACCTGTTCAACTTGAAAGTCGATCTGCGCCGCGCTGC
>JALYXY010000020.1 GCA_030946875.1 Pseudomonadota bacterium | reverse complement strand
AGAGGTCCATCTGCACCTTGACGTTCGATGCGCCGACGTCCCGCACCACGCTGTGTGCATCGCCCTGCCGATTCAGGAAAAATCCGGGGATGTCACGCGTGTTGATCGGTTCGATGAGAATGTCCACTTTCTGCTCCGCCGCTTCAGCTGCGGCCCAGCGCAAGCGATCGACGTAGATCGAATGACATGACTCGCGCGAGTTGCCTTCGGGCAGCAAACCCGCCATGACATGGACGCGTGGACATGAGAGTGCCGCAGCGTATTCCAGTGCTTGTGCGATCCCACTACGGAATTCCGAGTCCCGACCTGGCAAACAAGCCAGGCCCCGCTCACCTTTGTCCCAGTCGCCCGGCGGTGCGTTGAATAAAACCTGTTGCAAGCTGTTGTCGCGCAGCCGTGCTGCCACCTCGTGCGGCTTGAAGGCGTAGGGAAAGAGATACTCGACCGCCTTGAAGCCATCGTGCGCCGCAGCTTCAAAACGTTCGAGAAACTCGAGCTCCGGATAAAGCATTGACAGATTCGCAGCAAACTTGGGCATGGCTCACCATCGAGCGCCGAACGCCTGGCGCAGTTCGTCCAGTTGGATATCGGTCAGTGATGCGGTTTTGGCAGGAGCAAGTACCAACAGCCTTGCCGTTTCTTCGAGCTCTTCCAGGGTCGCCATCGCGGCCGCAGGCGATTCATGCCACACGTTCGGACCGAGCCGCGCGAGCATGACCGCACGTATCGGCGTGCCGGCCTCGCCGTATTGTTGAATGACGCGCGCGACATGCCGGGCTGCATCGGACGCGCCGGGGCGGTAGTACGGAATGATCGGCACGTGTCCGACCTTCATCACAAAATAGGGCGTGATGGGTGGTAGCAGCTCGCCGGCGTGATCATGAAACGACAGCGCAACGCAATGCGCACTGTGCGTGTGGATTACGCACGCCGTGTGCCCGTCGAAGCGTCGTGCCGCTGCGTAAATCTCGGTGTGCAGCGCGATCGTCTTGCTTGCTCGATCGCCACTCACCTGCCGCGCGTTGGCATCAAGTCGCGCGAGCCGCGCGGGGTCGAGAAAGCCCAGACAGGAGTCCGTCGGCGTAATGAGGTAACCGCCGCCCTCGGATTCTTCCAGGCAAACGCTGATGTTACCTGCCGTGGCATGCACGTAGCCTCGATCGAACAGGCTGCGGCCGACCCGGCAGATTTCGTCCCTCGCCTCGGCTTCGTTCATGCGATCGAAGAAAATGCCTTGGTAAAGAAGTCGTCGCTGCCGAAGTTCCCGGATTTGAGCGCCAGATGTAGGCCGACAGTGGGCGCGGAATCGGTCCGTGCGTAGCACCATGGGACGCCCGGATCGATCTGGCGACCGATGCGCAGTTGCGTGATCTGCAACGCCTGCACGCAGGCGCCCGACGTTTCACCTCCCGCCACAATCAACTGCCGCACCCCGAGGCCCACCAGCCCACGTGCGATTTCCGCCAATGCATGCTCCACCATCGTGCCGGCCTGCTGCCCACCGAGTGTTTGCTGAACCCTCTGCACGGATGTGGCATCGCCCGTCGAATAGATCAGCACCGGTGCGTCATTAAGGAGCGGCGTCGCCCATCGCAGGGCCCGCCCGACAATGTCCTCGCCCGCCGCGAGCTGCAGCGGATCGACAGCGAATGCAGCACCGCCAGACTCGATGAACAAGCGGACCTGACGGTTGGTCGCCAACGAGCAACTGCCCGAAAGAATGGCCTTGCTGCCCGCCGCGCGCGGCAATGCGCTGGCCGCGTCGGAGGCCTTGATCCCGAAGTTTTGAGGAAGTCCGATGGCTACACCGGAACCCGCCGTCACGAGCGGCATGCCCTTCAGTGCGATCCCCAGTTTGCGTAAGTCATCGTTCGACACGGCATCAACGATCGCGACCCCGACACCCTCGCTGCGCAATTGGTCGATTCGCCGACGAATGGACTCCTCGCCGTCGGCCACGATGCGGTGATCGATGAGTCCGATCGTGCGCCCGGTTTGCGCCTGGAGCACGCGCACGAGATTGGGATCGCGCATCGGGGTGAGCGGATGGTTCTGCATGCCACTCTCGTTCAGAAGCACATCGCCAACGAACAGGTATCCCTTGAAGACGGTCCGCTGGTTGTCCGGAAATGCCGGAGTGGCAATCGTGAAGTCCGTACCCAGCGCGTCCATCAGCGCCTCTGTGACCGGCCCGATATTGCCTTGAGCCGTGCTGTCGAACGTAGAGCAGTACTTAAAATAGATTTGCCTGGCGCCATGGGCCTTGAGCCACTGCAGTGCCTCGAGCGACGCGGCAATCGCATCGGCCTTGGGCGCCGTGCGCGATTTAAGCGCAATGACCACTGCGTCCGCTTCCATGTCCAGTTCGCCGCGCGGCACGCCGATCGCCTGAACCACCCTCATGCCGGCACGAACCAGGTTGTTGGCCAGATCGGTAGCGCCCGTGAAATCGTCGGCAATGCTGCCGAGAAGCAGACTCGTCATCGTAGCGGCCGCGCCTAATGTTTCGAGTGACTTTACGCTGCCCGTGCAACGTTCCGAGGACGCGAACGTGACAGGGAGCCAGCGCGCAGCGGCCACAGGCTTTGCATCTCCGACGCACACTGCATGACGAACGGCGCGAGCTCGCGAATGCGCTTGTCGTCCATGCGTACGCTTGGCGCCGCAATGCTGACCGTGCCCGAAGCTACTTCACCCTCACCCGACCGGATGGCGGCGGCAACTGCCGTTACCCCCGGCTCCGCTTCGTTCACGGCAATGCCGTAGCCACGACGGCTGGTGGTCTTGATCTCGCGTAGAAGCCCTTCGAGGGAGCGAATCACGTTTGGACCGTATCGTTCGGCTTCCTTGAATCCACCATGCTTGAGCACGACTTTGCGGACAGCTTCTTCAGCCCCGAGCGTCGCGAGCCACACCTTGCCACTGGCCGTCGCATACAACGGCACCGTATTGCTCGCGAGCGAAGGTTGATACAGCAGCCCGCCGCTGGCGCCTTGCGCGTGCGCCACCCATACCAACGAATCGCCATCGACTACTGCCAGGCGCGCGAAATCGCGACACTGGAGAGCGAGGCGATCGAGTAATGGCTGGCAGACATCCGGAATACCCGTTGCGACATAGAACCGCTGGCCGAGCGTCGCGAGATGCATCGTCAGGCGATAGAAACTGGTGTCGGGATCCTGTTGCGCCCATCCAAGGTCCACCAGCGTCGCAAGCAATCGGTGCGCTCCGCTTTTTGGCAACTCGAGTCGCTCGGCGATCTCCCCCAATGGCATGCTACCAGCGCTTTCGGCTAGCAACTCGATGATGGCCAGGCATCGTTCGGCAGGTACGTGAGCCATTCAGTCCTTCCCCGTCAAGCAATGAGCTCGTAGCGCGCGAATTTGATGGCGCTACTACGCTGTGGGCGTAACGCCCGCATTGAAAAATGTCATGATCGCGTCGACCTGTCCCGCATGCATCTCCTGACCAGTGACGCAAGTGCAGCCATGCGCGAGGGCCCGCTTGATCAACGCCGTTGGCGAGGCGGAGATCACCACGTCACCAATCAGCGTGCCGGGGTCGAGCGCACCGATGTCACCCGGCATTGCGTCGTCGGCGCGCATGCCGACCGGCGAGGCATTCACGATCATATCGATGCCCTGCCGCGTTGTGCCGCGCCTCAGCTCGCAGTCGGGAAACGCGAGGTGCAAACGCTCGATCAACGCCTGCGCGCGCCCTGCATCGAGATCGGAAATCGTGATGGACTTCACCCCCGCATCAGCCAGTGCACAGGCGATCGCGCTACCCGCACCGCCCGCCCCAAAGAGCAGTACGCTTCGGCCAGCAAGCCGCGCGCCCTTGTGCTGCGCGGCACGCACGAAGCCCACACCGTCGAACATGTCGCCGGTCCACGAACCATGCGCGTCGCGGCGTAAGGCGTTGACAGCGCCGATGACGCGAGCCGAAGTACCGAGGACGCTCGCAAATGGAAGCGCGCGCGCCTTGAAGGGCACCGTGACCAGCAGACCGTCGAGATTAGGCACCGCCATCAGCGCTGGCATGACTTTGTCGAACATCCCGGTCGGCACATGGACCGGCACGAGCACTGCATTCATGCCGGAGGCAGCGAATCGCGGCGTGAAGACTTCCGGTGAGCGCACTTGCTCGATGGGATCACCAACGATTGCGTAGAGCCGCGTCGCGCCGGTGATTTTCACCACATCGGTCATCGTGCGCCTGCCTGATGCGCCGCGTGCCATTGTGCGACTCGCGCGGAGCGATAGCGCCTGGCCTTGCCTTCCACATCGGCTTTCAAGCGCATGGGGCCGGGCTCGAAGATGCGCGGGTCCATCGTCTTCACCTCGCGCGCGACGCGGGGCCGGAAGCCCATCTGTGCGATGACGTCGCGCTCGAGGTCGAGACCGGGCGCCACTTCGATCAGCTCCAGACCATCCGGGCCGATGCGGAATACCGCACGCTCCGTGACGAACATCGCGCGCTGCCGCCGCTCGCGCCCAATGCTCGCGCTGTAGCAGATCTGCTCCAGCTTCGGCACGAACTTTTTATGGCGGCCTTCCTTGCGAATGATCGTCCTGCCCTTTTCCCAGACAACGTCGAGCTCGCCGGCGGTGAGCGTGCCGCTGAAGATCACGCACTGCGCATTTTGGGCGATGTTGATGAAGCCACCGACGCCGATGATGCGGTCGCCGAATCGGCTGACATTCACGTTGCCCTGCGGGTCAACCTCGGCAAAGGAGAGGAAGGCGAGATCGAGACCGCCACCGTCATAGAAATCAAACTGGGCAGGTTGCTCGATCATCGCCGCAAAGTTCTGGCCGCCACCCGAATCGCGGCCCGTGATGGGCGCACCACCAATGATGCCCTGTTCGTTGGTCAGGGTCACATCATCGAGCAATCCTTCTTCGGCGGCGATCGTCGACAGCCCCGTGGAGACGCCGGCGCCGAGATTGCAGATGGCATCCGGGAAGAACTCCATCGCGGCGCGACGTACGATGACCTTGCGCGGCCCGAATGGCAGCGCCTTGATGTGTTCCACGGGAATGCGCAGCTCGCCGGAATAGCTTGGGTCGTATTCGGTCGCGTACGTCTGGCGTTGCAGTGGCTCCACGACGACGAAGTCAACCAGGATGCCGGGAATTCTGACGTCCTTGGCCGGCAAGGTGCCACGTCGGGCCATTCGCTTCACCTGCACGATAACGATGCCGCCCGCACGCCGTGTGGCTTGCGCCATGGGCAGCATCTCGCCCAGGACCGCCTCTTGCTCCATCGTGATGTTGCCATCCTCGTCTGCGGTGGTGCCGCGCAGGAATGCGACATTGACAGGCACCGGCTTGAACAACAGCCATTCCTCACCCACGAGATTCACCACCTCCACGAAATCGAGGGGCGTGCATGCACTCTGACGGGCACCCTGCTGACGCGGATCGACGAAGCTGTGCAGCCCTGTTTTGGTGAGCAATCCCGGTCGACCCGCCGCCATGTCACGCATCAGCTGCGACAGCACGCCCTGCGGAAACGTATAAGCCTCGATCTTGTTCTCGGCAGCGAGCGTGACCAGTCCCGGCGAATCCACCAGTGCACTGGTGATCGCACGCGCAAGCAGGCCTTCATGGGCCAGATGGCTGGCGCCGAGAGCGGCGCGATCGCCAACGCCCACCACGCTTACGGAGGTGAGGCGTCGCGGGGCGCCTTCGTCGAGAAACCTGCGCTCGACCGCGGCAAGCAATGCCTCGGGAACGGAGTGTCCACCGCCAGACCCGCTGATGAGAATGGCGTCGCCATCCTGAACCAGGCGCGCCGCTTCGTCTGCCGTAATCTTTTCCATAGCCCTACCGGGGATCCTGCACGTACTCGCGCACGATGGCCTCGAAGTTGTCATCCGGGACGAGCCCGAGCGAGCGAGCACGCGTGACATCCCATGCCGCCGGCCAGCTTCCGACGATGCGCTCGACCAGCGGATCGCGTTGCCACCTGATTCGCTTCACCGTCTCCTCGCCGCCCACGGTTCTCAAGGCGGACACCATTTCATCCACCGTTACCGAGATGCCCGGCAGGTTGACGATGGGATCCGGCTCCAGCGCTCGGGCGGGAACCTCGTGCAGCGCAATGAGCGCTTCGATGGCGCGCCGCGGAGACGAGAGCCATAGCCGCAAATCACCGGGTACCGGACAAATGGCGTCCTGGTGATTCAGGGGCTCACGGATGATCCCGCTCGCAAACGATGACGCTGCCTGGTTGGGCTTGCCCGGGCGTACGCTGATCGTAGGCAGTCGGCCGACCCGGCCATCCACGAAGCCCTTGCGCGTGTAATCGATGAGCAGCAGTTCCGCGATGGCCTTTTGGATACCATACGATGAGCGCGGATGGAGCGGAGTCATGTCGTTCACGCCGCGCGACAGATCGCCACCGTATACCGCCACCGAGCTCGTGAAGATCACCCGCGGCTTGCCTCGGCCTGCGCGACACGCCTCGAGCAACAACCGAGCGGCATCCAGATTCACGCGCATGCCAAGGTCGAAATCGCGCTCGGCTTCACCGCTCACAACCGCGGCGAGGTGAAACACCGAAGAGGTATCACGACCGATGACACGCGCGAACACAGCGGGATCTGCAATGTCGCCGGCCACAACGTCGACTCGACTGTCGTCGAACCCAGTAGCCGCAACAACATCGAGGAGCACCAGCTTTTCGATCTGCTCTTGTCGATGCTCCGCCGTGGCAAGCGTGCCCTGCTCCAGGAGCTTGCGTGCAAGGCGCTGCCCCAGAAAACCCGCTCCACCAGTGATCACGACCTTCACGCGTCGGCCCTGCGTAGGTCTGACCTCGGCGTGCTCACGGTTCGCCCCACCGCCGTACCCGCTGCTCCTGAACGCCGAGACCATCGATGCCGAGGCGCATGACATCTCCCGGCTTCAAGTACTGCGGAGGCTTCATGCCGAGGCCCACGCCAGGGGGAGTGCCGGTCGTGATGATGTCACCCGGCTGCAGCAGCACGTACTGACTCGTGTCGGCTACGAGGTGCGCGACCTTGAAGATCATGTCGCTGGTCGATGAATCCTGAATGCGCTTGCCGTTGAGCTCCAGCCACAAGCGGAGGTTCTGCACATCAGGGATTTCATCAGCGGTCACCAGCCACGGTCCGATCGGACCAAAGGTGGGAAACATCTTGCCCTTGACCCACTGCCCGCTGCGTTCGAGCTGGAATTCTCGCTCCGAAACATCGTTGCAGACGAAATATCCGGCGACATGGCTCAGCGCGTCAGATTCCTCAACGTAATGCGCTTCCTTGCCGATGACCAAAGCGAGCTCGACTTCCCAATCGGTCTTGGTCGAGTTCCTTGGCAGCAACACGGGATCATTGGGGCCGGATAGGCACGACGGCGCCTTGTTGAAAAGAATAGGGTCTGTCGGAATCTCTGCATTCGTTTCGCGCGCGTGCTGGATGTAATTCAGACCGATCGCGATGAAATTCCCGGTCTGCGCGAGGCACGCACCTAAACGCGACTCGCTTCCAACGATCGGGAGCTTTCGCGTGTCGAGTTGTCGCAGACGCTGAATCCCATCGCTCTTGAAGAATGCAGGACCGAAGTCCTCACAAACGCCATGGAGGTCACGAACCTTGCCATCGGAGTCGATGACCCCGGGACGCTCCTGGCCCTTGGGCCCATGTCTGACGAGTTTCATTGGTTGGCTTCTGGAAAGAAGAAAGCGGTAAGCTGAGTTGGACTACTGCACTGTCGCCAGACGACTGATTTCCAGCGAGTACACGGCAGCGTCATTGCGTACTGCGACACCCAGACGACTCAGCGCTGAGCTATCGACCAGCGACTGAGCATGCCCAGCGGCGTCGAACCTGGTGGCCTCGACCAGGATCACCCAACTCGGCACGTCGAAGTCCCGGGTCCTGGACTCGGCGGTATGGACGAAACTCGCCGACGGGTCGGCTGCGTAGAGGTGACAGGCGACAATGCCGGTGAGTGCCATTGCGCGCGGGAAGACGTGAAAGTCGAGGTGGGTGCGCATCGCTTGTGATTGCGCCTCGGACACGTCGAGACGCATCGCGAGCACGTGGCCACCGCTGCTCGAGCCCACTGACGAGATCAGCTGGCAAACGGCGCGGGATGTGTTGCGAAAATACCGAAGGGTCGCTACGGTCTGAGATGTCGGCGAATTGAGACGTGCGAGATAGTTCGCAGAGGTGACGACGTCGAGGTTGCCGGCCTCGTACAGTGTCAACCATTCCGGCGAGTGCCCTTGATTGACATATCGACGCCCCCGCCGAAACCCCGGAATGGCGAGACGCTCGGGCATATGTTCCTTGTCGTGCCACTCGTAAAACTGATCGCGGCCTTCCGCGGCAACATCGTTCCAGACGACCACCGCTGCCCTGCCAAGCAATGCACCACCGATCCCAGAGCTGGCCGGAGCGTTGGCCGAGCTTGAATGGTCGTATTGCACGGTCGCTTCGTTCACGTTCAAGTGCCCTTGAACTCGGGTTCGCGTTTGCCGAAGAAGGCAGCGACACCTTCGTGCAGATCGTCACTATCGAAGATCTGCTGTTGCGCAACGGTCGACATCGACAGGCCCGCATCAATCGGCAAGTCTTGCGCGGCATCGACCAGCTTCTTTGCAAGCCGATTCGAGATGGGTCCGCGCCGGACGATGGTTTGCGCGAGCAAGAGCGCGCCTTCCCGCGCCGATCCTTCGGTGACACGATTCACCACGCCCCACGCCAACGCCTCATCGGCGGAAATGGTTTCACCGGTAAAGAGCATCTGCTTTGCGCGCGCGGGGCCGACGAGCCGCGTCAACCGCAGCGCACCGCTGCCGGCGAGTCCCCCCAGACGTGACTCGGTCAGACCAATGGCAATGCCTCGACGGAGTACCCGCAGGTCGCACGCCAGGGCGAGCTCCAGCCCTCCACCCAAAGCTGGAGCGTCGATGGCCGCGATCGTCGGCATCGGCAGCGCTGCCAAACGCCTCAACACCATGTCTTCGAACAGGATCTTGTGCTCGCTTGCGTCGTTGCGAAGGTGCGCAAATTCCTTGATGTCGCTACCGGCGCAAAAGGCGCGTGCGTCTCCTCCATGCACGATGACGCAACGAATGTCGCTGCCTCGACTCAGTTCATCGAGCACGCCATTGAACGCGCGCAGCATGTCTCTCGTGACGAGGTTGACCGGACCGTTGTGAATGCCGATTTCAGCAATGGGTCCATTGACCGTCAGGCTCACGCTCGGCTGAGGCGTCGAGCGTAACTCTTCGCTTTTGGTGTCGCTGACCATCATGGCGAAGTCGCCGGTGTGCGCCTGGCGTCCATGTCGCTCCCGTGCAGCACTCCCATACGCTCGAAGTGCCGGTGAATGCGATCGACGTATGCCGCGAATTCCGGCGCATCTCCAAGCACGATGGGGCGCGGCCGCGGCAATTCGACCTTGATCTCCTCCACTATTTCGCCAGGGCCCGGACTCATGACCAGTATGCGGTCGGAAAGTCCGACGGCCTCTTCGACGCTGTGGGTGATGAAAAGCAGGGTCGGTCGACGGCGAAGCCACAGCGCCTCGAGATCCATCCGCACCTGAAGACGCGTCAGCGCATCGAGTGCACCGAAAGGCTCGTCCATCAGGATTACAGAGGGATCGTGCACCAGCGTTCGCACCAGCGACACGCGTTGGCGCATGCCGCCCGACAGCTGTCGCGGATACTTGTGCATGGCGTGCGTCAGCCGCAGCTGCTCGAACAGCTCCGTGGCTCTCGCTTCGATCTTCTTTTTCGGCAGGCGACGAATGTCCGCCTGCAGCATGACGTTTTGCATCGCGGTGCGGAAGTCGAGCAGGAGGTGGTCCTGAAACGCGATGCCAACATCGGTGATGGGTTTCGTAACCGGCGCGCCGCCGACGAGGATCTCGCCCTCGCTGCGGCTCAAGAGCCCCGCCACCATCAGCATCAGGGTGCTCTTGCCACAGCCTGACGGGCCGACAACGGAGATGAACTCCCCGGCGTCGACGTCTATATCGATCTGTTTAAGCGCACGAAAGGGCGTGTCCGTGTCCTGGCCAAACGTTTTGGAGACCTTGCGGATTGCGATTGGCACGCCAGACTTGACTGCATCCTGTTCGCCCATTGCTTGCGTCATCACCGTTGATCCTTCGCTTTGATCGGTGCAACCGACGCGGCGACCGCCGTCAGCGGCACCTTGGAAACCAAAAGCGCCTTCTTGCCGCGCTGAACGGTGCGATCGTTCTGGTCGACGATGGTGACGTCGAATATTGCGATCGCCTGCGTCGGCTTGGACTTGCTGTCGCGCAGCTCCCCGATCTTGTAATTCACGAAGATGGTGTCACCGATGTAAATGGGCCCGATGAACTGCCACTCGTTGATGCCGAGGAATGCGACGGCGGTGTCGCGTAGCTCACCGGTACGCGGCCACATCAACCCATGCGCGTAAGCGAGCCCCAGCATGCCGTGGGCCACCCTGCGCCCGAACTGGCTGTTCTTAGCGTAGACATCGCTCGTATGCAGCTCCGAGTAGTCGCCGGTGAGGCCCGAAAAGGCGACGAGATCCGCATCGGTGATCGTGCGGCCGGGGCTCCGGAACGCCATTCCGACGTGCAGGTCCTCGTAGCGAAGCCCGAGCCGTGGCCGTTCGTCACTCATGACTTCTGCGGGATTCCCGCGCTGCGCTCGGCCTCGGCGAATGGATGCTGTCGCGCACGATCACTTGCATGCACGCAGTTGCGATTCGGGAGGCAGATAGGCGTTGGTGTAGTAGGTCTTCGGGTCCTGGCCCTTGGTCAATAGACCCACTTCCGAGAGAAGGTCCTGCGTCTTGACCCACAAGGCGTCTTCCGCTTTGCCCAGGTACTTGGCGCCACCGCTGCAGAAGAGCGGCTTTATTGCGGCGAGCTCCGCGACCGCGAGCTTCTCGTTCACATCGGGAAACACAACCTTGATGTCCTTGACCGTCTTCTCAGGATTGTCGAGGGCGAAGCTCCAGCCTTTGAGGCTCGCCGCGATGAACTTCCGGACCACATCGGGGTTTTCCTTGATGTACGTGTCATTGGCGAAGATAGACGTGCTCACCGTCGGCACCCCATAGTCGGCAAAACGGAAGTTGTCCAACTGCGCGCCCTGCGCCTCGAGCTGGATCTGGTAAGCATCGATGGACCCCAGGATGGCATCCACCTGCCCCTGCAGCAGCGCCGGGACCATCGCGGTGGGCGGCATGTTCATGAGCGTCATGTCCGATTCCTTCAGGCCATTGGCCTTCCAGAAAAGTGGCAGCATGGTCGTCTGTGACGACGCCGAGGGCACGCCCACCTTCTTGCCTGCGAGATCCTTGACCGATTTGATTCCTGTCTTCTTGAGCGCGGTAACCTCGTTCGGGTTGGACTGATAAACAGTCGCCAGTATCTTCATTGGCGCGCCCTTCGCGATCAGCTGACTCACCGCCACCGCATCGGCGTACGCAATTTGCGCACGACCGCTTGCGACGAGCTGCGCCGTGTTACCGGAGCCATTGCCCTGCACCAGGGTGACGTCAAGCCCTGCGTCCTTGTAGTAACCCTCCGCAACGGCAGCGGCGAAACCGGCGTTCGGACCACCCGCCACCCAGTTCAACTGAAACGTGACGGGCGTCAGCGCCGACGCGGCAAAGACGTGGGCAGCCACAAGGCCGGAGGCACAAATGCCCGCCTGCAAGAGCTTACGAATTGAATTACGCATTGCATCTCCTCTTGATGGAAAGGGGTAATCGTGAGCCCCTGATGACGTACATTGATCAGCTCGCAGCAAAACTCTGCGGCTAGTTATTCTTGGCTCGCTGCCACGGCGTCATGGCCCACTCGCTGAACTCGACAACGTAGTTGATCACGATGCCTATGAGAGTGAGCACCACGAGCACCACGAACGTAAGCTCGATATCCATGGTGCTCGTACCCTTCAGCAGCACATAGCCAAGTCCCTTGTTGGCGCCCACGAACTCGGCCACGATGGCCGCCGTCGCAGCGATCGTCGCGGACGATTTAATGCCGGAGAAGATGATGGGAAGAGCCGCGGGGAATCGCAGGTACCGGAACGTTTGCCAACGGCTTGCGCCCATCGACTTCGTCAGATAGAGCAATCGATCGTCCAGGATCTGAAATCCACTGATGCTCGCGAGGAGCAGCGGGAAGAAAGTCATCAATACAGTCAGCAAAATCTTTGACTCGATGCCAAAACCCAGCCACACCAGAAATAGTGGCGCAACGGCGATCTTTGGCACCAGCTGCATGAGCATCAACGGCGGATAAACGATCTGCTTCGCGATACGCGAAAGTGCAATCGCAAGCCCCAAGGGAATCGCCGTCAGCAAGGTAAGACCAAAGCCGAGCACGATCTCGGTAAGAGTGATGAGGGAATGCGTCCACAGCATTGGCGCATCGCTCAAAAGGCGTGAGAAGACCCCACCGGGCGCGGGTAGCAGGTACGCGGGTATTTTGAAGATCGGGATGATCGCGGCCCAAAGCGCAACGATCCCAAGGAAGCTGAGTGGCGGCAGCATATTCCAGGCAAATCGCATGGCACTGCGCATGCGCTTGGAGCTTGCGACCGTTCCCGGCAGTGCGGGAGCGACGACGGCAGCCGGGGAATCCCAATCGCTCGTCCTGGCCAGGCCGTCCGCGGGCGCAGATTGAGATTTCAACGACATCGGCTCCTCCTTCTTACGTCTGCGTCGCGCAGACGAACGCACTGTTGCGCGAAGCACCGCGCGCGCACGCCTCTCATCGGGCTTTAGCACGGCGCTGGTATGCTGGTCTATGTTGGAATGATATTCCAACAACTCGATCGACGCAAGTGAAATCCGCGTCGCCAGTCTTGCGTACGTCACCGTCCAAACGCACAACCGATGCGTTCTTACGGGCGCTCTATTGACCCGTCAGCAACCATTGGGGGGATTACATCCAGCGTGCGACGGGTCGTTATCACATACCCTTCAGCACCACTGTCGCCTGCTGGTCGCAAAGGGGTGCGTCCCGTCTGACCCGGAATCGGGTTCATCGGTGCAAGTACGAAGCTTGCGCACGAAAGTCTCCGAGGATCTCATCCATCACCCAGGAGGTCCGGCCCGCGGTCTCCCCTGTCGATGGCGCGTGCCCTCGTCCGTTCAGTTCGTCTACGATTGCCTGGATCAGCGGTTGGTGAACGTGCGGCGGGTCGTCTACTGGAATCTCCTCCACCGTGTCGCCGCGATACACGCGGATGGGAACGGGCCTGGAGGTCGAGAAGCGCAGTCGACCGTTTGCTCCGACGATCTCGTTGTACTCCTCGTCCACATCGGCGGCGAAGCACCACGCCGCGGCGGCCTGCACGCCCGATGCAAAGCGTAGGCTCGCCGTGACCACGTCTTCTGCCGCATAGGCCCTGGCTCGGTTCGCCGCATGGGCGCGCACGCTCTCGACTGGACCGAACAGGAAGTCGAGTAGGTCCAACGTGTGGCAGGCGCCCTCGAAGAAGAAGCCGCCGCCCGACCGAGCCGGGTCAACGCGCCAAGGAACGCCGCCAGCGAAGTGATCCTCGCTTGGCAAACGTTGCAGCGCCCGTGTGATGACCAGGCGTACCGGTCCGATCGCACCCTCCTCGATGAGCTCGCGCACCCGCAGGAACCGCGGCAATGCTCGGCGGTAGTAACCCACCCACAGCGGCACATTGGCCGCTTTGCAGGCGTCGATCATCTTCAGGGATTGGGCCTGATCCATCGCCATAGGTTTTTCGACGTAGACCGGTTTTCCCGCCGCCGCGCATCGCAACGCGAACTCGCAGTGCGTATCCGTGAGCGTCGCGATGTACACGGCGTCGATGTCGGCCGCGTGAATGATCGCGTCCGCGTCGTCGTGCCAACGCGGGACGCCATGACGACGAGCGTAATCAGCGGCCAGCGCGCTGTTGCGGCGCATCACCGCAACGAGCTCGGAGTTGTTGGCCTTGTAGAAGCCTGGGCCGCTCTTCACCTCGGCCACGTCACCGCAACCGATCATGCCCCAACGGATTGTTCTCATGTACCTTACTGTGCTGCAGCGAATGATCCCGCCCCCAAGAGAGGAGCGAGCTCAGGCGACGGTATAACATCGGGTTGGTCAAGTACGACTATAGGACTCTGCGAGTGCCTGGTCCCAATCCGCTTAAGCAGCTCGACCAGTATCTCCGACGGGCTGAATCTGGGACGCGATGTTCGATGCGCTTATCTCAACTCGAGACCTACTTCACGCCGCGTCCAGGCAGGTACAGCGCGCGAAATCCGTCCAGCTCCTCATTGCGACGTTTCAGGTGCTCAGCTGTTTTAACAGGGCGGGAGGACGATAGCTTCGCCGGTCGTAAACCGCTGATTGCCGACGCTTGATCCTCGTAATCAGCGCTAGCCAAATGACAAAGGGGTCGGGCCATCTCGACCCAACCCCTTGATTATTTGGCGCGCCCGGCAGGATTTGAACCCACGACCCCCTGGTTCGTAGTATTTTGGGATAGCAGGACTTTGCATTTCAACAACTTGCAACGCTTTCCAAAGCCACATCAAGCCTGTTTCAGTCAAACTTAGGCACACCCAAGTACGGTTCGTCACAAACTCAGTGCGCGCGCTCGATGATCGCGAACGCGCGTTCACAGCGCGCGCGATCGCGCGCGTCGGCCACGCCTGGTTGCACGCACCAAGCGAGCAGGCGTTCGCCGGCGCTATTGCTTCCAGGAGTCGCAGCGCCTTGAAACCGTTGCTGCAGTTGTTTGAGCTGCAGCGCGCGTCGTTGCGCGTGAAGCTCCGGCGGGCATTCGAGACCGAGCAGGAGTTCCACCTCAAGCAGCAGCTCACGCCGCGGTTCGGCACTGCGCTCGATCCGCATTACATGCGCGGCGGCCGCGGCTTGGTCCTCGAACGCACGCAGGGCCGCGTCACGCCGGCCGACCATGGCTTTCTCCCAGGCGGCGGGGAGCGCCGTCAAGGCGGCCCATCGCGCGTTCAATGCCGCCGCGTCTGCATTGCCTTCGCCCGAACAAAGCACGCGTTCGATGTCCTCGCACAAGCGTTCTTTCGCCGCCAGGCTTCGCCACACCTCAGCTTCGCGGGCGCGGGAACGCGCGGCCAGCGCCGTCTCCACCGCCATTTTTGCGTTCATGAAACGGGATTGCAGGCCCCGCCCTGCGGGCTCCGAGGTACGCGTGCTGCGCATCCACTGCTCCTGCAGTTCGCGCAGCGCTTGGCGGATCGGTTGCTCTTCCATGTCCGGTGACAGCGCGAGTTGCTCGACCTGCGCACAGATGTTCTCGAGCGCAGCGCTCGCTTCGCACTTGAGAACGGTCTCCTGATTGTGTTTAGCCTCACGTGCTTCGAATACTGCGTCACAAGCAGACCGAAATCGTTCCCACAGTGCGCGCTCGTCACGCTGCGCTAGCGCCAGCTCCTTGGCTTGTGCTTGCCATTTGGCTTGGATGGCCTTGACCTGCGCCGGTGCGTCGCGTGCCGATGCGCTCGACGCCACGGCCATGGCCTCCTCGATCAACCCCAAGCGGCGCGCCTTTGCCTCCTCGCGCGCCGCGGACAATGCATCGCGCAACGGCGCGAGCGTGGCGTTGAGGCGAGCATCGAGGCTTTTCCATGCCTTTGGCTGAACAGCACCGAGATCGCCATTCCGCCAGCGACGATCCGTATCGCGCAGCCGGCGCTCGATCTCGCGCCAGTCGCGCGGCTCAACCAGCAAGGTCGGCACGTGTGCCGCGGCGGCTGCGATGAATTGTTCGCGCTGCTTGCGTACCTGCCTTCGCGCTGCGGCCTGTTCGGCGAAATGGCGCGCTGCGGGTGCATAGGCCTTTTCGCAGGCGCGGTCGAAGCGTTCCCACAGCGTTCTGGGTACGCCCGCGTGCTGTTGGTCGAGAGCACTCCATTCGTTGCGGAGGTTCTGCACTTCCACCGCAAGCTGCGGCGGATCCAGCTTGAGGGTGGCAGCCGCTTCGGCGCGCTCGCAAATCCGAGCACGGGCTTGGTGCTGCCCGAATGATTCCCAGCCTTGGAGTTCCGTGAGTTGCTGCAGCAGTCGGCTCAACCGCTGGAGCGTTGGCTTGGGTAGCAGACCGGCGCCGGCTCTTCGGGCCCTGATCTCGTCGGCAGCCACCCGCGCACTTTGCACTTGACCTACGGCGAGCGCCTGCTCCGCAGTATGTAACAGAGCATGCACCTGCTGCCGGGCAGCAGCGGTTTCCTGCTCCGCGGCCCGGCTCTGCGCGACCCTGCGCTGCTCGATCACGACCAGAGCGACTTCGAAACGCCGCGTCAGCGCGGGCGTCCGAAAACTTCGGTCGAGCGTCTGCCACCGTTTCGGCAGCCTCGCGTCATCGATTGACGTGCCTGAAGCGAGTTGCTCGGCCTCGACCACAAGCGCCTCCGCCCCGGCCACCGCATGAAGTTCCTCCGTCCACCGCTCGATTCGCTGCTCGGCCTCATCGAGCTGCGACGTCGAGATATCCGCGTAGTGCTGACTGTCTGCGCGCAGTTCAGCAATCTCGCTGCGCAAAACGTCCATTTCACCCGACGTTGCGACGGAACCCGCGCTGTCGAGGCATGCGCGCAACCGGTGCTCAAACCGCATACGCGCTCGCTGCTCTTGGTGTTCGCGCTCGAAGCGCGCGTGAAGCGTGCCACGGACAGCTTCGCAGCGCGCGAGAATCGCGGGGTCTGGAGCACCATTCAGCACTTCCCAGCGGCGATTGAGTTCAATCAACGCACTAAGGATCGGACCCGGGTGGCTCGCCAAGGCCTCCAGTTGCGCTACGATGGCATCTGCTTCGGCCGCGTCTGCTTCGCGATTCGCCAGCGCATCGAGCTGGTTTCCGGCTAGGCGGGCTACGCCACGATCCTTGTCTCTGGCGCCATCGGCGAGCTTTTGCAGGCCCTCCTGCGTGCGGACGCGCTTCGCGGCTGCCATGCGCGTCTCCGCGTACTCGGCATCGAGCGCAAGCTCCACCAGCAGCGCTTCCTCGCGGATAGCCTCGATAGCCATGCGGCGACGCTCGGCGTCCGGAGCGCGGCGCGCGACATCCGCCCGGATCGCATCGGTGCATTGCGCAGAATCCAGCAATGCCGTTGCTCGGTGGGCGTCTACGCATTCGGCGAGCAAGGTGCCCAACGCGGTGGCGAGCGCATTGCGCACGGCCCCATCGCGCTCATTTTCCCAGGCGGCGGCGAGTACGGTGAGATTGCCGCAACGTTGCGCCGCAACGATGCGAACCTCCGGCGCCGGATCGGTGGCGAGCACTGTGGCCAGCTCGTCCGATTCCGGCGCCAACCTGGCCACCGCGGTGACCCGCCGGGCAGGGTCCGCGTGATGCGATGTGGAACGAAAGAGACGTTCAGTGAGCATGAGGAAGAAGAGAGCACACAGCGGTAACGATGCGGGACATTCGACATCCAGACGCCATGGTAATCAAAATCAGCCGGATGATCCGCGGCGCCCGCACAGAAGGCCGCATCTTCCGCCGAATAGCTCGAAATTCGCCACGAACGTCCGTCTGCAGGAAGCCCAACCGAGAATTGTGGAACGCAGTCGTTTAATGATCAGTGGACAGGGATCGAAAACTGCACGTATCGGGATCAGATCCGTGCTGATCGCAGCGTGAGAGCGTTGGTAATTACCGAAACTGAACTCAATGCCAGCCATGGCGGCGCTGGCTATGATGGGACTAGGCAGCAGGCTGAACCAGGGGTACAGCACACCGGCAGCGATTGCCACGCCAAGAAAGTTGTAGATAAACGCGAAGAATGCACGCGACGTTCTCTCTGTGCACCATGAGGAATACTGATGGTCACGAATGCTGCCTCGCCGGATCCGGAAAGACGCGCGCAATCGGTGATGTCCCGCTTACGCGGCACATCCGCGCAGTTATGGATCAGAGCTCATGCCTTCGACCAGCTCTCGCAAACGCGATGGCATCTCTTCGGCAGGCAAATGGACCGGCCAGCCATGACCGGGTAGCACCCACTCGAATCGGTACCCGCAAAGGTCCTTCAGAGAAGCGGCAAGTTCTGTCCATGAGCACCAACACGCATCCTTGAACGCGGCGAGCTCTCCGTCTCGAGGACTCCATGCTAGGGAATCGCCCGTGAAGAGCACGCTGTCATCGAGAAGGTACGCTACGCTACCTCGCGTATGCCCCGGGACCGGGATGGCACGCACGCCGGAGGCAATATGGTGCGCTGAACGGCCGTCGAGAACATCCGTTGCATACGGCGCGGCCGCGCTATCGGCGGAGTGAATCCACCGCGCGCGCCAAACCGCTGAGCATACTTATCGGCGTCTGCGAGCCGTCGCGTTCGATGATCAGATCGCCCGCGACATGGCGCGATGCACCGCAGTCGATACATGCCATGTCGGTGAACCAGTCGCCGGCCGGGGAGTGTGGATTGCGGATCGGCTTCATGACGTGTCACACCGGCGCCGGCAATCCGCGGAGCAGCTTGTCGAGCGTAATCGGATAATCGCGCACGCGGACGCCCGTAGCGTTGTAGACGGCGTTGGCGACGGCCGCCGCCACGCCGCAGATGCCGAGCTCCGCGACGCCCTTTGCTTTCATCGGCGACGAGATCGGGTCGACCTCATCGAGGAAGATGACCTCCTGGTGCGGGATGTCAGCATGGACGGGGATCTCGTACATCGCGAGGTCATGATTGACGAAGTAGCCATAACGCGTGTCGACCGCCAGCTCTTCCATCAGCGCCGCGCCGACGCCCATCACCATCGCACCAATCACCTGGCTGCGTGCGGTCTTGGGATTGAGAATTCGACCACACGCGCAAACCGCCAGCATTCGCCGCACGCGAGTCTCACCCGTTGCGCCATCAACTACCACCTCGACAAAGTGCGCACCGAACGTCGACTGCTGATACTGCTTGTCGAGATCGCCGTATTCGATCAGGTCCTCGGCGAGGAGTGGCTTGTCTCCTACCTTGCCGCCTTTCTTGGCCAAGGCCTCGCGGAGCTTCATGCAAGCGGCGTATACACCGGCCGTCGAGTTGTTGCCGCCCCATTGCCCGCCCGAGCCGCACGACACGGGGAACGTCGAATCGCCCAGGCGTACGACGACCTTCTCCAGCGGCACTGACATCACCTCCGCCGCCGTCTGCGCAATGACGGTATAGCTCCCCGTCCCGATGTCGGTCATGTCAGTCTCGACCGTCACGATCCCGCGTCGATCGATACTGACGCGCGCCGCCGACTTGGTGAGCAGATTATCTCGGAATGCAGCGGCCACGCCCATGCCGACAAGCCAGCGTCCGTCGCGCACCTGACCGGGCTTCGCGTTGCGCTTCTCCCAGCCGAATCGCTGCGCGCCCACGCGAAAGCACTGCACCAGCTGCCGCTGCGAGAACGGCGGATGCGGATTGTGCTTGTCGTTCCCTTCCGGCTTCTTAGACTGAGGATCGCTCGACGGCGGTTTGGCGGGATTGTCGGGAACGACCTGCGTATCGTTGAGGATGCGCAGGTCGATCGGATCCATGCCGATCTTCTCCGCCAACTCATCGACGGCAATCTCGAGCGCAGCCATTCCGGGCGCTTCGCCTGGCGCGCGCATGGCGTTCGCCTCGGGAAGATCCAGTGCGGCCAGCCTGTGCGCCGTGATGCGATGCTCGCCAGCGTAAAGCTTGCGAGTCTGCATCGCCGTCGTCTCGGGCTTGCCGCCTGCCAGATCGCCCGACACGCTCTCGTGCGCGATCGCCACGATCTTGCCGTCCTTGCCGGCGCCGAGCCGGATGTGCTGGATCGTCGCGGTGCGATGCGTCGTGTTGTTGGGCATGAGTGCCCGCTGCAGCTGCACCTTCACGGGTCGGCCCGCGGCGCGCGCAGCCAGCGCGGCCATTACGACGTCCGCACGCAGGAAGAGCTTGCCGCCAAAGCCGCCGCCGATATACGGCGACATCACGTGCACTTTCTCTTTGGGTATTCCGAGCGTCTTGGCGAGATCGCCCACAGCCCAGTTCACCATCTGGTTGGATGTCCATACCGTGAGCTGGTCGCCCCGCCAGGCCGCAATCGTTGCGTGCGGCTCCATCATCATGTGCGATTCGTACGCCGTGCGGTACGTCGCATCCAGCTGCACCGGAGCTTTCGCGAATGCGCCCTCGAAGTCGCCGACCTTCGACGCCGCTGCCCCTCCAAAGATGTCCTCGGTGTAAGGCGGCGCCGAATCCTTGAAGCGCTCAAGGTCAAATGCACCCTGCCCCTTCGCGTATCGCACCCGTACCAATGACGCGGCATCGCGCGCCTGCTCGAATGTCTCCGCGACCACCACGGCGACTGCCTGGTGGTAGTGCTGAATCTCCGGTCCCCCCACCAGGATCGCGGTGTTGAAATCGCCCTTCGCGAGCTTGCCCGCGTTCTGGTACGTGACTACGGCAATCACGCCTGGCGCTGCTTTCGCAGCCGAACTGTCGATGGACGTGATGCGGCCCTTGCCGACGGCCGAACCGACGATATAGCCGACCGCAGGGTTCGCGATCACGTCATGGCGATCGTAGGCGTACGGCGCGGTGCCGGTGGTCTTGAGCGGGCCGTCGATGCGATCGGTGGCCTTGCCGACGACCTTCAACTGGTCGATCGGATTGTCCGTGGCAGGTTTGTCGAATTTCATGGTCAGCCTTTCGCCTCGGCGAGCACCGACGCGAGCGTGCGCTCGACCAGCGGCACCTTGAATGCATTGTGTTCGGTCGTGCGCGCGTTGCCGACCAGCGCGGTGGCGACGGCTTTGGGACCTTGGGTCATCGCCCGGTCGGCGTCGTCAACGCGCCATGGCTTGTGCGCGACGCCGCCTAGGGCCACGCAACCCGATCCATCTCTCTGGACGATTGCTGCCACCGACACCAACGCGAACGCATACGACGCGCGGTCGCGCACTTTGCGATAGATCTGTCTGCCGCCCGCGGGCTTCGGCAACATGACCGCTGTGATCAGCTCGCCTGCCTCGAGATTGTGGTCGATGTGCGGGGTGTTGCCCGGCAGACGATGGAAATCGGCGATCGGGACGGTGCGCGTCGATCCGTTGGGCCCGACCGTCTCCACGGTCGCATCGAGCACGCGCATCGCGACGGCCATGTCGCTCGGGTGTGTCGCGATGCACGCCTCGCTCTGGCCCACGATGGCGTGATGTCGCGTGAAGCCGCCGATCGCGCTGCAGCCGCTCCCGGCCTTGCGCTTGTTGCACGGCATGTTCGTATCGTAGAAATACGGGCAGCGCGTACGCTGCAGGAGGTTGCCGGCCGTGGTCGCCATGTTGCGGATCTGCCCCGAGGCACCCGCCACGATCGCGCGCGCGAGAACACCATAGTCGCGTCGCACACGTTCATCCGCAGCAAGTGTCGTATTGCGCACGGAGGCGCCGATGCGCAGCCCGCCGTCCGGCGTGGGCTCGATCTTGTCGAGTCCGAGGTCGTTCACGTCGATGAGATGGGTGGGCGTCTCGATCTGCAGCTTCATGAGGTCGAGCAGATTGGTGCCGCCCGCGACGAACTTCGCCCCGCGGTTCCGCGCGGCAGAGGCCGCGGCTTCGGCGGCCGACGTTGCGCGCTGATAAGTGAACTGTTTCATGCGCGCCTCACTCCCGCGACCTCCGCGATCGCTTCCTGGATGTTCGAATACGCGCCGCATCGACAGATGTTGCCGCTCATGCGCTCGCGAAACTCGGCGTTCGACATCTCGGGAGGCTGCGTGATGTCCACCGTCACATGGCTTGGCACCCCCGCCTTGACCTCCTCCAACATGGCAACGGCCGCGCAAATCTGGCCCGGCGTGCAGAACCCGCACTGATAGCCATCGTGCTTCACGAACGCGGCCTGCATGGGATGCAAGTTCTTCGGCGTCCCGAGCCCCTCGATCGTGGTGATTTCATGGCCTTCCTGCATCACCGCAAGCGTGAGGCACGAGGCGATGCGCCGGCCGTCGACGATCATCGTGCACGCGCCGCACTGTCCCTGGTCGCAGCCCTTCTTCGGGCCTGTCAGGTGCAGGCGCTCGCGCACCGCGTCGAGGAGTGATGTGCGCGGATCCAACATAACGGTGTTCTCCGCACCATTTACGCGCAGGCGTACGTTGACCTGCGGACCCGAGGGTGTTTTCGCGGCCTGTGCCGCGGCCGCGTGCGCTTCGCTTGACACAAATGGGGTTGAGCCGGCTGCGCCTGCGGCCGCACCAGCGGCAGCACCCGCCTGCAGGAGCTGTCTACGTTTGGGATTGAATTTGCTCATAAGGGGGACCTTACGTTAACGCAATTGCGATGGCCGGTTGAATACGGCGCGCCGAATAGCGGCCGCGATGCAAATGACGGTTGCGCTGCAACAAATGCTGAACTATTGGCGGGATCCCCGCTCCAGATTGCAATCTTGGGGGTGGCGAGCCATACGACCGCCAGGCCCTGCCCCGGTTCAGTTACTCGCCAGTCCGATGCGCGCTCTGAACTCAGCTAGCGCTTGAGGGTTAGCGACGACTCGACGTTCTTGACGGATCGGCCGTGAATGGTTTGCCTCACCGCTAGCTCGACGATTTTTCGGCTCGTGGTATGGGGAATGTCTCACACCTGCAACGCCGGGCGTGCACGCGAGCATCAGTATTCTCGCGGGCACATGCCGCGGGGTTGTGTTGTCGCGAATCCGCTTAATGCTATCGGTCAGGTTAGCATCCAGCACGACCCCATCCCCAAGCTTGACGAATAGCACGGCGCGGACATCACCGCTCTGCCGGGTGGCCATTCCTGGCCCACGACGACGGCCTCGAGCATCTCAGGAAGCGCTTCGACCTATCGGTAGATTTCGGCAGTGCAGGCTGCCGCTGACCCCCGTGGCTGAATACTTCTGGGACATGATGCGCCGCGCCACCGGTCACGCCGCCGAGCCTAAGGGCGAGCGAACGACCGGCGCCCCGACTCGTTCGCGCCGGAATGCGCGGCCCACCGACAGATAACGGATTCTTATCACGCGCCGCTAATTCGCATCTGTACGACCACGCGTGGCGTCGTTACAGTGCCCGGTCGTTCGCCCGTGTGTGCAATCGCGCCACATGGTCGATTCTGAACGCCGGGAGATAAACATGGCAGTCGATGCAAAGAAGTTACTTGCTGGGGCTACGTTGGCTGCTGGCATCGCAGTGATCGTTGTGGCGTGCGGGGGTGGTGGAGACGGCAGCAATTTTGTGGACGTAACCAAGGGGCTGGTCATCCAGAACGTCACCGTCGTCGATACTAGAGACGGCTCGCTGAAGCCCGGCATGGCAGTCGTGATCGATGCCGGAAAGATCCAGAACATCACGGGTGATCGCGTGCGATTGAGCGGCTCCGCGCAGTCGATCGATGGCTCGGGCAAGTTCGTCGTGCCCGGCTTCAATGACATGCACACGCACGCGCTGTCCACCCTGGACAATCCCCCGGGCGATCTGCCCGTCCTGCTGGCGAACGGAGTCACCGGCGTTCGTGAGGCTGGCGGTTCGCCTCCGCTGATTCAACGCGCAAAGCAATTGAATGCGGGAGTGGCGGCAGGTACAACCTTCTCCCCCGAAGTCCTCCTGATGCCGAGCGTGATCTTCGCAGGACAGGCGCCGACGGACCCCGCCGCGCGTCAATTCGTTCGCGACCGCAAGTCGGAAGGCGCTGACTACATCAAGATGGTGGCGGGACCGCGCGATGCGTTTCTCGCCGCAATCGACGAAGCGAAGATTCAGGGCTTGCATTCCGCGGGTCACCTGCCGCTGACGCTGAGCGCGCTCGATGCTTCCAACGCCGGTTATCACTCCTTCGAGCATCTCGGGTCCGGAGTGGGTCTCGTGCTCGATTGCGCCAGTGACGAGCCGTCGATCCGCCAGGCCATGATCGCCAATCCACCCCCACCCGGGCCAAACGTCATCAACCCGCGGCTCTATGACGGCAATTTCAATGCCGTTTACTATCAACGCATCATCGATAGCTACAGCGATGCCAAGTGTCAGTCTCTCGCCCAGGCTTTCGTAAAGAACGATACCTGGCAGGCACCTACGCTGATTCGTTTGCGCACACAAGACTTCGGTGACGACGCGTCATATCGCAACGACGCCAACTTGATCTATGTGGACAAGACGCGTCGCGCACTGTGGGAATCGATTGCCCAGCAGTTCGCCACCACGATCACGCCGAGCACACGCGCAACGCTTCAGCAGTACTACGCATTGCAAATCAAGGTCGTGAAGCTGCTGAAGCAGACTGGCGTCAAGATGATGGCGGGCACGGACCTTGGCGGGGGTCTTGTCATACCTGGCTTCAGTCTGCACCAGGAATTCAAGGAGCTCGCTGCAGCGGGCCTCTCGCCGCTGGAAGTTCTGCAAATGACCACATTGAATGCGGCGCAGTTCCTGCATCGCGAAGCGACGATGGGAACGGTGGAAGCAGGCAAGAACGCCGACCTGGTAGTGCTGGATGCGAACCCCATCGCGGCTGTGGCGAATCTTGACAGGATCAGCGCCGTCGTGTCGAAGGGCAAGTATCTGTCTCGCGTCAATCTCGACCAGCTTTTGCGCGATGTGGCGGCGCAAAATGCGGCCCAGCCGGTCAAAGCGCTGGAGACGGCGCTTGATCCAACGCACACCGACTAAAAACTCGTCATTGCTGTCGCAGTCCGCGCGGCGGCCGGGTATCCGGTGGCCGCGCTCCTTTGGAGAGATCTCTCGAGCTCAACCGCAGCGCTGCGGCTTCGGCCGCTCCCTGCTCTAGGTGGGTGAACAGCAGTTCGCACCGCTTCGCAGTAGAGGCGGCAAGAACCGTTGCCGCCATGCCACGCGCGCCTCGATGAAACAGCGGAACGCCAAACTGCCCTTCAAGATCATGAAGCGCCCGCGTAACCGTCGATTGCGAAAGATGCATCCTCGTTGCGGCGCCCAGTGCACTTCCGCAGGGTCGCAACTGCAATCAGGCAGCGCAACGACTGCAGGTGCTCAATGATGCGCGGCACTTCTCGCCCATGGTCGGCGATTCTGTGGAAGTCGCACGGTCGACAGGACGCATAGGATGATTATCCATCCGCGATGCCGTACACAGTCAGAGTGTTTCGCAGTACAAAGAATCTGCGTAGGTTGTAAGGGTAGGACAGGGTCGAGTTCGGAAGCTAAGCGCCGAAGCCTTGGCAGCGCTGATGAGAACGATTGGACTTGCATCAAACACATGCAGGCGTTGGTGCGCCGGAGGAAACTTTGGCAAATGTAGGATAGGGTGTGCGCCCAAGAGCGACGAATCAGTCTTGTGGTCCGCAGTAGCTACGTCTAGCCACACAACCAACGAGCGTCGGAATACACTGCCGTGCAGCGGATCCGTTCCGAAGCTTGCTGCAGCGGGCGCGGAACACCGGGCGGCCGATGGGCATCGTCCCGCGGCGACCCAACCGCGGCGCCCCGTTCGCGATTTCACGACGTTCGTTGGGCTGACGCGCGCTTCTCCCCAAATCGCTCGCGCCCCTCATCCACACGGTCGCGACCGCCCCTGGTCGAAATGATTAAATCGGATCGCGGCCGGGGACGGCCTTTGGCTATCCGCGGCGTCCAGATCGTTCCATTCGCGCCGTCAGCGCGACTTCGAGCCGCCAATGTCGGCGTCCCAGCGCTTGAACGCCTCCACCAGCATGTTAGCGTCGAGCGGTTGCGCGTGCGGGAACTGCGTAAGCCACGCGTCGTACTCCGGCCGCCCGTACTCGCGCAGCACGTCCTGGCTTTCCTTCGGCGCCATGGACAACGTCACGTTCTTCACGGCAGGGCCTGGATAGAAATAGCCCTTGTCATACGTAAGGGCCTGCTGCGCAGGCTGCAGCAAGAAGCTCATGAGGTCGAGCACGACGGCGAGCTTCTCCGCGGACAAGCCCTTTGGCACCATCATGTATTGCGTATCGTTGACCCACGTAAAGTTCTTGAACGCGGCCACCTTGTAACCCTTGGGTACGATGCCGAGCGCGCGGGGGTTGATGTCCCAGCCCGTCACCGTGACGGTCATGTCGCGCGAACCCTCGCCGAACTCCTTCATCGTGGCGCCCGTGCCGGTCGGGTAATACTCGATGCACGTGTTCAGCTCCTTCAGGTACGCCCACGTTTTCTCCCAGCCGTGCACCGGATCCTTCGGGTTGCTGTCGCCCAGGAGGTACGGCAACCCTTGCAGGAACGTACGCCCGGGCCCCGAGTTTGCCGGGCGCGCATAGATCAGGCGATTCGGATTGGCTTTGCACCACGCGAGCAGCTCCTGCGGGGTGGTTGGCACCGTCTTGACCTTGTCCGGGTTGTACTCGAGCAGCGGACCGGCAGGCATGAACACGACCGCCAGCGCCTGGCCTTGCGCCAGATCCTGCATGCGGCGCGCTTGCGGCAGGTAGTTGTCAAGCACATTCGGAAATGCGGCCGCACGGTTCGGCAGGATGGGTATCCACAGTCCCTGCTCGATGCCGGCGGACAAGATGTCCGTGCCACCGAGGACGAGGTCGATGTCGCTTCGGTTGGCTCCTTGCATCGCCTTCAGCTTGCCGGGCAACTCCGGCGCGGGCGCCTTGGTGAAGTTGAATTTCGCGACGACTTTCGGATTCTTGGTTCGATAACCCTCGATCGCATCCTGTAAAAGCGCCAGCGCCCCGCCCACGTCGACGACGTTGATCGTCTGCGCGTTAGCGGGCACGGCGGTCTGCGCCGAGAGGGAAGAGTTGCCCATGCACAGCGCGACGACGACGAGCGCCACCGCATGCCACGCACGGCCACGGGTCTGGCAAGCAACCGGGTTGTTCACACGCCCTCCTGATCTGGTTGTTATTGCATCCACCCACGCACCGGCTGCAGCCTGGTGGCGGCGCATCCGAAGCGAGCGTTTCATGCTACCGTGCAGGCCTCTGGGTGGTCAAGTGGCCCAGCCACCAGTTCGGAGGATCGTGACAAGGAGCCTCTGTCGCACAGCGCACGACCGTGCGACTGGCTCGTCAGTGGGCTGTTGCCGTGGTGCCAAGCGACTGATGGATCCACGCGACGCTTGCTTCGAGTCGGTCGATCCCGACGGCGCCGCCCTTTGCGATGACATCCGTGACGCGCTCGTCCAGGCGCGACTGCTCTACGTGTTCACCGCCATCGAGCGCTCCACGAACTCGGCCGCCGGTCCGACAAACCATGTTGTGTGCATGACGGCGTCGGACGTGTAGCAGGCGCGCAGCTGCTCCCGACGGCCTCATCGCGGGCCAGGCCCCAGTCCTGCACCACCTGCGTGATGGCGGCGCGGTCCAGCCACAGCGCCAGTGCGGAGGGTGCTTCCGAAGTCATTTGCTTGTCCCTACCCCGAGCGATTGCGTCATGAACTCGGCGTAGTGCGACGCGTCGGGACGGAATGGGGCAGAAAGGTTGAAGTGGCTGCGCTCAGCCGCTGCAGCCATGGCCTGTAGATCCTTCGCGGCATAGCCCATCTCTGCCAAGGTCGCCGGCAGGCCAAGTTCACGCATCAATGACGCAACGCCATGTGCCAACGATGCGCCCTGCGGCAAACCGAATGCCTCGGAAACCTCCGCAACGCGCGCGGGCATGTGTTCCGCTGTTGCATCGAGAGTAGCTACCAGTCCGATGCCGCTCAGCGCGCCGTGGTGAAAGCCTTGGTCGCTGCATGTGATGGCAATGGCATGCGCAGGGCCCAGACCCATTGCGATCGAAACGCCGCCCGCAAAAGCCGCGAGCATCATCTCGCCTCGAGCTTCCAGGTTGGTGCCCTCAGCGACTGCACGGGGAAGCCAACGCACGACCCGCCGGACGCCGTCGAGCGCTATCGACTTCCCGAGTGGCTGGTCACGGTTAGAGAGATAACCTTCGATGCAATGAGAGAGCGCGTCGATGCCCGTGGCCGCAGTCAGGCGGCGCGGCAGGCTTACCGTCAGCTCGGGGTCGAGTACTGCGAGTTTCGGTACGAGGTGCCGCGAGTTCATGCCGACCACGGCGGTGCATGCATCAGGGTGAATCCCCGCGGAGGGTGACACCTCGCTACCGGTGCCCGCAGTGGTCGGGATGACGACGAGAGGCGCGGCTGGGCCGTGGCGAGCGTTTGGCACGCCTGCGTAGTCACCGATCGACCCCGGATTGGTGGCAAGCAGCGCGATCATCTTGGCCGTATCAATCACCGAGCCACCACCGACGGCGATCACGCCATCGCACTTACCGGCCTTATAAGACGCGAGGCCCGCGTCAACGTCCGAGTACAAAGGATTTTCGGTGACGCCGTCGAACAGCGTAGCCGTCACGGCGTCGCCGCAGGCGGCGACCACCTTTCCCAAGATGCCGGCGGCGGCGAGTCCCTTGTCTGTGACGACCAAAGGCCGGCTCACGTCGAGAACCCCCAATTCGGCGGGAAGCGCGCGGACGGCACCCGCGGCGTACAAGGTTCGAGGAAGTGTGAGCGCCGGAATCGGCGCAGACATGGGAGCTCGAGACGCTGCAGACGTATCCATCGCAATCCTCCGGACTCAGATCGGGAATCGGCCGGGTCCCTGTGTCTGCGTGATCATTCGAATTTCTGTGAAGTCCTCGATCGCATAGTGCCCCGATCGACCCCATCCGCTGTCCTTGACGCCGCCCACCGGCAACGCTGCTTCGCTCGCCATAGTCGCGGTATTCACGTGAACGATGCCGGCATCGAACCGCATGGCCATCTCATGGCCACGCGCATTGTCGCCCGTCATGATCGCTGCACTCAGGCCATACGGCGTGTCCTGCGCCTCAGCGAGCGCCTGCTCGACATCATCGAACGGCTGAACCACGAGCACCGGCCCGAAGGTCTCGTCGCGACCCGTGGCGCACACCGCGTCCTTCGGCACGCCAGTAAGGATGGTAGGTTCGTAGATTCGCCCGTTCGCCTTGCCACCCGTGACGACCCGCGCGCCACGGTCAATTGCATCGCGGACGCGCTCTTCCGTCTGCTTCAGCGCACCGTCATTGATCAGAGGTCCGATGACGACACTCGGATCGGTAGGATCGCCGCTCTTCAGTGCGCGCGTCTTGGCCGCCAGTCTGTCTACGAATGCGTCGTGAATCGATCGGTCGACGTAGACCTTTCGAGTGTTCATGCAGACCTGACCCTGGTGGAAGAAGGCGCCGAAGGTCGCCGCATTGACTGCGTTCTCCAGATCCGCGTCGTCCAGGATGATCATCGGATTGAATCCGCCAAGCTCGAGCACCATGCGCTTGAGTGCGCGGCCCGCCCGCTCTCCAAGAATCCGTGCAGTTTTGTCCGATCCTGTGAAGTTGATGCAGCGCACCGCCCGATTCTCGAAGAACACATCTGCGATCGCTGCCGCCTCCCCGGGAGCGTGTGTCACCACGTTGAACGTGCCAGCCGGAAAACCCGCTTCCTCAAGAATCTCGGCATGCATGAGCCCGGCTGACAGCGGTGCTAGCTCCGATGGCTTGATGACTGTCGTGTTGCCGAACGCCATCGGCAGGAGGAAGGTGCGCCAGGCGAGATAGAAAGCGCCGTTCCAGGGCGTGAAGCCCGCGATAACACCGAGAGGCTTGCGTACCACGAACGCAGTACGACCCGGCACGTCGCTGCGCATGACATCGCCGGACGGCAGGTATCCCCAGCTCGCTGCCTGACGCAGCATCGCAGAGGACAAACGAACCTGGAAAGACGAGAACGCCCTGCTCGCGCCTCCCTCGATCGCCATGAGGCGTACTGCGTCCTCGAGCCGCTGATCGACGATGTCCGCTGCCTTCAGGAACAGGCGCTGCCGTTCGCCCGGCGTCATTGCCGCCCAAGCGGGAAAGGCGGCATGCGCGGCGGCCACGGCCGCTTCGGCTTCCTTGCGCCCACCAGCCGCGATCTCGGCGATCACCTTTCCGTCGTAGGGATTGAAATCGGGAAACGTGCGACCGCCCTGTTCGCTCCATCGGCCATCGATGAAATGCGTCGTGCGTCCCGTGGCGCTTGCAGCCCTCGCGTTGTCGTTCATGGTGCCCTCATTTCAGTACTCACTTCTTTTAAAGCTCGAAATGCGCATCAACGTCATCGCGTTGCCGGAATAGAGCTTGTGACGATCGCCTTCGCTCAAGCCTTGGTCCTCGATGGATCGGATGCCTTCGCGGATGAACATCGGCCCCCCCTCGGGATCGAATGGACAGTCCGACGCGAATACCACGTGGTCGATACCGAAGAAATCCAGGCCGCATCGTAGCGCCGATGCCGAGCCACCGAGCACCGTGTCCCCATAGAACATCTTGAAGTACTCGATCGGCGGCTTTGACAGCTTCTTCAGCACGTCGTCCTCACTGCCATCTGCGGTACGGCTGCCGAGCTGCGCCCAAAGTGATTCAGCGCGACCCGCAAAGTACGGCAGCATTCCGCCACAGTGATGGGTGATGATTCGCAGGTTCGGAAGCTTCTGCAGCAGGCCCGAAAAGACCATGCGGGACATAGCCACGGAGGTCTCGAACGGCCAGCCGAGCACCTGCCAGACTTCATATTTGGAGCGTTGCTCACCCTTGTAGTCCGCGGTGGTGCCGGGTCGAAACGGATGCATCCACACAGGCAGGTCATGCTTGGTGGAGATTCTCTCGAAGATCGGGAAGAACTCCGGGTCGTCGAGCGGTCGGCCATTGACGTTGGTCAGGATCTGCACGCCGCGTGCGCCGAGGTCGCCGATGGCACGGTCCATCTCATTCAGCGCAGCGGACACGTTGTTCATCGGCAACGACGCGACGAACACCGGAAACTGCTCCGGCCAGCGCTTGCAGATCTCGGCCATCCCGTCGTTCGCGACCCGCGCAAATTCGAGCGACTTTTCCGGCCCACCCAGCATCTCTGGCGCTGGTGCGCTCAAGGTCAGGACCTGCACGACGTCGGGAAACTTCTCCACCAGCATTGCCGCTCGCGCTTCCATGTCCCACAACATGCGCAGACTCGCCAGGCGTTTCACCAGCCCCGCGTCTTTGGAGTGCGCCTTGACCAGCTCGAAGTACGCGGGCGGAAGTACGTGGTTGTAGATGTCGATCTTTGTCATTTTGTTTCCTCAGCTCGCGGCCCGCTTCATCGCCACTTTACCGAGAGAGTGCCCAACGATCGCATCAGACATCAGGCATCAGGCATCAGGCGCGAATATGCGATCGGGCTCGGCCGACCTGCGTAGCCTGGACAGCAAAGCTCATTTCATCGTGCAAGCTTCGTCGAATTCAAGACGCGCCGTTCCTTGCCTCTTGCGGTGCGAATGAAGACAAAACGAGCGGGCGAGGCTTTTGAGCTGGTCGGACCCCACTTCAAGGCCGCATACAACTCCTGCAACGTGTCAACGCCCACCGGCTTGTCGAGCCATGCGTTGTGGGAGCGCGCATGGCGAAAGAGTTTGTCGATACAGGCGTCGGCTTGCGACATGGCATGGATCTCACACTATTGTCGGAGCCCGGACATATCACCTGCACGTCCTTGGCGCGCTTGTTGTCACAGCGGGGCTTCGCGATTCACTTCATCGCGCATTGGGTGTGGTACGAGTCCTGATAGTCCTTGAGGGGCGTGGCTACGGTCTTCAGGCTGACTCGGCCCTTGGAATCTTTCGCCACTTCAAAGGCGTACCAGTCGTTGATTGGGAAGTTATTGTTGTTGAATTTGAGCGTCCCGCGGACCGACTTGGCGCTACCTTGCTTCAGCGCAGCCATGAATGCCGGCTTGTCACCGACATTGCCTTTGACGCGACCGATCGCAGCATCCAGCAACAACGCCGTGTCGTAGCCCTGGGCGGCAAAGTTCGACGGAATGCGATCGTATTTCTTTTCGAACGCGTCGACGAACTGCTTGCTCACGGGGTTGTTGGTGTCCGGCCCCCAAAAATGCACTGACTGAAGGCCCAACGCCGTATCTTTGAGTGTCGGCAAGGTTGTGCCATCCGCCATGCCCACGGTTAGTAACGGAAGGGTCTTGAGCAGTCCAGCTTGCTGGTATTGCCGTATGAAATTCACGCCGCCCGCCGGAACAAAGGCAAAGACCGCGTCGGGCTTTTGCGCAGCGACCTGTGCTATCTCCGCCGAGAAGTCCGGCTGGGTGGCGCCAGGATAAATCTCATCGACGACGACGCCCTTGTAAAACTTCTTGAAGCCGTTGACGGCGTCCTTGCCTGCCTGATAGTTCGAAGCCACCACGATCATTCGCTTATACCCTTTGTCCGTCGCGTACTTGCCAGCTGCTTCGGCCCAGCTGTCGTTCTGCCAGGACGCCGCGAAGAAGTATGGCGAGCACTGTGCGCCGGCGATCGGCGAAGGCCCTGCGTTGGAGCTGATGAGAAAGACTTGCTTGTCGGTGATCGGCTTGAAAACTGACATCATCACGTTCGACCCCGCTACGCCGGCAATGATCGGAACGTTTTCGCTTTCGATCAGCTTCTGCACGATCTGTGTGGCCACCTCGGGCTTGAACTGATCGTCCTGCTTGATGACCTGCACCGCCACGCCTCCTAGTTTGCCGCCGCCCTGTTCGATTCCAAGCATGAAGCCATCGTAAATGTCCTGCCCGAGTGAACCGAGCGGGCCCGATAGGGTGGTGACAAAGCCAATCTTGATCGGGGCTTGCGCAAGCGCACCCGTGGCCGTCAAAACGGCGACTGAGGCCACAAGTGCAACGTGCTTCCATGAATGCAACATTCCTGCCTCCGTAGATATTGAATTTTTCGACTATCGACCAGCGCCGACGGAATAGTCCTAAATCACTCTGCCTTGATGCCCGCTTGTCGTACGAACTGCGACCATTTCTGGCTCTCGCCCTTCACAAAGGCCTCCGTCTCCGGCGGCGACATCGAGATGATTCGCGATCCCGCTGATTCCACGCGCTTGCGGACCTCAGCGAATTCCATGGCCTTCGCAACCGCGCTCGCAATTGCTCGATGATCGGCTTCGGTGTCTTGGACGGAGCGAAGAGCCCGAGCCAGTTTTCCATCACCACGCCATCAACTCCGCTTCCTGAGCGGTAGGAACGTTGGGAAGCGTCGGATCGCGTTTTGTAGTCGAGGCCGCGAAAGCCTTGACGCGTCCGCTCTCAACAAGAGGTCTTGCGGTGGTTGTTGCATGGAAGAACAGATCGACCGTTCCCCCGAGCAGATCGGATAAAGCCGGCTGGGCACCCTTGTAAGCGATCTCGACGATGTCGACATTGGCCTGACGCTTGAAGAGAGCGGCCGCGATGTGTTGTCCGGTGCCCAAGCCTGCGGTGGCGATCGTCAGCCTTCCGGGATTCGCTTTCGCATAGGCGATAAGCTCGCGGAGTGAAGATTGCGGCAAATCCTTGCGGCCGACGAGGATGTACGAGTTAGCGCTGATGATCGCGATTGGGGTGAAGTCGCCCAACGGACTGTAGGGCAGCTTGTCGTACAAGCCCGAATTGAAGGCGAGGTTGGCAAGCCCTCCCACAAGTAGCGTGTATCCGTCGGCCGGCGCAGTTGCCACCGCCTGCGTACCGATGAGCGTACCCGCACCCGGGCGGTTCTCGACGATGAATGCCTGTCCCAGCTCCTTCTGGAGCCTTTCGGCCAGCACACGACCTGCGAAATCGAAACCACCGCCCGGAGCCGTGGGCACAATAATGCGAACGGGCTTGGTCGGATAGCTTTGCGCGAGAGCAGATGTGCCAACCAGGACGCATGCGAGAATGATCGTTCTCAACAGGTATCGCATGATCGACATTGATGTGGTCTGCGAGTGGATTAAATTGGCTTGCATACGTGAGTGTCCTCTGGCGGGTAGATGTCTGCCAGATCGAGAAATGGCGCGGCTGATACCTTTTTGGCATACCCCACCCCAAGTGCGGTATGAGTCATCGCGACGATCACCCGTCGGGCTCCGGAGGCTTCGAACGAGTTCGTCGATCAGCCGTGGCGGCGTCCCGGCGCCGATAAGTCTGCCGATCGTGACGACCGCCCCATCTGGAATCTGGGCGACCGCGTTCTCGCAGTTCCGGACTTTGTCGAGGCTCATGAAAGGATGCGTTCGAGACGAGGCCCGCGGCGCTAGACGCCGACATACTCGTGCAGGACTTGAGGCGCTTCGCGAAGCTCGGCGGAGACACCGCTCCACACGACACGGCCCTTCTCGATGATGAAATGGCGATCGGCGAGCCGCAGGAGCGGACCGATGTTCTTGTCGATCACGATCAACGACAGCCCCGCTGCTTTCAACCGCGCGAGGCACGACCAGATCTCGGCTCGAATGAGCGGCGCCAGCCCCTCCGTCGCCTCGTCGAGGATCAGCAGGCGCGGATTGGTCATGAGCGCGCGGCCGATCGCGAGCATCTGTTGCTCGCCGCCCGACAGATTGGACCCCAGGTTGCGCTCACGCTCTCTCAGGCGAGGGAACATCTCGTAGACGCGGCTGAGAAGCCACGGGTCTGCGCTCTTGTGGCGGTTCTCGGCCGTGGCGACCAGGTTCTCTCGCACGGTCAGGTTCGAAAAGATGCGCCTGCCTTCCGGCACTAGCCCGACGCCCGCCCGCGCGACGCGATAGGCAGGTTGGCCCGCGATCTCTAGGGCACCCAGTCGTATCGAACCTCGCCGCGGCACGAGCATCCCCATGATCGCCTTGACCGTCGTCGACTTGCCCATGCCGTTACGTCCGATCAACGTCACGACCTCACCCTCGCACACGTCGAGGCTGACGCCGAACAGCGCCTGGCTGGGTCCGTAGTGACACTCGATGTCCCGTACCTCGAGGAGAACGGTCATATCGTCTCCTCCTGGTCACCCAGGTACGCGTCCCGTACATCCTGATTGCTCCGAATTTCCTCGGCTGAGCCACATGCAATCGGCCTGCCGTACACCACCACCGTAATCCGATCAGCGAGAGCAAATACCGCATCCATATCGTGCTCGACGAGGACGATGCTGTATTTGCCGCGGAGTTGCGCAAGCAGTCCGACTAGCTCCTCTGACTCCTTCTGACTCATCCCGGCCATCGGCTCATCCAGCAGCATGACCTTCGGGTTGAGTGCCAGCGTCATAGCAATTTCGAGCTGGCGGCGCGCACCGTGCGCGAGTGCC
>JALYXY010000146.1 GCA_030946875.1 Pseudomonadota bacterium | reverse complement strand
GTTGCGAGCTGCGAAGGCGGTGACATCCGGCAATCGCCTGATGGCCTCCTCGTATATACGCGCGAGGGCGTTTCAAGCATACCGCTCGAAAACGATCGCAGTCCGCGCGAGCTCGTGCTCGATGAGTTGCGCGACGCGATCGCCGGCCGCGCGCCGGCCGTGCACGACGGCCGCTGGGGTCTCGCCAATCTGGAGGTGTGCGTCGCGGCTCTCGAATCGTCACGCTTGGGACGCGAGATCGCGCTGCGGCACCAGTTCCGCCTGGACGATTAGCGCGGCGTCTTGCCTTTGGGCCGCCGGGCGTCGCGCAGGATCTCGCGCGCGGCGTTGTGTCCCGGCACACCCGTCACACCGCCTCCGGGATGGGTACCGGACCCGCACATGTAGAGCCCGCGCACCGGTGTCCTGTAATCGGCATTTCCAAGCACCGGGCGTGCGGAGAAGAGCTGATCGAGCGACAGCGCCCCGTGGAAGATGTCGCCGCCCGTCAGCTTGAATTCGCGCTCGAGGTCGAGCGGGGAAAGCACGCGCTGCCCGATGACGCTGCGCCTGAAGTTGGGCGCGAACGCATCCACGGTGTCGATCATGAGATCTGCAACTTCCATCCGCACTTCGTCCCAGGTGCGACCGGTGACCTGAGACACGTCGGGGTTGGCGTGCTGGCAGAAGAGGCTCGCCACGTGCATCCCGGCAGGGGCGAGGCTCGGGTCGACGACCGAAGGGATCAGCATTTCGACGATCGGCGCGCGCGACCAGCCGCGGGTGCGCGCATCGAAGTACGCCTCTTCCATATAGCGCAGTGATGGCGCCATGATGATGCCGCTCGCGTGATGTGGTTGCGCGTGCGTTGCGCGAAGTGCGCGAAAGTCGGGAAGCTCGGTGAGGGCGACATTCATGCGGAAGGTACCGGAGGCATAGCGGTAGCCCGCAATGCGCGAGCGAAAATCCTCTTCGAGGTGCTCGGCCGCGACGAGATCCTGAAAAAGCACGCGTGGTGTGACATTGGAGACAACGCGCGCAGCCGTGATGACCTCACCCCCTGCGAGCGCGACGCCCGTCGCCCGACCGCGCTCGATCACCACTTGCGCAACCGCTGCATCGGTGCGCAGGACGACGCCGCGGGCGACGCATTCGGCGGCCATCGCCTGGGTGATCGCGCCCATGCCACCGATCGCATGACCCCATTGGCCACGCTTGCCGTTCACCTCGCCGAAGACGTGGTGCAGCAACACGTAGGCCGACCCCGGTGTGTACGGGCTCGCAAAATTGCCGACCACCGCATCGAAGCCGAATGCTGCCTTGACGGGCTCCGCCTCGAACCAGCGGTCGAGAAGATCGCCAGCACTCTTGGTGAAGATGTCGAGGACGTCGCGCTGACCGGCAATGCCCAGGCCACGAAACCGCCGCGCCGATCGCAGTGCATCGATCACGAGCCCCACGGTCAGGCGACCGGATGCACGAAGGTTCGGCGGCGTCTTGAGCAGCAGATCGCGCACGACGTCCGCCACCTGTTCGAGCATGGCGTAGTAACGCGGCAGTCGCTCGGCATCGCGCGCTGAGAATCGCGCGAACTCCCGCTGCGTCTCCGCGAGTCCTCCACCCACCTTCAGGAAGTCGTCGTGTGGCAGCGGCAGGAAATTGGAGAACGGCCGCTCGACGATGCGCAGTCCGTGCTCGGCAAGACGCAGATCGCGAATGACGCGCGGATGCAGCAGGCTCACCGTATAACTCGCGGTGGAGTTGCGAAAGCCGGGATGGAACTCTTCGGTGACAGCGGCGCCGCCGACAATGTGGCGCCGCTCGAGCACGCACACCGATAGACCTGCACCGGCAAGGTACGCCGCGCAGACGAGCCCGTTATGGCCGCCGCCGACGATCACGACGTCGAAGCGCGTTCGCTGCGTGGTCATGGCGTGCGCGGCGCCGTCACGCTGCCTGAGCGCCTCATGCGGACCGCCGCCGTGCTACTCCTCCGCCATCGCCGCGCCCATGGTCGAGAACCCGGCATCGACGTAAGTGATCTCGCCCGTGATGCCGCTCGCCAGATCCGAGAGCAGGAACGCGGCGACGTTGCCGACCTCGTCGATCGTGACGTTGCGGCGGAGCGGCGCGGTCTGCTCGACGAACTTGAGCAGTCGCGAAAACCCGCTGATTCCTGCTGCGGCAAGCGTCTTGATCGGCCCGGCCGAAATGGCGTTCACGCGAGTCCCTTCAGGCCCGAGACACGACGCGAGATAGCGCACGTTGGCTTCGAGGCTCGCCTTCGCGAGGCCCATCACGTTGTAGCTCGGCATCGCGCGGACGGCGCCGAGATAGGTGAGCGTCAGGAGTGCCCCGCGACGGCCCTGGAGAAGCGGCCGCGCACCCTTCGCAAGCGCGGCAAGACTGTAGCTCGACACATCGTGTGCGGTGGCAAACGCCGCCCGCGTCATACCCGTGAGAAAGTCTCCCGCAAGCGCTTCACGCGGCGCGAAGGCAATCGAATGCACCAGTCCGTCCAGCGTGCCCCACTCGGAGCGCAGGCGCTCGAACAGCGTGTCGACCTCGGCATCGTGGGTCACGTCGCAAGGCAGGACGGGCGTCGGTCCGAACTCCGCCGCGACCCTGACGACCCGCTCCCTCAATTCTTCGGTGACATACGTGAAGGCGAGCGTCGCACCTTCACGGTGGCATGCGCGGGCGATTCCGTATGCGATCGAGCGATTGGAGAGGATCCCGGTGATCAGGATCTTCTTGTCGGCGAGAAAGCCCATCGGTGACTCCATGCCGGAACGTGATAGCTACGAACGAGAACGGCCGGTGGCGACGAACCTAGAACAGCAAGTGCAGCGGGCCGATCACACCACATGCGATGCGGTTGTTCGGCACGCCCGGCTCGGCCGTGAACGGCCCGTTGGCCGTATCGTGCACCACCACCGAACGCCCCGAAAGCCCGTTGGGGCCGTCCATGGCCACGCCGCTCAACCGAACGGTGAGCGTGCCCGTGCCATCGGTGCCCGTCGCGACAATCGGCACACGATCGTACAGCGGTGTGGTCGCAGACAAAGGCGACCAGGGCGCCCCTGCGGAAAACCCATTCGGTGAAGTGCAGTTGCCGCTGGCATGGACGAGCACGCGAAAGCGGCCCGGTGCCAGACCGTTGATCTGCACGAGCATGGCCACCCCATCACCGCGGGGCACGAAACGCACCGATCCCGTGACCGCACTGCCGCCGATGGCCGACAGTGTCGCCTCGAGCCCCGGCACCCGCGAGTGTTCACCGCTACCCGATCCGAAGAAGAAGCTGCTCGCGCGGTCAACAGTGCCGCAGCCCGAGAGCCACAGCACGGGCACGAGCAGCAGAACGGCGCGCCAGCCCGTGCGCTTCGCGGCCACCTTGCGTGCAAATCGCCGAGCGCTGTCGTCGCCCTTCACGCGGACTGCGCAGCGCCAAAGCCTGCGAGCGCAACGTGACGCGAGCATCGCGGTCAGACCTGCGCGCGTATGACGCCGCAGGCGATGCGCGCACCCGAGTTGCCCGTCGGCTGCGTGGCAAAGTCGTCGGCGTCCTTGTGCACGATGACAGCCTTGCCGACGAGGTCGGTCACGCCCGTGGCGACGGATGAAGCTTTGATGCTCGCTTCCATATGCGCATTGCCGCTCGCATCCGCCATCAGCATGGGCATGTCGCCCGCATGATGATCGGGACTGCCCGGGTTGCCATGTGGCTTGCCCGTGGGATTGAAATGCCCACCCGCGCTCATGCCGTCATCCGCGCTGCAATCTCCCTTCTCATGCACGTGGAAGCCGTGGCCTCCAGGCGCCAGGCCCGAGAGATCCGCCACGATGACGAACCGATCGCCATCCGGCCTGAACGTCACCGTTCCGCGCGCGGTGTTGCCCTTCGTCGGTGCAAGATCCGCCACGGCACCCGGCGCGATCGTCCGCATCGGCGCGCACGCCGCGACCAGCAACCCGCCTGCAAGCACCGCGACTGCCATTTTGATGGCCATGACGTTCCCGTATTCCAGATTGAGGCCTGCGCGCCGGCCAGGGCAGCATCATAAGCGATGCGGATGCGACGAATGCGCACGCAGGCCGCGATCCCCGTAGAATCGCGCCTCCAGCACGTCTGATTCGCGCTGGCTCTATCAGATGGCTCATTCCAGGGGGAATCACAGCATGAGCAACAACGAACGCCAACGTTCGATCCTCAGTTCGCGCAGTGGCATGGCAGCACTTGCAGCGGCATCGCTGCTCGGCGGTTGCCTCGATAGCGGCGGCAGCAGTGAATCGTTCGACATCAACACCAAGCCGGCGAACATCGGCACCATCAGCAGCACCACCTACGATGGCTCGAGTGATGACCTCCTGACGGGCGGGCTCGGCAAGACAGGTCTCGGCGCCGCAGCGGCCCCCGCGCCGGCGAACACCACAGCACCGACCGCGGCCGAGCTTCGCCGCATCGCGATCTTCAACAACTACCGGGCCATTCTCGACATCAATCCCAAGGGCGGATATGGCGTCCTCTACGGGCCCAACGTCGACATCAACGGCGGCGACACGCTTGGCGAAGGCAAGATCGCCGGCACCGAATACATCGCTTACGCCGATGACGGCACGGGACGGCAGAACGTCACACTCATGGTGCAGGTTCCGAATTCGTTCAAGAAGGACAAGGCTTGCATCGTGACCGCGGCATCGTCCGGTTCGCGAGGAGTGTATGGCGCAATCGGCAGCGCTGGCGAATGGGGCCTGAAGCATGGCTGCGCGGTTGCCTACACCGACAAGGGCACGGGTATGGGTGTGAACGATCTCGCCACCAATACCGTCAACCTGCAGAACGGCATCCGCACGACCGCCGCAGCGGCGGGCAAGAACTCGAATTTCACGGCCAACCTGTCGGCAACGGAGCTCGCGGCCTACAACGGTGCGTTCCCGAACCGGGTCGCGTTCAAGCACGCGTTCTCGCAGCAGAACCCTGAAAAGGACTGGGGCAGGAACACGCTCGACGCAGTTCGCATGGCGTTCTTCGTTCTGAACGAGCAGTTCTCGGACCGTTTCAGCAACGGCCAGGCGAAGGTGCAGATCAAGCCCGGCAACACGATCGTGATCGCCTCTTCGGTGTCCAACGGCGGCGCTGCAGCCATCGCGGCCGCGGAGCAGGACACGGAAGGGCTCATCGACGGAGTGGCCGTCGCGGAGCCCGTTCTCGAACTGCTGCCCAACCCGGCGCTCACCGTGAAGCGCGGTGCGACCACGCTCGTCGGCGGCGCAAGGCCGCTGTACGACTACTTCACGCTCGCCAACCTGTACGAGCCCTGCGCATCGCAGTCAACGCGTGCCGCAACCTCCTTTGGGATCGCGGCGGTGCTGCCGGTGCCTGCGATCGCGGCCAACCGCTGCACCGCGTTGAAGGCGCGCGGGCTCCTCACGGGCACCACCGTTGCCGCGCAGGCCGACGAGTCGCTCGACATCCTGCTCAATGCAGGCTATCAGGCCGAGTCGATACCTCTTCTGGCGACGCATTTCACCCAGGCGGTCCCACCGGTCGTCACGACCTACGCCAACGCCTATGGCCGATTCAACGTGACGGACAACCTGTGCGGACTCTCGTTCGCGGGCGTCGATGCGGCGGGCGCACCGGCACCGGTGGCGGCGGCATCGCTGGCGCAGATCTTCGGAACGGGTAACGGCGTGCCGCCGACCGGAGGTGTTGCGATCATCAACAATAACAGTGTGGGCGGTGCGGTCAACAACATCGTGTCCGTGACCCTATCGACGGGAGTGCAGGACTACAACATCGACGCCGCGTTGTGCTTTCGCAACCTGTGGACGGGCGCTGACGCCAACGCGGTACGGGTGCAGAACGGAGTGAAGGAAACGCTGCGCACCGCCAATCTGCACGGCAAGCCCGCGATCATCGTGGGCGGCCGCGCCGATACGCTCGTGCCGGTGAACTTCAACGAGCGTCCGTATTTCGGTCAGAACAAGATCGTCGAAGGCTCGGCCAGCAAGCTGTCGTACATCGAGGTCACGAATGCCCAGCACTTCGATGCGTTCATCGACAATGCTGCGCTGCCCGGCTACGACGCTGCCTACGTGCCACTGCATTACTACTTCATCCAGGCCATGGATCGCGTGTACGCGAACCTCACCTCGGGAGCAGCCCTGCCGCCGTCGCAGGTGGTGCGCACCACGCCTCGCGGCGGCACTGGCGGGGCGGCACCCGCCATCAGCACAGCCAATGTGCCACCCATCTCCAACAATCCCGCCACGGGCGATCTCATCACCTTCTCCAATAACACGGTGCTGATCCCCGACTGAGCGTTCCAAGCCGTTGCGCCGCGCAAGGCGGCGCGATGTGCGGCGTACAATAA
>JALYXY010000144.1 GCA_030946875.1 Pseudomonadota bacterium | reverse complement strand
GCTGTTCACCCTCTGGTACCAGCAGAATCTGTGGGATGACCGGCTGTCGGTGCGGCTCGGTCAACTGGCGTCGGATGACGAGTTCTTCATCAGCCCGACGGCCGGCGGCCTCATCAACGCAACGTTCGGCTGGACCGGCATGCTGGGAGCAAACATCCACAGTGGTGGTCCGGGTTATCCACTTTCCGCGCCCGGGGTGCGCATCGCCATCAAGCCGACCGGGAAGCTGACGCTTCTCAGCGCGGTGTTCTCCGGCGACCCTGCAGGCCGCAACTGCAACAGGGATCCACAAGAGTGCAACAAGCACGGCACCACGTTCAGTTTCAGCGGCGGTATGCTCTGGATGAACGAACTGCAATACGCCACCAATCAAGCCAAGAAGACCCAAGGTCTGCCAAGCGTCTACAAGCTCGGCGCGTGGTACGCGACTGCCGACTACGCTGACAAGCACTATGGACGCAATCGCTTTGGCGGTGTGGCTTCGCTAGCCGATCCCGCGGCGGTCGCACCCCTCAATCATGCCGGCAACTGGGGCTTTTATGGCCTCGCGGACCAGACCGTTGGCCGGTGGGGCGAGCGGAGCCTGAGCCTGTTCATTCGCAGCGGAATTCAACCGTCGGACCGCAATCTCATCTCGTTTCACGTCGATGGGGGGGTTGGCGTCAAAGGCTTGCTGCCTGGCCGCTCCGATGACCTGCTGACGTTCGGCACGGCCTATCGACGCATCAGCTCGAGCGCGGTCGCGCTTGATCGCGACACGCTTGCCGCGAACGGGGCGCCCTACCCGATCCGAAACTACGAGAGGCAAGTCGAGCTCGACTATCTGGCGCAGATTGCGCCGTGGTGGACCCTGCAAGCGGACCTGCAACACATCCGCCATCCCGGTGGCAGAGTGGCTGACCCGAGCAATCCCAATCAGATCGTGAAAGACGCTCTTATTGTCGGCATTCGCAGCACGATGAAATTCTAGACGCCGCGCTTCCTGGCATGACCCGATCGGACAGAGGCGGATCGGCCAGGAAGAGACCATGGTCCGGCAGCGACGCTCTGCTGCCGTTGAGCAGCCGTACCACCACATTGGACTGAGGCGTTCGACCGACCTCGACGCCTCGAGTTCGTGGTGCAGCGTACAGACAGCCCAGCACACTGCGGTCATCGTGTAGAGGGGTAGAGCTTGGCTCCGACCTCACACTCCACCATCGAGGAATTACCATGCAAACAGAAACAATGAATGTCACCGGAATGACTTGCGGCGGATGCGTCGGCAAGGTAACTCGGGCACTGACAGCAGTGCCCGGCGTCGGGCACGTGGACGTATCGCTGCCCGGCAAGGCTTCCGTTGACTTCGACGAAAGGCTGACCTCTCGGGAGCGCCTGCAATCGGCCGTAAAGAGTGCTGGCTACGGGGTCGCGGCCGGCGAAGCCGCAACCGCAAGTCAGAGCAAGGGCGGATGCTGCGGCTGAACTCTTGACATGGCGTCGCAGTGTTTGACCGTTGGCTTGGGGCGCATAGAGGGGGCGACCGCCGCCGGCACTTCAATGCGAATGGATTCATTCGGCGCGCGCTCCGGATCTTCGTCCCCGCAGGCGCCTGTTGCCGCACGCGTAGCGTTGACGACGGGGTGAGTGCAGGGTCGCGAGAGTGCGGGCCACGGCAGCAGCGCGCGTCATGAACGCGCGTTGGACAGCGACCGGGTAACCGGCCAAGGCGAGCCCCGTGGCAGCGATGCTGGCAGGCCAGCCGGCCGCGGTCTTGTCGATCACCAAGCCGTTGGCAGGATTCGCTTCCTTCAGGAAATAGTCGAATGTCTGCCGTTGAAGTACCTCTAGGGCGTCGTCGATCGCCTGCGAATTGGTGTTCATGTTTTGGGCTGAATGCGATCACCCAAGGGAATACGCAGACGGATCGGTTGCAGCTGGTCAAGCTACCTCCTCCACCAGGGCCCCGTCTGTGCGGCAACGCACAACGAGATCAGGATTGCAGGGTCCACTCTGACTCCAATCATCAGTCGACGCTCCGGCAGATGAGTCGCGTGGTTATACGAGGCTGCTACCGCATTTCGTTCCTGGTGGGCAAGCTGCAGCTCGATATGCGGGTGGGAAAGCTCATCTCGTGAAGGAGCGTAGACGCTGCCGCGAAACCCGTGGCCCGTCATTCGGTGCTTGTACCCAAGGCGCTCAAGCGCTTTGAGAATGGTGTTGTTCGACATCGGCCGCTCGTGATCACGCTCGCCAGGAAAAACATATGGCGAGAGACTTCGAAGTGCGTTCAGGCAACGCAGCGCGTCAACCGCTTGCCTCGAAAGAGGCACGATGTGAGGCGACCGCATCTTCATTCGTTCTGCCGGAATCCGCCATTCCGCGGCCTCGAGATCGAACTCGTCCCATGGAGCGTGGATCAGCTCCGACGTGCGTACGAAGGTCAGGGCGATCAGCTGCAGCGCCGCGCGTGTAAGGGGTGAACCGTCATACACCGCCATCTTGCGAAGCAACTCCGGCAGTTCCTTTGGCTCGACCCGCGGGTAGTTCTCCTTCCGGCGCGACTTCAAAACATCGCTGGGCCTGATGGCAGCCGCCGGGTTGTGCTGGACGTATCCGAGCGCGATCGCATAGCGAAAGATCTGGCCGCAGGTCTGGAGCGCCCGCTTGGCGATGTCCAGAGCGCCTCGTGCTTCGATCTTCTTGGCCATCGCCACGAGCTTCGCAGTCGTGCCATCGACGATAGGCAGGTGCCCCAGGACCGGAAAGACGTCGGCGGCCAGCCTCCGATCACGTATTCAGTGTGGTGATCCGTCCGGGAAGCTCTCCGCTGCTCATGCGAGGCGGCGCGCGATCGCTCCGAAACGTGTTTTCAGTCGCAGCTTGACGGATGAGCTTTGCTTCCTTGCGTGGGGCGACCGGGTCGCGACCTTCGCTGAGAAGCTCGCGCGCCTTGTCCCGAGCCCGACGGGCTGCAGCCAGCGTGACCTCCGGGTAGACGCCGAGCGCCAGGCGTTTTCCTTCGGCCCGAAGCGGTACTTCAGCCTCCAGTAGTACTTGCGCCGGTCGGCGTCACCTCGAGGTACATACCCAGACCGTCGGAGTAACGTTCCCGAGGTTTCCCCGCAGGGCAGGCGGCGTTGCGGCAGGCCACGTCCGTGAGAGGCATGTTCGCCCTCCAAAATCCGTTCCCCCACGATTTTGGGGAAATTTTCCCAGATCGGGTCCCCCAGAACCTGCCGGATGGCAGTGGACGTTAGAGAACCTAGTCGGACGAATTTTGCCTCGTACGAGAGGGAAAAACGGCTTGGTTGGGGAGGGCGCTCAGAGGGCCGTTTGGCGGAGAGGGCGGGATTCGAACCCGCGGAGGGTGTTTAGCCCTCACACGCTTTCCAGGCGTGCGACTTAAACCGCTCATCCACCTCTCCGGCGGCGCCGATCTTAGCCGAGGGTGCGCGGCGGGAGTGGCGGCGCGGGCCGCGGAAAGGGCGATGGCGAGCCCGGTGTCGCGGGAGGCGTCGGCGCAGAGCCGCCGGGGCTTCGCGGCGTTGCCGAAGGCAGTTGCGTCTTGGTCAGCGCCATCGCCGTGGCGATCAGGCCGGCGATCTCGGCGACGTTGCTCGGCACGATCATCGTGTTGTTCTTCTGCGCCAGCTGCGCGAAGGCCTCGACCGCCTGCTGCGCGACCTTGAGCTGCACCGCCTGCTCGCCGCCCGGCTCCTCGATCGCCGCGGCCACCTTACGGATCGCATCGGCGGTGGCCTCGGCGACGGCGACGATGGCCGCCGCTTCGCCCTGCGCCTTGTTGATCTCGGCCTGGCGCTGCCCTTCGGAGCGGGCGATGTAGGCCTCGCGCTCGCCGGTGGCGATGTTGATCTGCTCCTGCTTCCTGCCCTCCGAGGCAGCGATCAGGGCGCGCTTCTCGCGCTCGGCCGTGATCTGCGCCTGCATCGAGTGCAGGATGGCGGCAGGCGGCGTCAGGTCCTTGATCTCGTAGCGCAGCACCTTGACGCCCCAGTTCGTCGCCGCCTCGTCGAGCGCAGCGACGACCGAGAGGTTGATGTGATCGCGCTCTTCGAACGTGCGGTCGAGCTCCATCTTGCCGATGACCGAGCGCAGCAGCGTCTGCGCCAGCTGCGTGATAGCGGCGATGTAGTTGCTCGAGCCGTAGCTCGCCCGCATCGGATCGGTGACCTGGAAATAGATGATGCCGTCGACCTGCAGCTGGGTGTTGTCGCGAGTGATGCAGACCTGGCTCGGGACGTCGAGCGGCACTTCTTTCAGCGAATGCTTGTAGGCGACGCGTTCGAGAAAAGGCGTGACGAACGCCAGGCCCGGAGTCAGCGTACGGTCGTACTTGCCGAGTCGCTCGACGACCCAGGCGTTTTGCTGCGGCACGATCTTGAACGTCTGCACGACGAAGAACGCGGCGATCACGGCGATGACGAGGGTGACGATGAAGGTGGGCGAGAGGTCCATGCTGATCCTTGGGTACGGTTCGCTGCCGGTCAGCGGGCCGTGGGTGCGAGCACCAGCCAGTTGCCTTCGATGCCGGCCACCGTGTGCTCGCCGCTGCTCGCGGCGGCGCCGGGTGCCAGCCGCGCGCTCCAGGTGGAGCCGCGGTAGCGGACCTGAGTCGTCTTGTCGCCGGCCCAGGCCGTGACTTTGACGCGCTCGCCGATGTCGAGAACGACGTTGCGATTGGCATGCGCCGGTGCCTCGTGGCCCGGCTGGCGCAGCCGATGCCAGTGCCAGAGCGCCGTCGCCCCGGCGCCGACCAGGGCGGCGAGCGCCAGTTGCCAGGCGGCATCCAGGCCCGCATGCGCCACCAGCGCGCCGGCGATCAGCCCGAGCGCGATCATGAGCAGATAGAACGTGCCGGTGGCCAGCTCGGCGACGACCGCGAGCCCTGCCAGCACCCACCACAACGTCGCTGCCGAGACGGTCATCGAACGCTCCTTGCAAGCATCGACTGCGAGTATCGACGAAGTCCGGCGGGGCGCCGCGCTCAAGTCCACAATGCGCGCTTTTCTCGTCGCCGATCAAGGGCCAGCCGATGCTTCGCTTCAACTTCCCGATCGTCATCATCGACGAAGACTTCCGCTCCGAAAACGCGTCGGGCCTCGGCATCCGTGCGCTCGCCGGAGCGATCGAGAAGGAGGGCTTCGAAGTCCTCGGGGCGACGAGCTACGGTGACCTGTCGCAGTTCGCACAGCAGCAAAGCCGCGCCTCGGCCTTCATCCTGTCGATCGACGACGAGGAGTTCACGCCCGGCCCGGAGGTCGATCCGGCGGTGGTGAACCTGCGCAAGTTCATCCAGGAAATCCGCTTCAAGAACGCCGACATCCCGATCTACTTGCACGGCGAGACGCGCACCTCGCAGCACCTGCCGAACGACGTGCTGCGCGAGTTGCACGGCTTCATCCACATGTTCGAGGACACGCCGGAGTTCATGGCCCGCCACATCGTGCGCGAGGCGCGGAGCTACCTCGACGGCGTCGCCCCCCCATTCTTCCGGGCGCTCGTCGAGTACGCTCAGGATGGCAGTTACTCATGGCACTGCCCGGGACACTCCGGCGGCGTCGCCTTCCTGAAGAGCCCCGTCGGGCGGATGTTTCACCAGTTCTTCGGCGAGAACATGCTGCGTGCCGACGTCTGCAACTCGGTCGACGAGCTCGGCCAGCTGCTCGACCACACCGGCCCGGTGGCCCAGGCCGAGCGCAACGCAGCGCGGATCTTCAACGCCGACCACTGCTTCTTCGTCACCAACGGCACCAGCACCAGCAACAAGATGGTCTGGCACCACACCGTGGCCCCGGGCGACGTCGTCGTCGTCGACCGCAACTGCCACAAGTCGATCCTGCACGCCATCATCATGACCGGCGCGATCCCGGTCTTCCTGCGGCCGACGCGCAATCACTACGGCATCATCGGCCCGATCGCGCAGGAGGAGTTCACTCCCGAGGCGATCCGCGCCAAGATCGCCGCCAACCCGCTGCTCGCCGGGGTCGATGCTGCCAAGGTCAAGCCGCGGATCCTGACGCTGACGCAGAGCACCTACGACGGCGTCCTCTACAACACCGAGACGATCAAGCACGCGCTCGACGGCTACGTCGACACGCTGCACTTCGATGAAGCCTGGGTGCCGCACGCCGCCTTCCATGACTTCTACAGCGTCTTCCACGCCATGGGCAGGAAGCGCGCACGACCGAAAAAGGCGGTCGTCTTCTCGACCCAGTCGACGCATAAGCTGCTCGCCGGCCTGAGCCAGGCTTCGCAGGTGCTGGTCCAGGACTCGCAGACCCGGAAGCTCGATCCGCACCTCTTCAACGAAGCCTATCTGATGCACAGCTCGACCAGCCCGCAGTACGCGATCATCGCCAGCTGCGACGTCTCGGCGGCGATGATGGAAGCGCCCGGCGGACCGGCGCTGGTCGACGAGAGCATTCGCGAATCGCTCGACTTTCGCCGCGCCATGCGCAAGGTCGACGCCGAGTACGGCAAGGACTGGTGGTTCAAGGTCTGGGGCCCCGAGAAGCTCGCCGCCAGCGGCATCGG
>JALYXY010000120.1 GCA_030946875.1 Pseudomonadota bacterium | reverse complement strand
GTGCTGCATATGGCATAGCTTGAGCGGGCGCGAAGCGCTCGTCGGGACGTCGGTCACGGAGCCTGACGTCTGTGGAAGCGATCAGTCAATCCGCGCGAACCTGGCCGCGTTCCGCGCCCGTGCCTTCACCGTCTCGGCCTCACGCGAGCGCGGCTCGGCAGTGGTACGCAGGCTCTGCAACAACTTGCGCGACGCAACGGTGATCTCGTCGATGGCCGTTTGAAACGCGGGTTCATTTGCTTGGGAAGGTTTGTTGAATCCGCTCACCTTCCGCACGAACTGCAAGGCGGCGGACCGAATCTCATCCTCGTTGGCGGGGGGCTGAAAGTTGAATAGAGGTTTGATATTTCGACACATGATTTCTCCACCTGCGCAGTGTCTGTTTGGAAATTGTGACGGCAGCCGTCCGCTTGCACAACCGTGGGAGCGCATGGCCCCCAACGTCCTACATGAGCGGTGAACCAAACGGCGCGAACCGGGCCTTTGGGACGTCCGCTCGATGGAGGGGATAGCCGCCATGCTCATCGTCATCGTTCGCGCCGGTAGTGCATGACGACTACGCCGCTGAGGAGCGGCTTTGCCGAGACGAGCTCGAGTCTTCGCGTGTTAAGCAACCCGCTCTCGTACAGGGTCGGGCCGTGGCCGGCGATCCTGGGGTGGACCAGCAACTTGTACTCGTCGATCAGATCCAGCCGGTCCAGCTCGGTCGCGAGCTTGCCGCTTCCCAGCAGGACGCCATCCGGGGTCGCGTCCTTGAGCATCTGTACGCTCGTGCGCAGGTCACCGACGATAGGGTGGCTGTTGGTCCACGGGAAGTCCCTTCGCGTCGAGGACACCACGTACTTCGGCTTGGCCTCCAATTTCACCGCCCATTCGCGCATCGCCGGCGGTGCCTCCGATTCGCCGCGGGCAACCGCTGGCCAGTAGCTTTCCATCATCTCGTAGGTGACGCGGCCCCACAGCATCGCCCCGCTCTCGTCCATGAGGCGGGTGAAGAAGGCGTGTGTCTCGTCGTCGGCGATTCCCTCTCGGTGGTCGATGCAGCCGTCCAGGGTGACGTTGATACTGAAAGTCAAAACTCCCATGGTGTCATCCGTTAAAGATGCGCGACGAGCCGCCCGCCGTCTGTGTCCAAGGGCACGAGCCCATCCGGGAGGTGTTCACCTGCGTCGACTGACCATAGCCTTCAGCGGCGCTGTCCAAGCGCTCAGTGGTTGAAGCAGCGCCGATCGGCGTCCGCTCGAAGGCAGGGTTAGGGTGCACTGCGATAGACCTCACGGCAGTGACCCAGCTTGATAATCTCCACAGCGCGCTCAGCATCATCAATAGTGTAGATGACGCAGTATGGGCCTTGGCGAATCGGGACGAGACTAGCCGTTCCAGCGAGCTTCTCGTGACGTGAGTCCGAATCTTCGAGCCAGTCATTCCTCGCAAATGGCTCAGGCCGCGTGAAGCTTTGGATGGTGTTGCCTTGAACTCGAATAGGCTCAAATGGTTGAGGCTCGAACCGGGGCGAACCCTTTGTAATGCCGTCGCCACCCTTCGATGATGACCTGGCCTAGCCCTCCCGTCGCATGCAGAACCAATCGTCGTTCTCACCGTGAAGATCACCTTCGAGCGAGGCATCGCGCCAACCGGCGGGGCTGAATAGCGGGCTTGAGCCTGTCCGGCCTGAGCAGCGACTGTAATCAATCGAGTGAAGCCGCGACAAAGACTTTGCGCCGCCGCTCCGGGAGTCACGCGGGCCGCCGGCGCCCCACCACTAAAGGAGGAACGATGAGGCTTTCCAAGGTGATCCCGGCGTTTTGTCTGGCAGCAACACTCGCAACGGGCGTAACGAGCGCTTTTGCAGCCGATGGTGATGGCCCTTATGGCTGGGATGGCGAAGTTCGCAAGATGGCCAATAAGGATGGAATGATTATGAAGAAAGACTTCATGGCCATGATGGAGAAGAAATTCGACGCCATGGATAAGGACAAGAAGGGCATGCTCAGCATGTCCGACGCCATGAAGATCTTCCGGGAAAACACCGGCCAGTAACGTTCTGGGTCGCCGCCCGGTCCGGGCCGGCGACCCATTGGTTGAAAGAATGTCATTCGGCGTGCGCTCGACGCAGGGTTGGGCGTCAGACCGGCCATTCAGACGGACCGTGGATCACCGCGACTGGTATGCCACATCGCAGGCTCCATCGCGCAATATAAGACCATGCTCGTCGCGTTCGTCAGGTGTTCGCATCAGTCCTCGTACTCTCTCCGATACGCATCCACTTGGATGTTGGCAAGCATAGGGCGAAAGATCAGGCCAGTTTCAAGCACGTAGGCCTGGTTGACTCGGCGGTAGCCCAACCGTCTATGTCGTTCACGACGATCAATGCGACGGGCTTGGTCGAGTGATCGGCAATGTCGGCCTCTATCACCGTCCGAAATGCTTCTGCGTCGTCGATAACGACAGCTTTCAGCGGCGCAAGGGGAGCGCCTACTGGTTGAAGCAACGCCGATCGGCGTCCGCTTGAACGCAGGGCTAGCCACCATATCGTCGCAACATGCGTGGTGTGGTGGCTAACGACACCGTTGAGCGGCGCTGATGAAGCGCCGACTAGCAGGAGCAACGCCGATCGGCGTCCGCTCGAACGCAGGGTTAGGTTGCCGCATTCAACGGACCTTGCTAAGGCGCTCGGCCATACGGGTTTGCCAACCCGGACCTGTAGCTTTCCATTCCTCAATGACATCCGCGGGAAGGCGAATCGAGATCAATTTGCGGGGATTGGCAGAGCGGGGCCGGCCAGCCTTCTTTACCACAGCATTCGCCAGGGCCTCGTTCGAAAGTTCGGGCAGATTCTGGTACTCGTGCGGACGAATCGCATGCGCATCGATGCGCGTGAGATCAGATTTCAAAGTACGGCGCGAGGCGGGCTTTCTCACGATCCTTACCCTTTCGCATGTTGAAGATGTGGCGGACATCGCCTCTTTGCGTGTACCCGATGACCACTAGGCGCCCGGCGAGCAGGACATAGCAGATGACGCGACGCTTGCCATAGTTTCGACGCGTATCTCGAGTTCGACGGTAATTCCCTCAAAGACGAGAGCGGCGTCGTCGAAGTCGAACCCGCTCCGCCAAAGTCTGTTCGCACGTTTGGCAGGATCGAAGGTGACGCGCATTGATTATTGTAGCTACAAAAACGAAACGGCGCAAGGGCGGGTGGGGCCAGAGCGATACCCTGCCAAGCAACCTAACGATGGCGTTGAGCGGCGCCGCAGAAGCGCCGACTGAGTGAGAGAATGTCTATCGGCGTCTGCTCCAACGCATGATTAGGCCTTATCACCACGATTTGCTCACGAGTAATCATCGGGTGGGAAACGAGCAAATTGCTGAAGCGTGTCCGTGATCTGGTACCAAGGCGCCTTGGATTCAACAAAAATATGGACTGAGGGCCGCACTCCAGGATCGCCATCGATGCTTCCCGCAGGAATGCAAACCTCGGCGCCTTCGACCACTGGAACACTGGAGCCACACACGCGGCAGAAGCAACGATAGATTTCGGGGGAGGACCGATATCGTGTGATCGACGCTTCGCCGTGAAACCACCGAAATGTATGTGCGGCAGCGTGTGCGAAAGCGCCGAACGGCGTGCCGTGGATCTTTCGGCACATTGAGCAATGACAGAAATTGATGAGCTCGACCGCACCCTCGAGCTGCCACGCCACCTCGCCACATAGGCATGTTCCGCGGATCATGGGCCTAACGATGGCGTTGAGCGGCGCCGAAGAAGCGCGCACTGGTTGAAACGACGCGGATCGGCGTCCGCTTGAACGCAGGGTTAGGCGACATCATAGACAGCCCTCAACGTACTCCACTTCGCGGTATCGACCTGCGTAATACCTGGCAACCCGCTCGTTCTCGATTTCCGCTCGCAACCCATACATACGGCGGATTCGCGGACGGTTACGTACTTACCTTCCGGCCAGTCAAGATATTGGTGCGGTGTGATCTTGTATCGGCCAGCGTACACCTTCTTCACTTTGGCGATACTGTCACCGACCTTGACACCGGCGACCGTTGGAATGCCACTATCGCCCACGTCGATCCGTGCGAGGCGGCCATCGACAAACATTAGGAATGGTCCGCTGGGAGAATCTACGGGACGGGAGTATTCACAACTGACGTTTGGCTCCCCTTCACGGATTAACTCACGGCCCAGCGCGCGTCCCACCTGCGTAGTGGACATTCCGATCGTCGCAGATCCAAATCCGTCGAAGCGGAGCAAAGGCGCCGGCGCCGCCATACACACGATGGGCGCAAAGAGAAGCATCCAACCCTGCCACGAGCGAATCATGACGCTTAACGATAGCGTTGAGCGGCGCCGTAGAAGGACCGACTGGTCGAAGCAGCGCCGATCGGCGTCCGCTCGAACGCGGGGTTAGGCAGCAGCCGCATTAGCGCTGACGCCCCGCGCCGGTTTGTCTCGCAACTTCGTCACGAAGCACTTGTAATTGCATATCGTCCAAGGCGAGAACTTTGTTGGCGCTTATGGTAAGCGTCTGCCTAAGAGTGGCTTGACCGCCGACAAAAAACATCACTTCCCCATCCCCGAATTGCGCCCTGTTGAAGTCGCTGGGAAACTGATGCGGGTATTGATCACCAATGGTGTAAGGAAAAGCTGCCCTAGGGTCCCGCTTCAGGACCTCAGTGATGTACGTCCGGAGCATTCCGTTGTCCATGCGGTGCTCGCCTACAGCAATAACCGTAGCAATTTGAATTTTCCTTGCTAGTGGTAATTGGTCGAAGTCAATCGCGTTTCCAGCAACAGCGGGCTTTGGCACAGACAGCACCATGAGTTTCGTGAACACGAAACCTAAGGCAATGGTGAACGCGACCCAAACAACGATATCTACGGGGGTGCGGATAAGCAGCGACCGCTTCAAGCGCAAGTCGATAAATACAGTGAGTGCAAGTGCGGCGACTGCAGCCAACGCAAAGCCATACAGCAGCAGGATGAACGCATCGGTCATGCCCGGCAAGATGCCTAACGAAAAATCGACCGCCTAAGCGACACGTTGCGCTGCGTCTCTCGGCCGTTCGTCGTATTCAGATGCTGATTTGTTTGCCATAGAATCAATGGAAAGCGTTTCATTATGAGTGCCTAGTTGAGCTGGCAGCAAGATAACGTTACATCATCCGCAGCCGAGGTGCTCAACGCGGTCAGAGACAAGACGCGTCTCAGGCACTTGAGTATCCGTACCGAGCTCGCTTACACGCAGTGGATCGCCCGATTTGCCCGCTTCAACGCGCATCGTAATGTCGTTGAGCTCGGCCCTTCCGACGTCGAGCACTTTCTGACACACCTGGCGGTTGAGCGTGGAGTGGCTTCGTCCACCCAGAACCAGGCCAAAGCTGCACTCCTCTTCCTGGACAAGGAGGTCCTCGCCCGGCCATTGCCGTGGCTCGAAAATGTCACCAGCGCGAGGCCCAGTCGTCACGTGCCGCTGGTTTTGTCCCGGCGCGAAGTGGCGCGTATCCTCAGCCACATGTCGGGCACGCACCGGCTGATCGCCGCCGTGCTGTACGGCAGCGGCATGCGGTTGCTTGAAGGCCTGCGGCTGCGCATCAAAGATGTCGATTTCTCGTACCGGCAAATCACCATACGCAACGGCAAGGGCGCCAAGGATCGCATCACGTTGCTGCCTACGTCGCTGCAATCCGCGCTCGAAGCGCACATCAGCAGGGTGCGAGAGCTGCATGCGTAGGATCTGGTGCAGGGTTTCGGTGCCACGCAGTTGAGCGAGGCGCTCGCCAGAAAGTACCCCAATGCACCGCGTGAGTGGGGCTGGCAATACGTATTCCCCGCGGCCAAGCGGTCGCTGGATCCGCGCTCCGGCATTCAGCGCCGTCACCATGTCAGCGCGCAGAGCGTGCAGCGCGCATTCAGGCAGGCGTTGCGGGATTCAGGCATTGCCAAGCCTGCGTCCCCCCATACGCTGCGCCATTCGTTCGCAACGCACCTGCTGGATTCAGGCTACGACATCCGGACGGTGAAGGAACTACTCGGCCACGCTGACGTTTCGACCACGATGATCTACACCCACGTACTGAATCGCGGTGGTCGAGGCGTCATCAGTCCGCTCGATGCCAGGTGAGCACTGGCTCTGCGCACGACTCGAAACAAAAACGGGGCGCCGTCTCGCGCCCCGTTGGAATGCATCCGGGTTCGCCTACTCCCAGCTCAGCGCGCCACCCGTCTGATATTCAGTGACTCGCGTCTCGAAGAAGTTCTTTTCCTTCTTCAGATCGATCATCTCCGCCATCCAAGGGAATGGATTGTCGGCCTTGTCGAACAAGGCATCGACGCCGATCTGCTGGCAACGCCGGTTGGCGATGAAGCGCAGGTACTCCTTGAACATGGTCGCGTTGAGACCGAGCACGCCGCGGGGCATCGTGTCTTCGGCGTACGCGTACTCGAGCTCGACGCCCCGCCGGATGAGCCCGCGAATTTCCTCCTTGAACTCGTTCGTCCAAAGATGCGGATTCTCGAGCTTGATCGTGTTGATGAGATCGATGCCGAAGTTGCAGTGCATCGACTCGTCGCGCAGGATGTACTGATACTGCTCCGATGCGCCGGTCATCTTGTTTTGCCGGCCCATCGCAAGGATCTGCACGAAACCGACGTAAAAGAACAGGCCCTCCATGATGCAGGCGAAAACGATGAGGCTCTTGAGCAGCTCCTTGTCCGATTCAGGCGTGCCGGTCTTGAACGTGGGACTGGTCAGCGTTTCGATGAACGGGATCAGAAACTGGTCCTTGTCACGGATCGACTTGACCTCGTGATAGGCGTTGAAGATCTCGGACTCGTCGAGCCCGAGGCTCTCGACGATGTACTGGTAGGCATGCGTGTGGATCGCTTCCTCGAAGGCCTGACGCAACAGGTATTGCCGGCACTCGGGGGCGGTGATGTGACGGTAAGTGCCGAGCACGATATTGTTGGCGGCGAGCGAGTCGGCGGTCACGAAAAATCCGAGGTTGCGCTTGACGATGAGGCGCTCGTCGTCAGTGAGGCCGTTGGGGTTCTTCCACAGCTCGATGTCGCGCTGCATGTTCACTTCCTGCGGCATCCAGTGATTGGCGCAGCCCGCAAGGTATTTGTCCCATGCCCACTTGTACTTGAACGGCACGAGCTGATTTACGTCCGCTCCGCCGTTGATGACGCGCTTGTCTTCCACCCGCACGCGGCGAAGGGCGTCATCTGACGACGGCTGGGCCTCCTGTGTGGACGGCGGCTCGGTGGCACGTGTCTGCCGCCCGCGACCCACAGCGCCGGTCACATTGGCGATCGGCATCGACGGCTGCACCTTCGGGCTAGGCGCCGGGGTGACGAAGTCGTCTTCAAACGTCAGCATGAGGTAAGTCTCCTAAGCGATCTCATCTGGCGGCGGCGAGCCGTTCAATCCAGAAGTTTCTTTGCCGTTAATGAATAGTGCGGCGGTCCAGGCACGTCGATCCTGCGTCGGGCATCGTTGCGCACTCGTTGGACAGCATTTTCCAAGGAAGGCTCACCCAGCAAGGGGCAAAACACCGCTGCCTGCGTGAGGCAGTGCTGCTTCCCCGGGCTGGCGCGCCAGCCGTGCTAGTCAGGCCAGGACTTGCAGATCATTTTGCGTTTCCAATCCCTGCCGGTCCTCTTCCCTTGCGTTGATGTTGAGCAGTGCCACCAGCACTGCCCCACCGAGACCGCCGAGAAAAAACGCCATCGCTACCCACCAGATCAAGGCCATGAGCCCTCCGATGCCGCGTAAGTCCTGCTGCAAGTCGCTGCGCCCTTTGCTGCCTTGTCTGCCTCTGCTGCCACCACGTTTGCTGCACGCCCGACAGGAGACCTTTGCCGATACCGGCGAGATCAGGCCACCTGAAAGCCGTCGAACACTGCTCCAGTCGCCTTCCGGCGGGCCCTCTTGATGCGGCCTCTACGGAATGGCAGATGCGTCGGGCGGGGCCGGCGTTGGATCAGTGCATCGCGTTCAACTTTTCGTACAGGTAATCCGGCGCGAAATCCGCTCCGTGGTGCCACGCGATGGTCGCGAGCCCGTAGTCGAGATAAAAGTCGGCGAACCGCAGCCGATCGCGAAGGAGCTCGAAGTGCTCCCCGTACAGATCGTCTGCGAGATCGACCACGCCTTTGCGGCCATCGTTGAATTCAAGCCAAACCTTGTAATCACCGAGATAGCGCGCTTCGATCACGTGCCTCTGCACGCTTTCGTACCTGGCCATTACGGACCTCCATTGGGCGAATGTTGATGAACCCGGTCACGCGACAGACCCTTGTCCTGTGCCTTGCAGGCCCGCCAAAGCGGTGCGCTCCGGCGGAGGCCGGCAACATCCCGGCGCCCCTGCTACAGCACTGCTACTCACCACGATCCCGGCTTGGAATATCACGGGCTCGTGAAGGCTCTGGAAGTCCTACGTTGCGGTATTGCCCTTGCACTTTCACTCGGACATCCCGCACGTCCGAGGCCGGCCAGCGCCAGTGGCGCCGTCCCGTGTCGTCCGTGTAGTGCTCCCATTCACCGGCCTTGGCGTTCATCGTTTCACCCTCCTGTCTGGGTTACGCGGTGCGATTGCTTTGCCTCCGACCCGGCGTCCGTCTGTCTACCTCCTGCGGACCGCTCGCGTCGCTCATTGCTGCCTTTACAACGCCAGGGCCCCAGTGCGCCTTCTCCTGCTATATCGGCCACCGGGTGCCACTCGTGAGTGCCCTGGTCCTGCATGTTCGTCACTGCCATAACGAGCTTCGGCTGTGCCCCGGCCAACGTCGCCAATCGGTGACATTCCCGGTCAGTCATCCTGTCAATCAGTCCGGTGCGCGGCGACGCCGCCCTGCGCGGCAGGCAGCTTGACGTCGACGCGACTCACGTACTGCGCCGAAAGATCCGCCTGCATCGCCTCCCGATAACCTGCCGACTCGTAGCGGAGCAGGCAATACGAGGCGAACAGCCCGGCCCCGGCGAGCCGGTGCGATCGCCATAGCTGGATGTCCGGGTGCGTTTCCAGGGCGAGCGTCGCCAGATTGTCGGCCGCTCCGAATGCGATCGGCGCAAACGGCAGCGGACCGTAGCTCAAGCTGCGGACCTGGATCGCGAAGAGTCCCGGATCGTTGGGAGGAAGACCGTAGGCGAGGGGGACCGGATTCGTGAACTGGAGACCACCATAGTTGATCCAGTTCACGCTCTGCCTCGGGGCGAGCCGCAGCATTCCGTCGAGCCCTGACCGAAGGCCGCCCACGGTCCGCTCGGCGAGCGACTGCCGACCCGAACTCCCTGTGGGCTGCCGATAGCCATGATCGACGCGTCAAAGGTCACTGGCACGCTTCGCACGTGGGATCGGTGATGAGACACATCTTGGGCTCGGGCTCGTTCTTGCCGCCGATCGCCGCCCCCGACGCGGACACTGCATTGAGCTCACCCCCGTTGCCGGTGGATTTCTCGGCCCCCGTGGCGGCGAGCGTGCGCAGGTAGTACGTCGTCTTGAGACCGCGCACCCACGCAAGCTTGTAGGTCTCGTCGAGCTTCTTGCCCGAAGCACCGGCCATGTAGATGTTGAGGCTCTGCGCCTGGTCGATCCATTTCTGGCGACGCGCACCGGCTTCGACGATCCATGTGGCATCGACTTCGAATGCCGTGGCGTAGAGATTGCGCAGTTCCAGCGGTACCCGATCGATCTTCGCGAGCGAGCCATCGAAGTATTTCAAGTCGGCGACCATCACCTCGTCCCACAGGTTGAGCTTTTTGAGCTCCACCACGAGATGCTCGTTGACGACGGTGAACTCGCCCGACAGATTCGACTTCACGTAGATGTTCTGGTACTCGGGTTCGGTCGATGCACCGACACCGATGATGTTGGAGATCGTGGCGGTGGGCGCGATCGCAACGCAATTGGAGTTGCGCATCCCGTGCTGCTTGATGCGCTTGCGCAGCACCTCCCAGTTCATCGTCGAGGACTCATCGACATCGACATAGCCGCCGCGCTCCTCGCGCAGGAGCTTGATCGAATCCTGGGGAAGGATGCCGCGATCCCACAGGCTGCCGCCATAGGACGCGTACTTGCCACGCTCCTCGGCGAGCTCGGTCGATGCGAGATAGGCGTAGTAGCAGACGGCCTCCATCGACGCATCGGCGAACTTGAGCGCCGCTTCGGAGGCATAGGGCAGATGCAGGAGATGCAGGCAATCCTGAAAGCCCATGATGCCGAGGCCCACCGGTCGGTGCTTGAGGTTCGAATTGCGGGCCTTGTTCACCGCGTAGTAGTTGATGTCGATGACGTTGTCGAGCATGCGCATCGCGGTACGGATCGTCTGCTGCAGCTTGACGTGATCGAGCTCGTAACTCGACCCGCCGGCCTGACCGGTGGGCTTCATGTGAGCGAGCAGGTTGACGGAGCCGAGATTGCACACGGCGATCTCCGTCTCGCTCGTGTTGAGCGTGATCTCGGTGCACAGATTCGAGCTGTGGACGACGCCGACGTGCTGCTGCGGCGAGCGCACGTTGCACGCGTCCTTGAAGGTGATCCACGGATGCCCCGTCTCGAAAAGCATCGAGAGCATCTTGCGCCACAACTGCACGGCGGGGATCTTCTTGTAGAGCTTGATCTCGCCGCGAATCACCTTGTCTTCATAGCGCGTATAGGCTTCCTCGAACGCCTTGCCCCACTTGTCATGAAGATCCGGCACGTCCGACGGAGAGAAGAGCGTCCAGTCGCCGCCTTCCATCACGCGCTTCATGAAGAGATCGGGAATCCAGTTGGCCGTGTTCATGTCGTGCGTGCGCCGGCGATCGTCGCCCGTGTTCTTGCGAAGCTCGAGGAACTCCTCCACGTCGAGGTGCCACGTCTCCAGATACGTGCACACCGCGCCCTTGCGCTTGCCGCCCTGGTTCACGGCGACGGCGGTGTCATTGACCACCTTCAGGAACGGGACGACACCCTGGCTCCGGCCATTGGTGCCTTTGATGTGCGACCCCATCGCGCGCACGTTCGTCCAGTCGTTGCCGAGGCCGCCTGCGAACTTGGAGAGAAGTGCGTTCTCCTTGATCGCTTCGTAGATGCCATCGAGGTCGTCGGAGACGGTCGTGAGGTAGCACGAGGACAGTTGCGACCGATGCGTGCCCGAGTTGAAGAGCGTGGGCGTGCTCGACATGAAATCGAAGGTCGACAGCACGTTGTAGAACTCGATCGCGCGTGCTTCGCGGTCGACCTCGTTCAAGGCGAGACCCATCGCGACCCGCATGAAAAAGCATTGCGGAAGCTCGAACCGGCGACCATGGCCGTCGTGTTGATCGATCAGGAAATAGCGGTCGTACAGCGTCTGCAGTCCGAGATAGCCGAACTGCAGGTCGCGCTCGGGTTTCAGCGCCTTGCCGAGCTTCTTCAGGTCGTATTGAGTGAGGGTCTCGTTGAGAAGACCGATCTTGACGCCGTGCTTCACGAACCGCGGGAAGTATTCGGCGTAGCGGCTGACCATGTCGGCCTGCGTTGCTTCTTCTCCGATCGCCTCGAAGCGGATGCTGTCGAGCAGCAGACGCGCCGTGACGAGGCTGTACGCGGGGTCCTTTTCGATCAGCGTGCGTGCCGCGAGCACGACGCATTTGCGAACCTCGTCCATCGGCACGCCGTTGTAGAGATCCTTGAGCGTGGCCTTGAAGATGCGGTCAGGCTCCACATCGCGCAGATTGGCGCATGAATCGGCGATGAGCGCAGTGAGGCGCGCGAGGTCAAGCGGCTTCTGCACGCCGTTGTCGAGCACCATGATCGTCGAGGGCGCCGGAGTCGACTTGGCCGACTTGTCGTGTGCGCGCTCCTGCGCACGTTTCTCGCGGTAGAGCACATACGCACGCGCGACTTCGTGCTCGCCCCCGCGCATGAGCGCGAGCTCGACCTGGTCCTGGATCTCCTCGATATGGATCGCGCCGCCTTCGGGCTTGCGCTTCATCAGCGCCTGCACGACAACTTCGGTGAGTTTCGCCACCTCATCGCGCACACGCGCCGACGCCGCGCCCTGGCCGCCATTCACGGCGAGGAAGGCCTTGGTCATGGCAATCGAAATCTTGGCGGGCTCGAAACCGACCACCGCACCGTTGCGGCGGATGAGCTTGTATTGCGCAAAACGGGATTCGGCATTGGAGGCTGCGGCGGTGCCGGATTCGGCGGCGAGCAGGTCGTGCGAAATGGGGTGGGCGGGGCCGGTGGACGCGCTGGCGACTTGCATGGGTACTCTCTCCTTGTTGCTCGACGTGAGGCGGTCGAAGCGCGGTTTGCACACCTGCGCTGGCCGCCCGGACTGTGCTGCGGGCGAGGGGTGCAGGTGAGGGCGCCGAGTCCGGCGACCCTCCGACTGCACTGGCCGGTGGCGCCGCCCTTTGAGGCTGCAGCTCGCCGACTTCCCGCCTTCCAAATCTACTAGATGTTGTGTTGAAACGCGCGGTCTACACAAAGCATAGTGGCCGGTCCGTCCGCTGGCAAGAGGTATTTGATCAACAGAAAGCGTCCGTCAGAACCCTCGGAAAAACAGGACATTGTGCAAAATTTTCCTGATTATCCAAGGCGTCTGCACCGGTTGTGCACCACGTTATGCACCGGCCGCGCTGCGAAAAAATAATCGGGCCGTTGCGCTTTCGAGACAGCTTTTTCCGGATCGGTTGATGCGCAGGCGCAGCACCTTTGCCTACGTTTTGAGCAGACGACCGGACGCAGGTGACGGCCTGCCGAGCGGCGAGCGGTTTGTGCGCTGCAGCACGGCTTTTTCGACTGGCGGAGTTCCGCACCAGCCAAGCGCCGCGGACGGAGGCGGATGTGGCGAAAACGGAGGGACGCCGCCGGGCTATGCCGCGGAAGGATTGCGGGTGGTGTTCGGGACGACAAAGAGACGGCGTCCGCCAATCGCCACGAGCTGCTGGTCGTCCCGGGGTGCGACGATCGCGAGACCCGTGAAGCTTCCGAATGCGGGAAGCACCATTCTCCGCCGGCCGACAACGAAGCAGGGCAGGCGCGCCGAGTCGATCCCGGAGGACACCCATGTGCCGGGGTGAAGATGACCGCACAGCGCGTAGCCGCTCGGCGGAGCAGCGGGCATGTGGCACAGGAGAAACGGCGCGAGCGGGTGCGGCTCGGTTACCACCGGCACGTTCCAGCTCGCCGGGGGATCGCCGGCGTGCGAATCGTGATTGCCGCGAACCAGCGTGATGGCGAGATCACGGTGCCTTTCGCGCCACGCGTTGAAGGCGTCATTGAGAGCGCTCACGCGGCCGCTTGCCGCATGAATGAAGTCGCCGAGCACGAACAGATGTGCCGCCGATGTCGACTCGATCACGGCCGACAGGCGTGCGAGATCGCCCGCAGTGCTCCCCCGCGGGACGGGCACTCCGCCGCTGCGAAAGGACGCGGATTTGCCGAGGTGCACGTCGGCGATGAAAAGGGCGCGCCCCCGCGCCCAGTACGCCGCCCGGGCCGCGAGCAGTTGCACCCGCTCACCGCAGAGCGCGATCTCGAGGGATGAACCGTCGCTCGCAAGGCGAGCCGGGCTCACGTCGTGGTCGGTGCGTTCTTGTTGAAGAGAGAATCGACGCTCCACGGCCCCGCGCCCGCGAACGCGAGATACAGGAACACGAAGCAATAGAGCACCGCCGCGTCACCCTGGTTGAGAACCGGCAGGAATGCGCGCGGGGCGTGTGCCGTGAAATACGCGACCGCCATCTCGCCCGAGAGCAGAAATGCGACGGGTCGGGTGAAGAGCCCAAGGACGATCAGGAGTCCGCCGATGAGCTCGAGCACCCCCGCCCACCAGACGAGCGAAAAGGTCGGCAAGCTCACGAATTGCGACTGGAACGGCACGTGCAGAATCTTTGCCGTGCCGTGCAGCATGAAGATGAATCCGGTCACGATGCGCAGAACGCTCAACATGCGCGGCGCCCACGGAACCGTCGGCGCGGCGGTGCGGGTGGTCCTTCGTACAGTCGTGGCCATGGCGGTTACTCGGCGTTCGGTTGAAGTTGTTGGTCACGCAGCGCGCTGGCGGAGTTCCGCTACAGCGAGATGCCCATGCCGCCGTCCAGCATGAGGAGCTGTCCGGTCATGTAATCGGAGGCACGTGATGCAAGGAACACGGCGAGGCCGGCGATCTCCGGCGGTCGTCCCCACCGTCCGGCAGGCGTGCGCTTGCACACCCACGCATCGAATTCGGCGTTGTCGATCAGGGCGCGGTTCATTTCGGTCGCGAAGTAGCCCGGGGCAATCGCATTGACCTGGATGTTCTGCGGTGCGAGCTCGACCGCCATCGCGCGCGTGAGTTGACGCACGCCGCCCTTTGCGGCGGCGTAGGCAATGACCGTCGGCCGCCCGAGCTCGGACAGGAGCGACGCCACGTGGATGATCTTGCCGCGCCTGCGCTCGATCATGCCCGGCAGCACGGCTTGCGTGACCACGAAGGGGGCGGTCAGATTGGTGGCAATGACGGCATCCCAGTCGTCCTGCGTGAAAGCAGTGATGGGCGCGCGCCGCTGTATGCCGGCGTTGTTCACCAGGATCTCGATGCCGCCGTGCTCCGCTTCGAGTTTCGCAACGGCCGCGTGGATCGCACTGCGATCAGTGACGTCGAACGCCGCCGCGTGCACGTCGTGTCCCGCCGCCGCAAGCTCCGCGCGGGACCTTTCGAGCCCCTGGAGGTCGCGCCCGTTGAGTGCGACGATCGCGCCTGCCTGCGCCAGCCCTCGCGCGATCTCGAGCCCGAGGCCACGATGCGCGCCGGTAACCAGCGCCAGGCGCCCGCTGAGATCGAACATGTTCATGCCGGTGCGCACATCACGACACGATCAGGACCGTCGCCTTCGGCCAGCCAGCCGCGTGCCACCATCGCGTCGCGCACCGCAGGATCGGTCGTGTAACGGTGATTGGCGTCGGCACGGTTGCTGTACAGGCGATACACCGGTCGTGTGGCCGTCGCGCAGAGGCCCAGGCTCGGCAACGACATGAACATGAAACCGGCGTCCTCGAGCACGAACCCGGGGTTGCGCGCGCCCGTGTCCGTGCATTCGCGCTCGCCGCGACCAAAGAAATGCGAGTCGCCGAACGCAGGGGGCAGGTAGTAGCGGCACACCGGCGAGGTGCCCGCTTCGGCGGTCGTGTAGGTGCGCAAGGTGTAGCCGGTGCGTTGCCAGCCGCGGACCTGCCCCGAGTCGAGCACCGTGATCTCCGAGCCGATCCAGGTGATGAAGTAGTGATCGAGCGATGCGTTGTAGAACTCGACCACCTCCGCCACCGTGGTGCGCGGAGGCGCCGAGGTGTAGGTGTACTGCTTGCCCGTGCAATCGGCGTATGCGCCCGCAAGGCTCTCTGCCTGAATGACTGAAGGCTCGGGAGCGCCTGCGAGCGGCACGAAAGGCACCGCTTGCAAGCCGCCCGTGGTGCTGCAGGCAACGATCGGGGCGTAGTACGTCGTGCCGCTCGCCGTCACCTTGCTGGCGACGAGCGCCTTGAGCGCCGTCGAGCCCGTAGCGTAAGTGAGCGTCATCGCGTAGGTATCTGCGGGCGCGCCTCCGGGAAGCTCGAGCAGCACGAGCTGCATGCCAGGCTCGGCGACGAGGCTCGACCTCGAGTCCACCGGCAGCACGGACACGCCCGACGTCACGAGCAGGCGGCCCCGCGTGCCCCGTCCGTTGTCGTACGTTGCGACAAAGCCCGACGCGCCCTGCGGAACCTGCAGGATCAGCAGCGGCTTCGTCTGCGCGTCATCCTCGGCCGAGAGTCCGCTCAGGCTGACGGTCGTGACAATGGACTGCCCCGTCGTCGCATCGCTGAAACGGCATGACTGCGTGACCACCGCGCCACCGGCGCTCACGGTGCACGCAGGTACGCTGACCGCCGATGTGATGACGAGCTGTCCCGGAGACTCAGGACCATTGAATTGCGACGACGCGGCACAACCCCCGAGGGCGAAGCACAAGGCGAAGGGGCGAAGCGGGGCGAAGGAGGTGAACAATGCAGCGACATTCAGATGAAGAGCGTTGCGATTATCGCACCCACGCGAGTCATCGCTCCGGCGCATCGTGGTGTGTGCGTCAGGCCGCCGTGCAGCGAGCTGATGTCACGGCGACATGGACTTCGAGCCTGCCGCGCTTTCCAGCTCCCGCACCATGCGTTCAACACGTGTCTCGAGCGCTTCGGTCGAGAGCTTGTCGCGGAACATCTCGACCAGCAGCGGAAACGCGAAGGGCGTCGGGCGCCGCGGCTGCGTGACCACTACGCGACTGCGGCGCAGGCGCGCAAGCGCGGCATTGAGGCGCGAAGCCTCGAGCCGACGCTCCAGCACTTCGCGCATCGCCTGGGTGAGCAACCCATTCGTCGGATCGTACTCGACGAAGACGTCATACAGGAGCGAGCTCGAAGCCTGCAACTGGCGCTGCGGATGCGGCTGTCCCGGATAGCCCTGGAAAATGAGTCCCGCCACACGCGCGATCTCGCGAAACTGCCGCCGCCCGAGCTCCGTCGCGTTGAGGCCTGCCAGGATGTCGCGATCCACATCGGGCGCAGCAAGCAACTTGCCGATCATGCCGACCGAAAGTGGCACGGCAGTGGGTGACACGAGACCGAAGCCATAGTCGTTGGCGGTGATCGAAAAGGTCAGCGGTGTCTCGCGGGCCAGGCGATAGGAGAAAAGTGTCGCGAGCCCGAGGTGGGCGAGGCGTCCTTCGAACGGATAGAAGAAGAGCCCATGACCTTCTCGCGTTGCGATTCGCTCGACCAGCCACTCGTCGTGCAATGGCAATGCCGACCAGCGCGCCTGCAGCTCGAGCAGGGGCCGAACGAGCACGAGCTCGGGCGATTCGAAATGCCCGCGGCGTGCCTGCGCGATCAGCCACCGCGTTCCGCTTGCGAGCTCCGTCGACAGCGCCATGCGCCCGCCCATCCAGCGCGGCACGACCCCGGTTTTTTCGGGAGAGAGCTTAACCCATGCGGTGAGCTCACGCATTCGAAGGAACTCGAGCACGCGTCCGGCAAACACGAAGCGATCACCCGGTGTGAGCCGCGCAATGAATTCTTCCTCCACGTGACCGAGCCGCGTGCCGTTCTGGAATTGCACGATGATGCTGTTGTCGGACAGGATCGTGCCGATCGAGAGTCGGTGGCGGCGCGCGATGTGCGCGTCCGGTACGCGCGCCACTCCGTCGGCATCGATGACCACGCGCCGGTACTCCGGGTACGCGTTGAGGCTCGCGCCCCCATGGATCACGAAATCGAGCGCGAACTGCCACTCACTGTCGGTGAGGTCACGATAGGCGAAGGTGGTGCGCACCTCCGCGAGGAGCTCGCCAGGTTGAAAGCCACCTCCCAGCGCGCAGGTCACGAGATGCTGAACCAGCACGTCCAGCGGGGATGAAACGGGAGGCCGTGCTTCGATCCGCCGTGCCGCGGTAGCTTCCCTCGCGGCCGCGGCTTCGATGAGCTCCATGGCCTGCGTCGGGACCACGCTCACCCGCGACACCGCGCCCGGCTGGTGACCGCTGCGCCCGGCGCGTTGCAGCAGGCGCGCCACGCCCTTGGGGCTCCCGATCTGAAGCACCTGCTCGACCGGCGCGAAGTCGACGCCGAGGTCGAGGCTCGAGGTGCACACCACCGCACGCAATCGGCCATGGCGCAGGCCGTCTTCAACCCAGTCGCGGACCTCGCGCTCGAGGGAGCCATGGTGCAGCGCGATGGTGCCCGCCCAGTCCGGTCGCGCCTCCAGGATCGCCTGATACCACGCCTCGCACTGCGAACGCACGTTGGTGAAAACGAGCGTGCTTCGCGCCCGATCGATCGCGCGCACCACCTCGGGCAGGAGCTTGAGACCGATGTGGCCCGCCCACGGGAAGCGCTGCATCGTCTTCGGGCGAAGGGTGTCGATCACGATCTCCTTCGCGTCGAATCCCTTGACGATCCTGCCGCCGCTCGCCGGTCCCGTGAGACAGGCGAGGGCGGTGTCGAGGTTGGCGAGCGTCGCCGAAAGGGCCCAGGTTCGCATCGCCGGACGCTCGCGTCGCAATCGCGCAAGCGCGAGCTCGACCTGCACGCCACGCTTGGTCGAAAGGAGCTCGTGCCACTCGTCCACGACGACCGCATCGAGCTCTGCGAAGCGCTCCCGCCATTCCGGCCGCGACAGGAGCAGCGTGAGGCTTTCGGGCGTGGTGACCAGGACGCTGGGCAGGCGCTCGCGCTGTCGGGCGCGCAACGACGCGGGGCTGTCGCCGCTGCGCACCTCGACGGTCCACTCCGGCCGCAGCGCCTGCGTCGCGCGGGCGATGGCGAGGCCGGTGTCGGCGGCAAGTGCGCGCAGCGGTGTGACCCACAGGAAGCGCAGCGAAGGGGTGGCCGTGCCGACCGATGGCTGCGCCGTGGCGATCGGTGCGAGGGCCGCCGCGTAGGTCTTGCCCATCCCTGTCGGGGCATGCACGAGACCGCTTTCGCCGCGCGCATAGGCCGCCCACACTTCTTCCTGGAAGGCGAACGGCTGCCAGCCTTGTTCAGCAAACCAGGCGCGGATTCCCACGAACGAATCGGTCGCGCGCCAGGCGGGGGTGTCGCCGTTTGGCGACGAAACTGGGGAAAAGGCGGTCATTTGTCGGTTTGCCCCTGAAAGGTCGGCCGGAATAGCGGTCATTGCCTGCGGCGTGTTGCTGGGGCGCTACGGAAAAATCGCGGCAAGGTGGGATAGGCGGATGCGGTGGCGACGTTCCCGGTCAAGCCTTATACAATGCCTTCACCACACATCAGCGCTTACGGCTCATTTTCAGGTTTCTTATGCAAGAACGCAGTTTCATCGGTGGCAAATGGCTCATTGCGAGCGTGCTTGCACTACTCGCATGCGCCTCTCCGGCCTTCGCTCTTTCTGCTCTGTCGGTGGACATCGACCCGGCGGCAGATTGCAACTCGCGCGCGGACCTCGTCCTGTCTTGGTCCGGCGCGGGACTGCATGACGAGTTCGGGGTGGCCACCGACCGCAGCGGCAGCAACATCGGAACATTCGGGCCGAGCAGCAGCGCCAACAATGACTACTCCGGCGGCTATCAGGTCCCGATCTCGACGGCTCAGCCGGCGGGTTCGGTGATCGGCAGCTATGCCTGGGTCGGCAGCAACCCTCCCACCCCGGCGACGGCGATCGAATTCTTCGTGCTTTACAACTGCACGACGCGCGCCGTGCTTGTGCGTTGCCTGGGCGCGTATGGCACTTGTCCGAAGACGGCGCTGGCGGCACTCGCCACATTGCCGCGCCCGGCCATACCCGCCTCGTCGACGCAAACGCTCATCGTGCTCGTGGTGCTGATGACGGCGATAGGGGGCGGCTTCTTGCGCCGCCGGCGCACCGCGCGAGCCGGCTTCCTTCGCTGATTCAGCGGGTGTGCTCGGGCTGCAGCGCTCAGCCAGCAGCCCTCAGGCAGCGGCCAGAATCTTGATCGTCCTGGTCGGCACCGCACCGCGGAACGCAGCGAGCAGTTCAGCCTCCTTCACCTTCGCCTGTGCAACGTGGCGCTCCTTGACGTGCCCGTAACCGCGCATCTGCTGCGGAACTTCTGCGACAGCAACCGCGAGTTCGTGGTTGTGCGGCGCGAGGTCGCGCAGTAGCTCGTCCACCACGCGCTCGTAATCGCCGATAAGCGCACGCTCCATCCGACGCTCCTGCGTGCGCCCGAAGACGTCCAGCGGTGTGCCGCGCACGCGTCGCATTTTTGCGAGCACGCCAAAGGCGCGCATCATCCAGGGACCGTACTGCTTTTTGCGGGGCTCCGTCTTGCCATCGGCTGCTTTGGTGCTGAGCGGCGGTGCGAGGTGGAACACGAGCCTGTAATCGCCCTCGAACCGACGCGCGACCTGCTGGGCGAAATCGGTTTCGGCGTAGAGCCGTGCAACTTCGTACTCGTCCTTGATCGCCAGAAGCTTGAAGTACGAACGTGCCACGGCTTCGGTGAGTGAAGTCGAACCGGGGATCCTGGCCGACTCGACCTCCCGTACTCGCGCCACCCGATCGGCGTACCGCCTGGCGTACGCCGCATCCTGGTAGTCGGTGAGAAATGCCACGCGCCGGCTGATGGTCTCGTCGACTGTCGTGGAAAGCCGTTGCGAGTCGGGTTTCTCGCCGGGAACGGCGGCCGTCGAAACACGCGCGGGATCGACCGCCGCGAGTCGGCCCCATTGAAAGCTCGCCCGGTTGGCCTCGATGGCGGTGCCGTTGAGCTCGATCGCGCGCATGATCGATGGCTCGGACACCGGCAGAAGGCCGCGCTGGTAGGCGAACCCGACCATGAACAGGTTGGTGGCGATGGAGTCACCCATCAGACCCGTCGCCAGCTTAGTCGCGTCCAGAAATTCGGCATCGCCTGGCGCGACGGCATCCTCGATGTCGCGCTCCATCGAACCGAGCGGAAACTGAAGATCCGGATTTCGCGTGAAGCCTGCCGGCATCACGAGCGCCGTGTTGACGAGTGCGCGCGTCACGCCCTTCTGCATCTTGGCCAGCTGCTCGTGCCCGACGCCGGTCAGAATGTCGCAGGCGAGCACGAGCTTGGCATCACCTGCCGCGATACGCGTGGCGTGGAGATCCTCGGGGCGGTCGGCGATGCGAACGTGCGACACGACCGCGCCGTTCTTCTGGGCGAGTCCCGTCATGTCGAGGACGCTGCAGCCCTTGCCTTCGAGATGCGCCGCCATGCCCAGCAGCGCGCCGATCGTCACCACGCCGGTGCCGCCGATTCCTGTGACGACGATGCCGTACGGCTCACGCGTGTCGACGACCAGCGGATCGGGCAGGGCGGGAAACTCTCCCGCCTTGGCCTTCTCCGGCTTGCGCAGCGCACCGCCTTCGACCGTGACGAAACTCGGGCAGAACCCGTTGACGCAGGAATAGTCCTTGTTGCAGGAGCTTTGATCGATGGTGCGCTTGCGACCGAATTCCGTTTCGAGTGGCGCGACGGAAACGCAGTTGGATTTGACGCCGCAGTCGCCACAACCTTCGCACACCAGGTCATTGATGACGACGCGCTTGGCGGGATCGGCGAATTTGCCGCGCTTGCGGCGCCGCCGTTTTTCAGCCGCGCACGTCTGGTCGTAGAGCAGCACCGTGCAGCCGGGCACGTCGCGCAGAGAGCGCTGCACCGCGTCCAGATCGTCGCGATGGTGCACTTCGGTTCCCGCCGCGAAGTACCCCGCCGGATACTTGTCGGGCTCGTCGGTCACGACTACAACCTTCTTCACACCTTCGGCGATCACCTGCAGCGCGATGTCGTGCGGGGTCAGCGGCCCGTCGAACGGTTGACCCCCGGTCATAGCAACCGCGTCGTTGTAGAGAATCTTGTAGGTGATGTTGACGCCCGCGGCCACGGCAGCGCGGATGGCCAGAATGCCGCTGTGGTAATAGGTTCCGTCGCCGAGGTTGGCGAAGATGTGCTGCTCTTCGGTGAACGGTGCCTGGCCGATCCATGGCACGCCTTCGCCGCCCATGTGGGTGAACGTCGACGTCGAGCGGTCCATCCAGATCGCCATGACGTGACAACCGATGCCGGCGGTCGCGCGACTGCCTTCAGGCACGTTGGTGGAGGTGTTGTGCGGGCAGCCGGAGCAGAACCACGGCTTGCGCTCGAGCATGATCTTCGAGCGCGCGAGCGCCTGCTCCTTGGCATTGATCCAGTCGACGCGGGCGCGGACCCGTTCGATGTGTCGCGGATGGAGATTGAGACGCTCGATCCGTTGCGCAATGACGCGGGCGATCATCGCCGGCGTGAGCTCCGACAGCGCGGGCAGCAGCCAGTCGCCGTGCGGGCGCATCCATTCGCCCTTCTCGTCGAATTTGCCGACGACCCGCGGGCGCACATCGTCGCGCCAGTTGTACAGCTGTTCCTTGAGCTGATACTCGACGACCTGACGCTTTTCCTCGACCACGAGAATCTCGTCGAGCCCTTCGGCGAAGCCGCGCACGCCTTCGGGTTCCAGCGGCCATGGCATGGCAACCTTGAAAAGGCGAATGCCCATCTCGCGGCAGTCGTCGTCGGTGATGCCGAGATCGTCGAGCGCCTGGCGCACGTCGAGGTAGCTCTTGCCACTGCTCACGATGCCGAGGCGCGCCGGAATATCCGTCGCACCGATCACGATGCGATTCAGCTGATTCACGCGACAATAGTGGAGCGCAGCGTAAATCTTGTAGTTCTGCATCCGTGCTTCGGTTTCGAGGAACCCATCGGGCCAGCGGATCGAAACACCATCGGGAGGCAGCGGAAAGTCATCGGGAATGATGATCTCCGTGCGCGTCGGATCGATGTACACCGAAGCGGAGCTTTCGACCGTATCGGCCACGCACTTGAAGCCGACCCAGCAGCCGGAGTAGCGCGACATCGCCCATCCATGCAGTCCCAGGTCGAGGATCTCCTGCACCGACGACGGATACAGCACCGGCATCATCGCGGCGGAGAACATGTGATCGGACTGATGCGGCAGCGTCGACGACTTGGCGCCGTGATCGTCACCCGCGAGCGCGATCACCCCGCCGAATTTGGATGTGCCCGCGTGATTGGCGTGCTTGAACACGTCGCCGCAGCGATCCACGCCGGGTCCCTTGCCATACCACATGCTGTACACGCCGTCGTACTTCGCACCCTTGTAGAGGTTCACCTGTTGCGATCCCCATATCGCGGTGGCGGCAAGGTCCTCGTTGAGCCCTGGCTGGAACTTGATGTGGGCGCGGTCGAGGAACTTCTTGGCCTTCCACAGGGACTGATCGAGCGCGCCGAGCGGGGAGCCGCGATAGCCGGAGACGAAGCCCGCGGTATTGAGGCCGGCAAGCACATCACGCTGGCGCTGCAGCATCAGGAGGCGAACGAACGCTTGCGCGCCCGTCAGGTAGACGCGGCCCGAATCGAGCGCGTACTTGTCGTCGAGTGAAACTTCGCGCAAGGCAACGGCGGCAGAAGACATGCAGTCACTCCAAATCGTGTTTGGCTGGACGGCGCGGTTCAGGGCCGCGCGGCACGCACAGGGCATCGGCGATTGTGTCACCTCGCCCGCGAGGCGCGGATTGTACTCTGGAAGCTGGCTTCGCCTCGCGATATGACCATGCGCTCACCGCGATAGTTGCGCGACCCTGGCGAGCGCGCGCGAATGGACCGATTCGCCCTCGAAAGCGCGACTTGCCCCACCTCGGCGCCACCGTTACCCTCGACCTGTGCTCCACATCCACAGCCTGTCCAAATCCGTGCCCGGCACGAGCGGCTCGCGACGCCTGCTCTTCGCGAACGTCGAGCTCGCCCTCGCCAAAGGCGAATACGTTGCGGTCATGGGCGAGTCCGGTGTCGGCAAGTCGACCTTGCTCAACGTCGTAGCCGGGCTCGATGCACCGGACGCGGGTTCCATCGTGCTCGACGGTCAGGAGCTGGTCGGGCTCGGCGATGACGATCTGACACTGCTGCGCCGGCGCCATGTCGGCTTCGTGTTCCAGGCGTTTCACATCCTGCCCTACCTGAGCGTGGGTATGAATGTCGCGTTGCCGCTCGTCCTGCTGGGTGCGAGTGAGCGTGAAGCGATGGCGAATGCGCACGACGTGCTGCGGGCGGTCGCGATGGCGGATCGCGCCGCGAGCATGCCGCGCGAGCTTTCCGGTGGCGAGCTCCAACGGGTGGCGATCGCGCGCGCGCTCGTGCATCGTCCTCGGCTCGTTCTGGCCGACGAGCCGACCGGCAATCTCGACCCCGAGATCGCAGCGCAGGTCGCTGTCTTGCTGCGTGAGCGCGTGAAGGCGGGTGATGCCGCGGGCATTCTCGTCACGCACTCGCGTGCTGCTGCCGCTACCGCCGACCGTGTGCTCATGCTGACGCGCGATGGTCTCACCGATCACGTGGCCTAGCGAACGTGCGCACGCTGATGCTGCTGCGAATGATGGTTGCCGGCGCATGGGCGCAGGATCGGCTTCGCGCATTCCTTGCGCTCGCCGCGATCGCGCTCGGCGTGGCACTCGGATTCGCCGTGCAGCTCATCAATGGTACGGCCGTGAACGAGCTCGCGCAGGGCGTGCATGCGCTGTCGGGTGACGCGGATCTGCAGGTTCGCGGCGCACGCTCCGGGTTTGCCGAGGCGCTGTATCCGGAGCTTGCGAGGCGTGGGGAGATCGCGGTCGCGAGCCCGGTGGTCGAGCTGGATGCGCGCGTCGTCGGTCAGGAAGAAAGCCTGCACGTGCTCGGTATCGACCTCTTTCGTGCGGTCGCGATCCAGCCGGCCTTGCTGCCGAGAGTCACCGATCGCCTCGATGTGCTGCGATCCGATGCAGTGTTCCTGAGCGCACCCGCCGCGCAATGGCTGAAGCGAGCAGCGGGTGAGCGTGTCGATGTGCAAGTGGGCTCTACAGTGGTTTCGCTGCGTGTCGCCGGAATGCTGGGACCCGAGGTAAGGGAGCGTCTCGCAGTGATGGACATTGCAGCGGCGCAGCTTCAGTTCGCGCGTCTCGGCACGCTGTCGCGCATCGACTTGCGGGTGCGTCCGGGATGCGACATCGACGAGGTCGTGAAGGGCCTGTCGCGCGCGTTGCCGCCGGGCGTCGCCGCGACGCGCCCGCAGACGAGCATCGTCGCAGGCGCGAGCCTTTCGCGTGCGTACCGCGTCAATCTCGACGTCCTCGCGTTGGTCGCACTCTTCACCGGCTCGCTTCTCGTGTTCTCGACGCAGGCGCTCGCCATCGTGCGGCGTCGGCCACAGCTCGCGCTGCTGCGAGTGCTCGGACTGAGGCGGCGAGAGCTCGTGGCGTTGCTCCTCGCAGAGGGGGCGCTTCTCGGCCTGGCAGGCAGCGTCATGGGGCTGGCCGCCGGATATGGCCTCGCGCGTCTCGCCCTTCGCGTCATCGGCGCCGATCTCGGCTCTGGCTACTTCCGCGGTGTCGCCCCGCAGCTCGTCGCGGATCCGCTCTCCGCTGTGATCCTGGCAATGCTCGGCATCGCTGCGGCGCTCGCCGGCAGCGCGCTGCCCGCACTCGAAGCGGCACGAGCACAGCCGGCCCACGCGCTCAAATCGGGCGACGAGCAACGCGCCTTCGCGCGCTTGCGCCCCCTGCGTTCCGGCGTTGTCGTGCTGTTTGCGGCAGGTATGGCCATGCTCGGCCCACCGATTGCGGATCTGCCGCTCTTGGGTTATCTCAGCATCGCGCTTCTGTTGATCGGCGCGCTCATGCTCTTGCCGAGGCTCGCATCCTGGGCTTGGCGCGTCACGCCCACGCCACGACCCGCCGGGATTCGCCTCTCGCTCGAGCAGCTGCGCGCCGCACCCGCGCAGGCCACCGTGAGTCTCGCCTCCATCGTCGCGAGCGTCGCCCTCATGGTGTCGATGGCGATCATGGTGCACTCGTTTCGCAACTCCTTGCAGTCGTGGCTGGAGCGTGTCCTGCCCGCCGATCTGTACGTTCGTGCGGCACCGAGCGGTGACACCGGATTTCTCGATCCGGCCGCACAGACGGCGATCACGGCGACACCGGGCGTGCGGCGCGTGGACTTCATCCGCGAGCAGCAGGTGCTTATCGATCCACAACGCCCTCGCGTCGTGGTGCTCGCCCGCGACCTCGACCCCACGGACCCGGGAAGGTCGTTTGCCCTCATCGAATCAAGTCCGCCGGCAGTCCGCAGTGACATGAGCGCCTGGGTGAACGAGGCCGCGGCTGCACTCTACGGCTGGCACACCGGCGATGTCGTGCGACTGCCGCTCGGCGGGCACGAGGAGGCATTCGCGATCCGCGGCATCTGGCGCGATTACGCGCGGCCCCAGGGGGCGATCGTCATCGAGCGCGCGCGGTACGTTGCACTCACGGGCGATCGAAATGCGACCGGCGCGGCGGTGTGGGCGGGCGGGGGTGTCGATCTCTCACAACTCAAGGCGGCTCTTGCCGGATCGTTGCCGGGAAACTCGCAGCTCGACATCGCGTTGCCCGAGGACATCCGACGCATGTCGCTGCGCGCCTTCGATCGCACCTTTGCGGTGACCTATGCGCTCGAGCTCGCGGCGGTGGTCATCGGGCTCGTTGGACTGTCGTCGGCATTCGGCGCGCTGGTGCTCGCGCGGCGCCGGGAGTTCGGACTGTTGCGGCACCTTGGAATGCTCAAACGCGAAATCGCCGTGATGCTCGCGAGCGAAGGCCTGCTCGTCAGTGGTGTCGGCATGGCGGTGGGATTGGGGCTCGGGTTTCTGATGAGCCTCGTGCTCGTGTACGTGGTCAACCGCCAGTCCTTCCATTGGGGAATGGAGCTGTCCGTGCCGTGGATCCCCCTGGTGATCGGCACGGTGATCGTG